>NZ_JBFTRS010000001.1:0-466009 GCF_056399645.1 Massilia sp. 01N417 | reverse complement strand
CGCCGGCACTGGCGGGCGCCGCGGCGGCAGCGCTGCCGGCGGCGGGCACGCCTTCGCTGGGCGGCGCGATGCCGGTCCAGCCGCTGCTGGAAAACTATGATTTGCCACCGGCCGGTTCGGCCGTGGACGTGATGGTCGACCACCTGCGGGTCCTGGCAGGCAAGGAGCCGGAACGGGTGGCGGAAGTGGTCAAACAATGGGTGCAGAAGAAAAATGGCGGATCTGAACAATAACGACGTGCAGGAAGTGGCGCTGACCCCGGTCGAACAGGCCGCGATCGTGCTGCTGTCGATCGGCGAGGAACCGGCGGCGGCCGTGCTGCGCTGCCTCGAGCGCGAGGAATTGATCGAGCTGACCCACGTGATGAGCCGGATGAGCGGCATCAAGGTCGACGCCGTGAAGAACTCGATCCAGAAGTTCTTCGACGACTACCGCCAGCAGAGTGGCCTGCACGGCGCCTCGCGCAACTACCTGAAGCGCTCGCTCGACCTGGCGCTCGGCAGCGAGATCGCCAACAGCGTGCTCAATACGATCTACGGCGACGCCATCCGTCCGATGATGGCGCGCCTGCAGTACGCCTCGCCGAAGTGGCTGGCCGACTACATCGCAGCCGAGCACGTGCAGATGCAGGCCGTGTTCCTGGCCTTCCTGCCGCCCGCGCTGGCCGGCCAGATCATCGACGCGCTGCCGGAAGAAGGCCGCGAACTGGTGCTGCTGAACCTGGCGCGCCTGGAAGAGATCGACCGCGAGCTGCTGGCCGAACTGGAAGAGCTGGTGCAGCGCTGCCTGTCCGCGCTCGACACCCAGAGCGCCACCGTGGAAGGCGTGCGCCAGGCGGCCGAGATCCTGAACCGCCTGCCGAACAACCGCGCCACCATGGTCGAGCTGCTGCGCGCCCACGATCCGGAAGTCGTGTCGCAGATCGAGATGTCGATGTACGACTTCTTCATCCTGTCGAAACAGACCGAACAGACCATCACGCGCCTGCTGGACGAGATCCCGCTGGAGCAGTGGGCCATCGCCCTCAAGGGCGCCGAGCCGGCCCTGCGCGATGCGATCCTGGGCGCGATGCCGAAGCGCCAGGCACAGAGCTTCGAAGACCTGATGCGCCGCTCCGGCCCGGTGCCGATGTCGCGCATCGAGCAGACCCGCCGCGAGATCATGGCTGCCGTGAAGGACCTGGCCGACAACGGTGAAATCGAAGTCCAGCTGTTCGCCGAGGCGACCGCCGAATGAAGCAGTTCCGGCCTTATCACTTCCCGCCCCTGGCCCAATTCCTGGCTGCCAGCAGCAGCGCCTCGCCCGCATCAAACTCGACCACCGCGGAACAGGATTGGCAGGGCGCGATGGCCGACGGCTTTCGCCAGGGCCAGCAGGACGGCTACGACGTCGGCGTCGAGCAGGGCCGCAGCGACGGCTACGATGCCGGCCACGCCGAAGGCCTCGCGCGCGGCATCGAGGAAGGCCGCCAGCAGGCGCTCGCCGAGCTGGAAACGATGTCCAGGCCGATCGACGCCATGCTGCGCGCCCTGACGGAGCTGAAGACCGAATTCAAGAATGCCCAGCGCAAGGAAGTGGTGGACCTGGTCGGCAAGATCGCCCGCCAGGTGATCCGCGCCGAACTGGCGCTGCAGCCGGTGCAGATGCTGGCGCTGGTGGACGAGGCGCTGGCGGCGATGCCGCCGACCCGCGACGAGGTCGAGGTGCTGCTCAACCCCGAAGAACTCAAGCGTATCCAGGAACTGGATCCGAAGCGGGCCAGGAAGTGGAACCTGCTGGCCGACCCGAGCCTGGAGCCGGGCGAATGCCGCGTCAAGGCCGGCGATCACGAAGTCGATGCCGGCTGCCAGGGCCGTCTTGCCGCCTGCATGGAGCAGGTGCGTGAAGGCCTGGCTGCCGAAGAGGCGGAGGAAGCGTGAGCGCGCTGGCCCAGACCCTGCGTTCGCTCGACATCGGCGCGGTGCCGGTGGCCACGCCCACCGGGCGCCTGGTCGCGGTGCAGGGCCTGCTGCTCGAGAGCGTCGGCGTGAAGCTGCACACCGGCCAGCGCTGCCGCGTCGAACTGGTCGACGGCGACTGGCTGGACGCGCAGGCGGTCGGCTTTCGCGACAAGGTGACTTACCTGATGCCGTTCAAGAAGGCCGACGGCCTGGTGACCGGCGCCCGCGTACTGCCCATCAGCGGCCCGTCCAGCATCCAGATCGGCCCCTCGTGGATGGGCCGCATGGTAAACGGCCTGGGCGAGCCGATCGACGGCCTGGGCCGCCTCGGCGGCGACCAGACCCTGTCCACCACGCCGCCCAGGGTCAATCCCTTGCGCAAGGCGCCGGTGGAAGAGCCGCTGGACGTCGGCGTGCGCGCGATCAATTCGATGCTCACGCTCGGCAAGGGCCAGCGCGTCGGCCTGATGGCCGGTTCCGGTGTCGGCAAGTCGGTCCTGCTCGGCCTGATCACGCGCCAGACCGTGGCCGACGTGATCGTGGTCGGTTTGATCGGCGAACGTAACCGCGAGGTGCGCGAATTCGTCGAGAAGTCGCTCGGCCCCGAGGGTTTGCGTCGAGCTGTGCTGGTGGTGGCGCCGGCCGACGAAAGCCCCTTGATGCGGGTGATGGCGACCGAACTGTGCCACGCGATCGCCGCCCACTTCCGCGACCGCGGCCAGAACGTGCTGCTGCTGTGCGATTCGCTGACCCGCTACGCGATGGCGCTGCGCGAAGTGGCGCTGTCGCTGGGCGAACCGCCGGCGACGCGCGGCTATCCGCCGTCGGTATTCTCGAATCTGCCACAGCTGTGCGAATCGGCCGGCAACGGCGAGAACCCGAACGGCAGCATGAGCGCCATCTACACCGTGCTGGCGGAAGGCGACGACCAGCAGGACCCGGTGGTCGACAGCGCGCGCGCCATCCTCGACGGCCACATCGTGCTGACCCGCGAGCTGGCCGAACGCGGCCACTACCCGGCGATCGACGTCGCCCAGTCGATCAGCCGCTGCATGGCCCAGGTGGTCACGCCCGATCATGCTCAGGCAGCACGCAGGCTGAAGGCGGCGATGGCGAAGCATGCGCGCGTGCGCGACCTGATCCCGCTCGGCGCCTATCAGCCGGGCGCCGACCCGGAAACCGACCGCGCAGTGAAGCTGCATCCGCACATCGAAGCCTTCCTGTGCCAGGGCACGCGCGAAGATGCGCCCTTCGGCCCCTGCGTCGACCAGCTGATGGCGATGATGGCATGAGCAAGCAGAATACGATCACTAGCCTCGGCACCCTGGTGCGCCTGCGCAGCACCGAAGTCGAACGCCTGCAGGCCGACCTGGCCAAGCAGGAAGCGATGCGCGCGCGCTACCAGGCCACCGTCGAGCGCCTGACCGACCTCGCGGTCGGCAGCGGCCCGTCGGCTCAGCCCGGGGCCAAGCTGTCGCCGGCCCTGGCGGCCAATTGCGGCAACTACAAACAGGCCGTGTTCGCGCTGGCCGACAACCAGCGCACCGACCTGCACCTGATTGACGCGAACATGGCGGTCTCGCAGCGCAACCTGGCCCAGGCCTGGACCAGGCGCGAGCTGCTCGGCAAGGTGCTGGCCCAGCACGAAGCCGCGTTCGCGCGCGAGCAGGACCGCGCCCAGCGCAAACAGGAAGACGACATCGCCACGCAGTCGTGGCTGGCAAATCAATAAGGAGCAAGCATGTCCAGTATTAACGCCCCAACCTACGATCCGACCAGCACCGCGCAGGCGATGGCACAGAAGCTGACCGCGACCGCGCAGGAAATGCTGACCAGCCAGACCAAGAGCGCCAGCGCCACCTCGACCGCGCTGTCGAAACTGGGCTCGGCGATCTCCGCCTTCCAGACCAGCCTGGGTTCCCTGACCGGCATCGGCAAGACGATGCTGGCCCAGAGCGCGACCCTGTCCAACACCACCGTCGGCAGCGCGACCGCGAAGTCGACCGCTGCGGCGGGCACCTACAAGCTGTTCGTCCAGCAGGTGGCGACGGCGGGACAGGCGTCCTACCAGGTCCCTCAGAACGGCGACATCGGCGGACAGCTGACGCTCACGCTGGCGCCGCCCAAGACGCCGGCGACGACGCCGCCTTCGCCGTCGGCCACGCAGACCGGGCAATTCACGGTCCAGCTGAAAGCCGCCGCCGATACCGATAACGACGGCAGCCTGAGCGCGCGCGAGATCGCCGCCGCGATCAACAGCGAGCCGACCAACGCCGGCCGGGTATCGGCTGGCGTGGTCACGATCAACGGCGTGCCGCAACTGGTGCTGACGTCGGCGAACACCGGCGTAGCCAACAATGTCTGGCTCGATCCGAGCGCCGCCGGCACCACGCTTGCCGGCAGCCTGGCACTCGGCCAGCGCACGGTGACCACCGAAGCCAAGGATGCGATTCTCCTGTACGGCGCCAGCAGCTCGACCACCGGCACCCCGATCATCCAGCCCTCGAACACCTTCACGAACATCGACGGCGTGTCGCTGACCGTGACCCGCGCCCAGACGGCGGACGAAAGCCCGTTTACCCTGACCGTGGGCACCAGCACCAGCGCCACGCAATCGAATGTGCAGGCTTTCGTCGACGCCTACAACAAGCTCAAGTCCGTCATCGACGGCATGGTCGATCCGGGCGATCCGTCGACCGGCGCCAGCCCTGGCGCATTCGCGCACGACGCCGGTGTCCGCGCCCTGCAAAGCAGGTTGGTCAGCATGCTGCGCGCGACCGGCAGCCCGTCGCTGGCCTCGTATGGCATCACCGCCGCACGCGACGGCAGCCTGAGCCTCGATACGGGGCGCCTGAGCAAGCAGCTGGCGCTCGATCCGACCAGCCTGGACAAACTGATCGGATCGGCCAGCACCGGCAGCCCGACGGGCATCGCGGGCTCGCTGAACACCTACCTGAACCAGTGGAGCAACAGCACCACCGGCCAGATCACCCAACGCAACGATTCCATCACCAAGCTGCAAAGCTCGCTGACCAAGCGCCAGTCCGACCTGGATGCGCAGTACAACGCCGCGTACGACCGCTACCTGAAGCAGTTCACCGACTTGCAGACCCTGCAGGCGAGGATGAACAGCAACGTGTCGATGTTCGACGCGCTCTTCGGCAACGACAAGTCAAACTAAGAGATATTCCGATGTCTTATCAAGAAGCCTACGGCAGCTACCACGCCGTCAACCTGGAGGCGCAGACCTCGCGCGCCTCGCCGATCGAGCTGGTGCTGCTGCTTACCGACGGCCTGCTCGAAGAGCTGGCACGCGCCCGCGCCCACATCGTCGCCAAGCGCTACGAAGCCCGCGCCGCCAGCATCAACAAGTGCAACGACATCATCAACGGCCTTTCCAGCTCCCTCGATTTCGAAGGCGGTGGACAGGTCGTCGCCAACCTGGCAAACCTCTATGATTTCTGCACCCAGCACCTGCATGCCGCGGGCGTCAAGCAGGACCCGGCGATGGTCGACGAAGTCGTGAAGGTCCTCACCACCATTCGCCAGGGTTGGGCCGGCGTACAGGCGCGCAATGGATAAGTCGGCCGCCCTCCTCCGCACCGCCGAGTCGCTGCGCAGCGCGGCCGACGGCGCCGCCTGGGAACAGGTGGCGCAGATGACGCGCGCGCTGGCCCCGCAACTCGACGCGCTCGCCGCCGCCGGCCCGCTGAGCGGCGCCGAGCGCGCGGCCCTGCAGCGCCTGCGCGAAGCCCACGATCACGCCGCCGACGCCGTCGCCGCCGCCGCCAGTGCCCTGAAAGACCGCATGGACGACATGCGCGCCAACAAGGATGGCTGGATGGCCTATGCCATGCACGACGCAACCGAACCGGCCCCGAGCCAGGCTTGACCATGATGATGCTGAATACCGTCACCCAATCCGCCGGCGCCGCTGCCAGGAATGCCGACTCGGCCCAGCCGGCCCAGGCTGCGTCCGACGCCACGGGCGCCGCCCAGCCGACCGCCGCCCAGCCGGGCGCGCCCAGCCAGCCCTTCGCCGCCTGGCTCGACGCACAGTCGCAGGCCGTCGCACTGACGGCCCAGGCCAGCCTGCCGGCCGACGGCGCCGCCGTGGACGCCACGCCCCAGGCACGTGACGCCGCTGCCGCCACGCCGGACAAGGCCGCCGACGACGGCGCCGGCGCCGGTGCCGCGCAGCAGCCGCAGGATGGCGCGCTGCTGGCCGCGATGGCGATGCCGCTGATGCCCCTGACCCCGGTCCAGGTGGCGCAGGCAGTGCAGGCCGCGCAGCCCTCGGGCGCGCAGTCCGGTGACGACACCAAATCCACCGGCGCTACCGCGGCCGTCACCGCAGCCTTCGCCGATGGCCGCCGCGCCGCGACGCCGGACCGCGCCCTGGCCCTGCCGCCGGCCGTCGACACCGCGTCGGCCCCGGCCGCGCGCCAGGTCCAGCCGGACGCCGTGCCGGCGGTGCGCCTCGCCGTCCATGCGCAGGCCGATGCCGGCACCACGAACAGCGGCGGCCAGGATGCGGGCAGCGAACGTGGAGGCGCCGGCAATGCTGCGCCGGCCGGTACGCCGGACCGCGCCGCCCTCGCCGGCGCGATCGCATCGCAGCCGGCGCCGAACGCAGCGGCCGCCGACACCGTCAAGCTGGCCGGCCCGCCGACCGCTTGGCGCCAGAGCCTGCAGGAAGCGCTCGGCCAGCGCATGAACGTCCAGGTCGGCAATGGCATCGAGCAGGCCGTGATCCGGCTCGAGCCGCCGCAACTGGGCCGCATCGACATCGCGATCCGCCACAATGCCGGCGCACTGGAGGTGAACATCTCGGCCTCCAACAGCGAGGTGCTGCGCCAACTGCAAACCGTCAGCGACAACCTGCGCAGTGACCTGTCGCAGCGCCAGTTCACCGAGGTCGCCGTGACGGTCGCTCCGGCGCCGAAGAACGGCGCGGCACCGTTCGGCGATCCGCAGCAAGGCCGCGGCCGCCAGCAGGACCGCGAGCAGGAAGACAATCAGCCCGGCCGCGCCCTGGCCGAAGCAGGCAACAACTCGTCCGCTTTCACCCTGGGCGGACGCGACTAAGGTCAGACAACGATGAGCAAAATGAAAACTATCATCGCCATTGCCGGCGCCGTGATCCTGAGCGCCGCCGGCGCCGGTGGCGCCGTGTGGTGGTTCATGCCCAAGCCGGCGGTCGCCGCGGGTGCGGACAAGAAGGAAGCCGGGGAAAAGCCGAAGGCTGCCAAACCGATGAAATACGTCACCCTCGACAAGGTCATCGTGATGCTGCGCCGCGGCCCGAACGAAGGCGAGAGCCACTACCTGTCGACCGACCTGGTGCTGGCCACCGAGCCGTCCAGGGAAAAGGAAACCAAGGAAAACCTGCCGCTGCTGCGCAGCCTGGCCGTGAGCACGCTGTCGAGCTTCACGATGGACGAGGCCTCGACCATGACGGTCGAAAAATATGCCGAGCAGCTGAATCGCGCCTTCAATGCCGACTATGAGCGCAAGCATGCGGAAAAGCCGTTTGCGGAAGTCATGATCGGCAAACTGATCATCGAATAACAGCCGGGGACAATGTGGGTTACATGACCGACTACGCCGACAGTTACGCCAGCACCGAGTACGCCGGCGCCGCCATGCATGCGGCGATGAGCGCCGCGGAGGAGCAGCGCCACCTGGTGGCCTATGCGCCACTGGTCAAGCGCATCGCACGCCAGCTCAATTCGCAGGTGTCGGGCGCGATGGGACGCGAGGACATGGAACAGATCGGCCTGATCGGCCTGCTGGAGGCGCTACGCCGCTACGGCACGCCGGACACCGGCTTCGCCAGCTACGCGTCCTTGCGCGTGCGCGGCGCCATCCTCGACGAACTGCGCCGCCAGGACTGGCGTCCGCGCGCGGTGCGCCAGGACAGCCACAAGATGCGCGACGCCGTGCGCGCCCTCACCCGCAAGCTGGGCCGCGAACCGAACGACCGGGAAGCCGCGGAAGCGCTCGGCATCAGCCAGGAAGAATGGCGCCAGTTCCTGCTGGACGACGTCGCCGAGGAGCTGCTCAGCTTCGACGACGTGCTGCAGGAAGCGACCGACCGCGCCCAGAGCGCGCCGGGTCCGGAAGAACAGTTCATGGTGCGCCGCAGTCTCGAACAGGCGCTGAACGCCCTGTCCGAGCGCGAGCAGCGCGTGATCCAGATGATTTACGAATTCGAGCTCAGCTACAAGGAAATCGCGGCCGTGCTCGACCTGTCCGATGCCCGTGTCTGCCAGCTGAACAAGAGCGCGCTGGCCAAGATGAAAGCGGCGCTGGCCCAGGCCTGAACGACCAAACAAGAAAGGTAACAACATGCAAATCCTTGGCATCCTGATCGTGCTGGGCGCCGTATTCGGCGGCTTTGCCTTCATGGGCGGCACCGTCGGCGCCATCTGGCAGCCCATCGAAATGCTCATCATCGTCGGCGCCGCCGTCGGCGCCCTGGTGGTGGGCAATCCCAAGCACGTGCTGTCCGAGCTGCTGGTCCAGTTCAGGAAGATCATCGGCCGCCAGAAGCACGACTCGGAATTCCAGCGCCAGCTGCTACTGCTGATGTACGAGCTGCTGCAGACCGCCGCCGGCGGCCTGAAGGCGCTCGACGCCCACGTCGAGGCGCCCAAGGAAAGCCCGATGTTCCAGCGCTATCCGCTGATCCTCGAAGAGCCCAAGCTGCTGGCCTTCATCGTCGATAACTTCCGCCTGATGGCGATGGGTAAGATCAACGCCCACGAGCTGGAAGGCGTGCTGGAACAGGAGCTGGACGCCATCCACGAAGAGCTGATGCAGCCCTCGAAGTCGCTGCACAAGATCGCGGAGGCGATGCCGGGCTTCGGCATCCTGGCCGCGGTGCTCGGCATCGTGATGACCATGAACTCGGTCGGCGGCGGCGCCGACACCGCCGAGATCGCGGAGCACATCGGCGCGGCAATGGTCGGCACCTTCATCGGCATCTTCTTCTGCTACGGCGTGCTGGATCCGATCTCGAACATGATGAAGCAGCTGGTGAACTCGGAAGCGTCGACCATGGAGACCGTGAAGGTCGTGCTGTGCACCCACGTGGCCGGCAAGCCGCCGCTGCTGGCGATCGACGCCGGCCGCCGCCTGATCCAGCTGAACACCAAGCCGAGCTTCGCCCAGCTGGAAACCTGGATCAACGCCATGGCCGACGGCGAAGACGCCGGCGCCGCCAAGAAGCGCGCTTGATATAGACGGGGACGAGCGGCATGCAAGCAGCAAAAAAAGGCGAGAAGCACCACGAGGAGACCATCGTCAAGCGTGGCGGCGGCAAGCAGCAGGACGACGAGCACGGCGGCGCGTGGAAGGTTGCATTCGCCGACTTCTGCATGGCGTTGATGGCGCTGTTCCTGGTGCTGTGGCTGATCGCCGCGCGCGAGGCCTCGACGCTCAAGAGCATCGTGCGCGACAACACCGCGGCCGGCCTGATCGAAGGCAGCGGCGGCAAGCACGAAATCGCCGGCAATCCGAGCGGCAGCGTGATCGAACGTTTCCCGATGCCGAAGGCGAACGGCGGCGCGCAGGGGCCGGACGCCGGCGGCAAGGCCACCGCGAACACCCGTTACGAATCGCCGTCCGAGCTGGCGGCGCTGGCCCGCGCCCTGCAGAAGATGAGCGCCGATGCCGGCCTGGCATCGAACCTGGCCACCGTGGTCACACCGGAAGGCCTGCGCGTGATGCTGCACGATACCGATCGCCAGGGCATGTTCGTGCGCGGCAGCCCGATTCCCGTTGACCGTTTTTCAAAACTGTTGCGCGCAATGGCGCCGCTGTTCGAAAACATGGAAAATCAGATGCTGGTCGTAGGTCATACGGACTCCTTGCAGTACACTAGCAAGGACCCGAACAGCTACTCCAACTGGAGCCTGTCGGCCCATCGCGCGCTGGCTGCGCGCTCCCAGCTCCTGATCGGCGGCATGCGCAAGGAAAGCGTCCTGCAGGTGGTCGGCATGGCCGACCGCGCGCCGGTCGATGCCGCCAAACCCGACGCCGCCGTCAACCGCCGTATCGAACTGCTGATCCTGACGACGAAACAGGCCGCCTCCATTACCGCGATGTTCGGTACGCCCGCCCAGACCGAAGACCTGGGCAAGGACGTGTCGATCACCAAGCCGGGCGAGGACGCGCTCAAGGAACTGCGCAGCCAATTGCCGAAGAAACCATGACGATTCAATCCAAAACCCGAGGATCCCGCATGAAGATCACTGGCGCCTCCACACCTTCCATCACGATCACGCCGCAGGCCGGCGGTCCCGTGGCCGCTCCCGCCGCAGCCCCCGTCGCCGCCAGCGAAGCGCTCGAATCGAGCGTACTGCAGCCGGCGCAAGGCGCGCTGAAAGCCCTGCCCGACTTCGACGCCGCCAGGGTCGCCGAACTGCGCGACGCCCTGCAGAAGGGCGAGCTGCCCTTCGACGCCGGCCGCCTGGCGGGCCTGATCCAGCGCTTCCACGGCAGTCAGGGCTGACGATGGGCCGTCTGACCCGCGACCAGGCTGTCGCCCGCCTGCTGGACGGTATCCGGCACGACATGCAATCCTGCGCCGTCATCCGCGACCTGTTGGAGCGCCAGTTCCAGGCCGCGCTGCGCCACCGCGCCGCCGAACTCGGCGAACTGGCCGGCGAACTGATGCCCCAGCTCGACGCCATGGAGCAGCGCCGCCAGCAGCGCGTGCAGCTGGTGCGCGCCCTGCACGGCGCCAGCGCCACCATGGACGACATGCTGAACGGCCTGCCGGCCGCGCAGCGCGGCCGCGCCACGGCCGACTGGCAGCAGCTGGAGCAGCAGGTGCGCGACTGCAAAGAGGCCACCGCCCGCAACGGCAACCTGATGGCCGACCAGTACACCGTGATGCAGCGCGTGCTGCACGGCGAGGACCAGCTCTATGCGCCAGACTGAATTCACCACTGCCTCGATCACGGCGACCGCGCCGACCGCAGCGACCCGCCCGACGGCGGGCATCGGCGGCGGCAGCGGCTTCGGGAACATCTTCGGCTCGGTCCAGGAAGAAGTCGCGTCCTTCATCCAGAACGGCAGCGGCGACAGCTTCGGCGGCGGCAGTAATGCGACGCTGAGCGCGGAAGGGAGCATATGGCAGGCGCGCGCAAGCCAGGCCGCCAACGCCATCGTCGGCGACGGTGGCGAGGCCTCGCCCGACCAGCAGGCGTTTTTGGAGAGCATCGCGCCCTGGGCCAAGGAAGCGGCCGACAAGCTGGGCGTCGCGCCCGAACTGGTGTCGGCCCACGCCGCGCTGGAATCGGGCTGGGGCCAGCGTCCGCTGCGCAACGCCGACGGCAGCTCGAGCTTCAACCTGTTCGGCATCAAGGCCGGCAAGGGCTGGGCCGGCGACGTCGCCGAATCGGCGACCACCGAATACGTCGGCGGTGCCGCGCTCAAGACGAGCGCGCGCTTCCGCGCCTATCCGGACCAGGCCAGCGCCTTCCGCGACTACGCCCAGATGCTGATCGCTAACCCGCGCTTCCGCGGCGCCCTGGGAGCCGGCAGCGACGCCCACGCCTTCGCCTCGGGGCTGGCCAAGGGCGGCTATGCGACCGATCCGGGCTACGCGGCGAAGTTGTCGCGGCTGGCAGGCAAGCTGCAGGGAATCAGCGGCTGAGCCCGCTGTCGATGGGCTCCACGGTGCCCGGCCCGGCAACGCGCATGCGCACCACCTGGCCGCTGCCGGCGTTGCGCACCCGGACCACGGTGCCGCGCGCGCCGGCATCCATCGCCTCGCCGGCCGTGCTGACTTCGACGCCTTCGCGGCGCGCAACCATGAGTACCGCATCGCCGCGCTTGACCAGGACCGGGGCGCTGAGCTGCCCGCTGCGCAAAATGTCTCCTGGACGCAACATGCGGCGTGACATTTGTCCGACAGCTTCATCAGGCGAACTGATCGGATCGGCGATATTGGAAATATCACGGCGCTCGATCGTGACTTGCGCATCCGTCAAGGCTTCGTTGGCCGCGATCGGCGCCGCGGCGATGGCCACCATCGCCGTCACGCGGGCGCGGACGATGTACTCGTACCGCCATCCGGGCGTGTCGTTACAGCGCGCCAGGAAGCGCATCCGCTGGGGAGAACGGGTGTCCAGCGCTTCGATGGCGACGTTCTGGGCGCACGGCGGCGCGGCGCGGCTGGTGACGACGGACACCTCGAATTGCGGCTCCGTCAAGCCGGCAGCGGCCATCTGCCGGTCGAGCTCAGCACGGGCGGCTTGTTCGATTTGCACCGGAATCGATTGCGTGGCGGCTTGTGCAAACGCACAAAATAGTGCGAATGACGAAGCAACAAGGGTTGCCTTACGGAAAGCAATCATTAGACAATAGCGTCAGCGAAAAACCTGATTCTAACCAATCACACTGAAGTTCAAATAAAACCGGAGGTTTCTGCACATGACGATTAACTTCAAGGCCGCGCTCGGGGTGCATGCCGACGCGCTCGAGGTACGCGCCGAGCGCACCAAGGTGTTGGCCGCCAACATCGCGAACGAGAGCACGCCAGGCTTCACCGCACGCGACCTCGACTTCGGCGCCATGATGCAGGAACGCCAGGATGCGGACAACGGCCAGCTGAGCCTCGGCGACGACTCGCCGCTGTACCGCGTGCCCTACCACCCTAGCGCCGACGGCAACACCGTCGAGATCGGCGTCGAGCAGGCCGCGTTCTCGCAGAATGCCTCCGACTTCAATACCAGCCTCACCTTCATCAACATGCAGCTGCGTGGCCTGGCCAAGGCCATCAACGGCCAATAAAGGGCACAACCAGCATGGGCTTTAAAGATATCTCCCAGATCGCCGGTTCGGCGATGGCGGCGCAGTCGGTGCGTCTGAACACGATCGCCAGCAACCTGGCCAACGCCGACGTGTCGGCCGGCTCGGAAGCGGAAGCCTACCGCGCGCGCAAGCCGGTGTTCGCGGCCGCGATGGACAATGCCGCCGGCGGCGGCGTGCGCGTGCTGGACGTGGTGCAGAGCGCCGAGCCGCTGCGCCGCGTGCACGAGCCGGACAATCCGAAGGCCGATGCCGAAGGCATGGTCTACTACACCAACGTCAACGAAGTAGCCGAGATGGCCGACATGATGTCGGCCTCGCGCGCATTCGAAACCAACGTCGAAGTACTGGGCCGCATCAAGTCGATGCAGCAGTCGCTGCTGAAGCTGGGAGAAAGCTGATGGTCGCCACCACCGCCACCACCAACAGCCAGTTCAACGGCACCGGCACCCAGGGCTCGACCAAGGTCGCGACCCAGGCGAGCACCAGCGAGAACCGCGACATGTTCACCAAACTGCTGGTGGCGCAGATCCGGAACCAGGATCCCCTGTCGCCGCAGGACCCGACCGCCTACGTCAACCAGCTGTCGCAGCTGTCGCAGACCGAGGCGCTGCAGAACTTGTCGCAGATGACCACCGCCAACGCCAGCATCCTGCAGAGCATGCAGACCCTGGCGATGGGCAGCCAGGTCGGCTCCGAAGTCACCGTCGCGACCGATACCGTCAAGCTGGACGGCAGCAAGGTCAACGGCAGCATCCAGCTGAACGGCGCCAGCAGCGCCACCACCCTGGTGCTGACCGGCCTCGATGGCCAGCAGCACACGATCGAACTGGGCGCGCATGGTTCGGGCGCGCAGTCGTTCACGATCGACCCGGATGCACTTGGCCTGCCGCCGGGTACCTATGCGATCCAGGCCAAGCCCTCGGACGGCACCGCCCCGCAGATCGAAGTCGCCGCGCGCCTGAACAGCGTGCGCGTCGCGAACGGCGGCGTGGTGCTGCAGGTGGCGAACATCGGCGAGGTCGATCCCTCGTCCATCACGGGTTTCAACGGTAAAACCGCATCTTAAAGAACAAGGAATCGACATGAGCTTCGACATCGCGCTGTCCGGCATCCAGGCCATCAACCAGTCGCTGGAAACCACTTCGAACAACATCGCCAACGCCGCCACCTACGGCTTCAAGAGCAGCCGCGCGAACTTCGCGTCGGTGTATGCCGGCACCGCCGCCAACGGCGTGCAGATCGGCTCGCTGACCCAGACCATCGGCCAGAACGGCAGCACCCAGACCACCGGCCGCGCACTCGACGCCGCCATCGACGGCCGCGGCTTCTTCGTCAGCCGCGACCCGCTGGGCGGCCTGACCTACACCCGCGTCGGCATCTTCTCGACCGACACCAAGGGCTATCTGATCGACAGCAACGGCAAGAAGGTCCAGGGCTACGGCCCGGCCAACGGCGGCGCGCTGGGCATCATGGGCGACATCCAGGTGCCGACCGGCCAGATCCCGGCCGTGGCGACCACCAAGGTCAATTTCGTCGGCAACCTGTCGTCGGACTGGAAGCCGATCGCCGGCACCCCCAACCCGAGCGATTCGACCACCTACAACATGGTCAAGCAATCGGTCGCCTACGACTCGCTGGGCGCCCAGCACACCGTCTCGTCCTACTTCGTCAAGACCGGCGACAACACCGTCGACGTCTACTACGCCGTCGATTCGGCCGGCACCCCGACCAAGGGCGCGACGCTGACCTTCGACAACCAGGGCGCGCTGGCAAGCGGCGGCACCAGCACCGTCGCCATCCCGGCGACCGGCGGCGCAGCCGCAAGCTCCGTCGCCTTCGACTACACCGGTACCACCCGTTTCGCTGGCGAAGCCACCACCACCACCAATCGCAGCGACGGCTACGCCTCCGGCGCCTTCATCGGCGTCGAGCTGTCGAAGGACGGCTCGCTGGTCGCCAAGTACAGCAACGACCAGTCGCAGGTGGTCGGCACCGTCGCCATCGCGACCTTCGCCAACGAAGGCGGCCTGCAGGCGATCAGCGACACCAGCTGGACCGCCAACGCCGACTCCGGCGCCGCGCTGTACAGCGCGCCGGGCGTGGGCCTGTCGGGCAAGCTGAACACCGGCGCGCTGGAAGGCTCGAACGTCGACATCACCTCCGAACTGGTCGGCCTGATGACCTCGCAGCGCAACTACCAGGCCAACTCGAAGGTGCTGACCACCGAGAACCAGATGATGCAGGCCCTGATGCAGGCGCTGTAATGGACAAGCTGATCTTCACCGCCGTCTCCGGCGCCGAACGCCTGCTGCGCTCGCAGCAGGTCCACGCCAACAACCTGGCGAACATGGATACCTCCGGTTTCCGCGCCAGCATGGAAGTGGCGGGCAACACGGAGCTGGCCGGCTTCGGCTACGACGACCGCCACCTGTCGACCATGCAGGCCGACACCATCCTGACCCGTGCCGGCAGCGTGCGCGAAACCGGCCGTCCGCTGGACGTCGCGATCGGCGGCCAGGGCTACCTCGCCGTGCAGTACGGCGATGGCGAAGCCTATACCCGCTCGGGCGAGATCGAGATCGACGCCAACGGCGCGCTGTCGGTGAAAGGCCGTCCGCTGCTCGGCGAAGGCGGCCCGATCACCCTGCCCCAGCACACCGCGGTGGAGATCGGCACCGACGGTACGATCTCGGTGCTGACCGAAGGCGCGACCCAGATGCAGGTGGTCGACAAGCTCAAGCTCGTGAATGCCGAAGGCGCCGAACTGACCAAGAACGAGGCCGGCCTGATCGTCACCCGCGACGGCGCCAACCTGGCGGCCGACCCCGCGGTCAAGGTCAAGCCGCGCGCCCTCGAGGGCAGCAACGTCTCGGCGGTCGAGGAAATGGTCGCGACCATGAGCCTGAACCGCAGCTTCGAGATCCAGATGCGCCTGTTCAAGGCCAGCGACAGCATGAATGAAGCGGGCAACCGTCTCATCGGCGCCTAATTAATCAGACGGGGTCGGAGCCCACCCGGGAAATTCGGGCTCCGACCCCATGTATCACAGAATACGGAGAATCCCATGAATCCAGCAATGTGGATCAGCAAGACCGGCGTGCAGGCCCAGGACGCAAAACTGCAGGCCATCGCCAACAACCTGGCCAACGTGAACACCGTCGGCTTCAAGCGCGACCGCGTGGTGTTCGAAGACCTGTTCTACCAGGTCGACAAGCAGCCGGGCGCCCAGACCGCAGACAACACCGTCTCCAACGGCGTCCAGCTCGGCAACGGTACCCACATCGTCGGCACCCAGAAGGTCTTCACCAACGGCAGCATCCAGACCACCGGCCAGTCGCTCGACGTGGCGATCTCCGGTAACGGCTTCCTGCAGGTGCGCCGTCCGGACGGCCAGCCGGCCTTTACCCGCGCCGGCCAGCTGGCGGTCGATGCGAACGGCGTGCTGGTCAACGCGCAAGGCCTGCCGCTGGTGCCGCAGATCACGGTGCCGAACAACGCCACCGGCATCACCATCGGCGAGAACGGCATGGTCAGCGCGACCATCCCGGGTAACATCGCGCCGACCGAACTGGGCCAGCTGACCCTGACCACCTTCGTCAACCCGGCCGGCCTGCAGGCCCTGGGCGAGAACCTGTTCCAGGAAACCGCCGCCAGCGGCACCCCGAACGAAGGCCGGGCCGGCGACGGCGCCTTCGGCAAGATCAAGCAGGGCGCGCTGGAAGGCTCGAACGTGCAGGTGGTCGAAGAGATGGTGGACATGATCGCCGCCCAGCGCACCTACGAGATGAACACCAAGGTGCTGTCGGCCGCCGACAACATGCTGCAGTACCTGGCTTCCGCTTCCCGCTAATACACTCATCACATGATCCGTCTGACCACCGCGGCGGTAGCCGCACTGCTGCTCGCGGGCTGCGCGTCGAGCGTCCCCCTGAACAACCCGAAGCCGGTCGACGACGCGCTGGCCCTGCCGAAAGCGTCGGCGGCCCGCGCCGGCATCTCCGGCGGCGTGTTCTCGGCCGATACCGTGTCGCTGACCTCCGATGCACGCGCCTTCCGCGTCGGCGACGTCGTCACCGTGCTGCTGCAGGAAACCACCCAGGCCAGCAAGAAGGCCGGCACCAGCTTCTCGAAGGGGTCGAGCGCCACCGTGAACCCGATCGGCCTGCTCGGCAAGAGCTTCGGCCGCACCGGCGTCAGCGCCAGCGCCGACCGCAGCTTCCAGGGCGATTCCACCAGCACCCAGCAGAACGCGCTGTCCGGCGCCGTCACCGTGCTCGTGCAGGAAGTGCTGCCGAACGGCCTGCTGCGCGTGGCCGGCGAAAAGCGCCTGCAGCTGAACCAGGGCGAGGAATTCCTGCGCCTGGCCGGCTACCTGCGCGCCGCCGATATCGACAACGACAACCAGGTGTCCTCGCTGCGCGTGGCGAATGCCCGCATCGCCTACTCCGGCCAGGGCACGCTGGCCGAAGCCAACACGCCCGGCTGGCTGACCCGCTTCTTCACCGGTCCGCTGATGCCGTTCTGAGCGCTACCCAAGGCAAAACATGATTCGAATTTCTTCTACTGGCTCGGTTTTCCGTATCATTTCGATGGCACTGGCTGCGGCCCTGCCCCTGCCCGCGCTGGCGGCGCCGGCCGCGTCGGCCGCCCGTCCGGCAAGCGCGGCCGCCACCGTCATGCCGCAGAGCCGCGTGCAGCCGCTGCGCAACCTGGCCAGCGTCGAAGGCGTGCGCGACAACCCGCTGGTCGGCTACGGCCTGGTGGTCGGCCTGAACGGCAGCGGCGACTCGACCCAGGTGAAGTATTCGAGCCAGTCGGTGGTCAACATGCTCAAGCAGTTCGGCGTCAAGCTGCCGGACGGCGAAGAAGCGAAGAACAAGAACGTCGCCGCGGTGATGGTGTCGGCCGTGTTCCCGCCGGGTTACCGGCGTGGCCAGGCAATCGACGTCACCGTGTCCTCGCTGGGCGATGCCAAGAGCCTGCGCGGCGGCACCCTGCTGCTCACCCAGCTGCGCGCGGCCGACAACGAAGTCTACGCCCTGGCCCAGGGCAACCTGGTGGTCGGCGGCCTGTCGGCGTCCGGCAAGAGCGGCTCCTCGGTGACGGTGAATACCCCGACCGGCGGCCGGATCCCGAACGGCGCCCAGATCGAGCGCGAGATCCCGACCGATTTCGCGACCCGCCAGCAGGTGGTGCTGCGCCTGCGCCACCCGAACTTCGACACCGCCACCAACGTCGTCGACGCCATCAACCGCCGCTTCGGCCCGGTCGCCACCACTGCCGACGGCACCAGCGTCGAAGTGGTCGCGCCGGTCAATCCGACCGAGCGCGTGGCTTTTGTGGCCAAGCTGGAAAACATGCCGGTCGAAGCCGGCCTCGAAGTGCCGAAGGTCGTGTTCAACTCGCGCACCGGCACCGTGGTGATCTCCGACGGCCTGCGCGTGAAATCGGCCGCCGTCACCCACGGCGCGCTAAAGGTCGTGATCTCGGAAAGCTCGGCGGTCAGCCAGCCCGGCCCCTTCTCGAAGGGCCAGACCCAGGTCACGCCGCAATCCAAGGTCTCCGTCGACCAGGGCTCGGGCCAGATGTTCCACTGGCCGGCCGGCGCCAAGCTGCAGACCATCATCGACGTGGTCAACAGCCTGGGCGCGTCGCCGGACGACATCATGGCGATCCTGCAGGCGCTGGACCAGGCCGGCGCGATCGAAGGCGAACTGGTGGTGATCTGATGCTCGATAAACTCGACCCGCTGAACGCACAGGCGCACGCCGCCGGCAACGACCAGGATGCGGTGGCGCCGGCCGCCGACCTCCCCAGCCCCGCATCGGCGGACCGGGAATACGTAAAAAAGGCCACCAAGGCCGCCGTCGAATTCGAGAGCTTCTTCATCTCGCACATGCTGCAGCAGATGCGCGAAAGCCAGCGCACCCTGGCCCCCGAGGACAGCCCGATGAAGGACCCGGTCAACAGCGACATGCTGGACATGGCCGACAAGCTGCTGGCCGGCCACATGGCGAACCAGCGCGCCTTCGGCGTGGCGGATGCGATTCTGCGGCAATTGTTGCCGCAAGGATTTAATAAAGCCAAGTAAATGGTCGCCCTTGATTATTGACCGTTTACTGATCGCTTCCTGATCCCGAACAAGAAAGACACGCAATGAGCATCCTGAATAACGCACTGTCCGGCGCGCTGGCATCGCAACTGGCCCTGTCCTCGAGCAGCCAGAACATCGCCAACCTGCAGACCAAGGGCTACACCCGCCAGGCCGCCCTGCTGAGCGCGGTCGGCCCCTCGGCCGGCTCGATCCAGGCCGGCAACGGCGTGATCGTCAGCTCGCTGATGCGTTTTTCGGACAACTACAAGACCCAGCAGCTGTGGCGCGCCGCGTCCGACCTGGGCGAGCGTGCGCAGGCCCAGCCTTACCTGACCCAGCTCGAAACCGTGATGGGCAACGACGACGCCAGCCTGTCGGGCGGGGTCGACAAATTCTTCGCGGCCCTGAACGCGGTGGCCGGCGTCGATCCGACCTCGACCCCGCTGCGCCAGCAGGTGGTGACCGCGGCCGGCCTGCTGTCGCAGCGCTTCAATAGCCTGAACAACGTCTACAACTCGCAGCTGCAGTCGCTGCGCCAGCAGCGCAGCGCGATCGTCGACTCGGCCAACACCTCGATCGCCGCGATCGCCTCGCTGAACGCCCGCATCGCCAACGCCAACGCCACCGGAAGCAACGCCTCCTCGCTGATCGACCAGCGCGACCAGGCGATCGACAGCCTGGCCGGCCAGATGGCGCTCGAAGTCAGCGACCAGCCGGACGGCACCCGCAACGTGTCGCTGAAAAGCGGCCAGTCGCTGGTGCTGGGCAGCGTCGCCGGCAAGCTGGCCGTCACCGGCAACGCCGACCAGAGCTTCAGCCTGACCTTCGCCGGCACCACCTTCGGCCTCGACGTGACCCGCGCCGGCGGCCAGCTGGGCGGCCTGTCCGCCTACGAAAAAGACGTGCTGCTGCCGCTGCAGAACAACGTGGCCGAAATGGCCCAGCAGCTGGCCGACAAGGTCAACAACCAGCTCGCGCTCGGCAAGACCATGGACGGCACCCCCGGCAAGCCGCTGTTCGTCTACACCCCGGGCAGCACCTCGAGCATGCTGCAGGTGGCGAGCGGCTTCCAGACTGCCGACCTGGCCTTCTCCAGCGACGGCACGCCCGGCGACACCGGCAACCTGCAGAAACTGGTCGCCATCAAGGGCCAGTCGATCTCCCTCACCGGCCTGGGTTCGGTGCTGCTCAGCGACGCCGACACCCAGCTGGTCGGCAAGCTGGCGGTCGACAGCCAGCAGAACAAGGGCGCGCTCGACACCTACCAGTCCATGCGCGACCAGGCCGAGGCCGACTGGCAGTCGACCAGCGGCGTGAACCAGGACGAGGAAGCGGTGAATCTCGTCGAATACCAAAAAATGTACCAGGCCAATATGAAGGTGATGTCGGTCGCGAACGCACTGTTCGACGCCACCCTGGCGATGATGGGTTGAGAGTAGGGAGAGAACCATGCGTATCGCGACCAGCCAATACCAGGCGATGATGAATGCATCGCTGCAGAAGAACCAGGCCCGCATCACCGAGCTGACCCAGCAGATGGCCAACGGCAACCGCATCCAGGTGCCGTCGGACGATCCGGTCGGCAGCGTGCGCATCTCGCGCCTGAAGCGCGAGGAGGCATCCATCGCCCAGTACCGCGACAATATCGCCGCGGTGCAGCAGCGCCTGTCGAAGAACGAGGTCTACCTGGGCAACATGACCGGCGACATGAACTCCGGCCGCGACCTGCTGGTGTGGGCGTCGGACGGCAGCAATGCGCCGGCCGACCTGAACGCGATGGTGACCTCGCTGAGCGCCCTGCGCGACAGCCTGATGTACACCGCCAATTCGATCGACCAGGAAGGCCGCCACCTGTTCTCCGGCACCGCCACCGACGTCGCGCCGATCGCCTTCAACGCCAGCGCGCCGTTGGGCTCGCGCTACACCTTCGCCGGCAACGTCAACGACCAGACCGTGGTGGTCGGGAACGGCATCACCCAGGTCGCGAACCAGAACGTGAGCGGCCTGGAAAAGCTGCTGAACCAGCTCGACCAGACCATCTCCACCCTGTCGGCGCCGGGCGTGAACCCGAGCGACCCGGCCGTGCGCACCATCCTCTCGAACAACCTGGACGGCTTCGACGCCGCCATGAATCTCTTTTCCGGCAAGGTTGCGGTACTCGGCGGCCAGCAGAACATCCTCAAGACGATCGACGCCAACCACGAGAACGTCAGCCTGTCGAACCAGAGGGCGCTGCTGGACCTCAGCCAGCTCGACGTCGGTGCGGCGGCGATCGACCTGAGCGGCTATTCGACCGCACTCCAGGCAAGCTACAAGGCATACAGCAAGATCGGTAATCTCTCCCTGTTCGCAGTGCTCTAATCCGCAATGGAAACCACATTACGTACAACGACTGCCGGCGGCACCGGCAGCACCCTCGACACCCGCGCGCGCGTCTCGGCGCCCGTGGTCCGGTCCCGCGCCGCCACGAACACGAGCGAGACCGGCGCTACCGACAAGCCGGCGGCCGGCAGCGCCGCCGCGCCGCTGCGCAGCAATGCCACCAGCGTCGTCGGCGCGCTGCAGGACCAGGTCGCCCGCGCCCAGCAAGCGCTCGACTATCTCGACCAGGTCCAGGGCCAGCTCGAAGCCGTGAAGGGCGCGCTGAGCACCAAGCTGGCCGGCGCCCGCAGCGCCGTTCGCCAGCAGAACGACAGCCAGCTGGGCGCCACGGTGCGCCAGCTCGCCGCGACCCTCGCCGCGCGCCAGAAGAATGCCGGCGGCGGCGTCGACGGCAACCTGAATTTCACCGGCAACCCGGCCACCCAGCGCTTCCGCATCCGCGGCCTGGACCTCGCCTCGCTGCGCAGCGCCGGTCCGCAGAGCCTGGCCTTCTCGGTCGGTGGCAACGGCGGTCCGCAACTGTCTGCGAGCATCGGCCCCGACCAGACCGACGACGAGATCGCCGCCGCGATCGACCGCGCCATGGCGCCGATGGGCGTGCGCGCCGGTCTCGACGGCCAGGGCGGGCTGGTGTTTTCGACGCCGGAGTCGAACTGGCCGGCGGTCAAGGACAGCATCGCGATCAGTGGCCGCGGCCGCGTGGCCACCGATGAAGTCTCGCCCGCGCTCGCCCCGCAGCAGTGGCCCGCGGACAGCACCGGCGACGCCCTGCGTTCCAGCCTGCGCGAAGTGGTGCAGGCGCTCGAACGCGTACGCCGTTCGCGTGACGCCGCCAGCAACGCGCTGTCGGCCGCCACCGTCGAGATGACCCAGGCGACCACCCCGCCGCCGGAAGCCCAGGACGCGGCCCGGCAGTTCGCCAGCACCGCCACCAATCCCGACTACGAGTCGCTGCTGTCGCTGACCTCGGCGCTGGTGGGCGTCAGCCGCGAACGCGTGCTGGCGCTGCTCGGCTTGCGCTGACCCACAGCGGCACGCCGCGGGCCTGCCGCTGCTGTTGTGGATCTGCCACTGCGGCTGCGGGGCGGCGGCCGCGGGAATCTCACCAACCTGCACATTTCCAGCATCCGCCGCCGCCCGCACCGCAATCCTGTGGCCTGGCGCGGCCATGCGGCGCCACGCAAAATACGCACTTCCTCGCCACCGCCGATATCGCAGCGGTGCGGCGCGCATCGGCGTGTTTTAATCGGGACAACGCCAACTGGGTCTCCGACGACATCCGCCATGAAAACCCGCCTGTCCGCCTGTCTGTTCGTGCTTCTTCCGCTCGCCGCGATGGCGGCGATACCCCAGAGCCCACTGGCGGCCCGCTTCTCCTTGCCGCTCCGGGTCGACTCGAACGCCGTCCTCAACGTGCCGGGACAATCGATGATCGCGCTGATCGGCGAAATCACCCCGGGCTCGGTGGACGGCCTGACGCGCATCCTGCCCGGCGCTTCGGCGCCGGCAACCCTGTACATCGATTCGAATGGCGGCGACATGAAGTCGGCGCTCCGGCTGGCGAATTTCGTGCGCGACCACGACATCCGCGTGATCGTCGTCGGACGCTGCTTTTCGGCCTGCGCCCACTACGTCTTCAGCGGGGCGCGGCGCAAGGAGGCGATGCCGGGTTCGCTGATCGGCATCCACAGCAAACGCTTCCATTACCAGGATGGCGACAAGATCCTCGCACTCAACACCAGCGTGGACAAGGACAAGGCAAAGATCATGGCGGAGCCGGTCAGCCGCCGGCAGTATGGCGAGCTGCTCCAGCTGGAACGCGAATTCTATGCAAAAGCCGGCATCTCGAGCGGGTATCACGACGCCTATGCCGCCTTCGACGCCGCGCGCAGCCCCATCCAGGCGGCCAACTGCCGGAACGTGGACCTGTGGATCCTGAGCCGCTCCCAGCTGGAATCGATGGGCGTGAAAGGCTTCGGCGCGTTCTGGGCGCCGGCGTCGGCGGCCGAGGCCCGCAGCACGGCCGTCAAACTGGGCCTGCCTGAAAACCGGATCTTCTTCGGCAGCCCCACCGAGCTGGCCGCCCTGTGCAAGCCGACCCTGATGGAGCGCCTGCGCGCCCTGTTCTGATCGTCAGCGTCCTCAGTGGGGTTTGACGCTGATCGTCGTCCCCCGCAAATCGATATCGCGAATCTCCACGCTGCCAAAGCTCGGCCCCGGCGCACTCCCCACGCGGATATTGCGGAAGCTGATCTCGCCGATGGTGCTGGGCATGCGCAAGGTGATCGAGCCGTCCTTGTTGATCATCGCGTGCGAATTCGCGGCGTCATAGGTCACGTCGCGCATCGTGGTGTCGGCCGACAGCAGCATCGCCAGCGGATTGAAGACCCGGGCCAGTTCGCCCAGCACCCGCACGCCGCCGTCCGGCAGCGCGTTCGCCGGGTTACGGGCCGCATTCGCGCCGGCCTGCCCCGCCAGGGCGGCCAGGCGCAGCTCCAGCTGGCGGGCCTGGTCGCGCAGGGCGTCGTCATCCCCGCCTTTATTCCATCCCTGGGCCATGATCTCGCCCAGCTCTTCGTCCGACAATTCGCGCAGCGAGCGCTCGCCGACCAGGCGGGTCGACATCGCCGCGGCCGGCGCCGCCGTCACCGCGGCATAGGCATGCAAGGGCCCCAGCAAGGCCGTCGCCAGCGCCGCCGCCATCCTCAGGTTGCGCTGGCGCCGGATCGCGCCGCGTACCTGGGCTTCGCTGATCAGCTTCATGTCGGCCAGGATCTCGCCCAGCCTGCGGCCGCTGCGGCCCTGCTCGCGGATCGCCGCATCCAGCTGGGCTTCCGAAATCAGCTTCTTGCCCAGCAGGATCTGGCCCAGCTGGGACTTCTCGCGGTTCCGCGTCATCCAGTCCATCGCTTACTGCCCCACCGCGGTGCGCAGGCGCAGGCCGACACGGTTCTGCAGCTCCGTCATCTTCGGCTGGATCTGCGCGGCGTTGGCCTTGGCCACGTTCTCGCCGACGGTCCGTTTCATCTCCGGCACCAGGCTCTCGAACTTCGCCAGCAGCGGCGACTCGAGGATGTCGGCCAGCTGCTTGAGTTCCTCGGCGCTGAACTTCTGCGCCAGCAGCGGCGCCACGCTGGCCTGCACCACGGCCTGGGTGCTCGCGCGCAGCGGTGGCGCTTCCTGCTCGATGAATTTGCTGGCCTCGTCGTTCACGTCCTTCATCGCCGCCTCCTGCTTCTCGGCCGGCACCCGGCTGGTGATCACCACGCGCGACTGGCGGACCATTTCGGCCACCGGCGCCTGCAGCATCTGCATGCCGACGGAATCGAGCGCCATCTTGGCCAGTACGCGCTTCACCGGCGCCTGCTTCTCGGCCGGCACGCCCGCCGCGTTCTGGGCGCCGGCGCTCCCCGCCAGGGCCAGGCCCACGGCCACGCCTATTACAGACATCGATCGGGACATGTTCATCTCATCACTCCACATGTAAGTTCAGAACGGGCGCGTATAAGACGCGCCAAAATACCGGACAATCAGGCTGCCCGACACCGTGGTCGCCGCATACGGGTTGTAGATCAGGTTGAAGAAATCGTCGCAGTTCAGGTTGCAGTCGCTGCGCGCCGGGATGTTGTAGCTGCCCTTGATGTAGCTGCCGGTGACATTCACCTCGGCGCCGCTGTCGAATTTGTAGCGCAGGCCCAGGCTCTTCAATTTGGTGTCCGGCAGCGGTGCCAGGAGGCTCATCTGGTTGCCCGGGATCGAGCTCTTGCGCGGCTCGTAGCCGGCCCGCAGCGACAGCTTCTTCGTCACGTTGATCTGGGTACCGAAGCTGTAGTTGACCACGCTCTTGAAGCCCATCTTGAAGGTGGCCTGGTGCGAGTTCGCATAGCCGAACAGGCGCGCCATCTCGAGCAGCTTGACGCTCTGGTCGAACTCGAAGGTCAGCTGGTTCCACTTGTTCCAGTCGGCATAGCTGACGTCCGCGTTCAGCTGCACGTAGTCGGTCGCCATCAGCTTGATGCCGGCCTGCACCCGCCACGGGAAGGGAATCTTCGCCGTCATGTTGCCGCCCTGGTACTCGGGGATATCGGACGGCATGCCGGTGACGGCGCCGACGATCGGCCCCAGCAGGCTCGAATTCAGGCCGCGCACGAAGCCGCGCAGCATCGGGTCGGCGTGCACCATGTACTGGCCGCGGAAGGTGGTGGTGCTGCCGCCCTGGTAGACCAGGCCGAGTGCGAACCACTTCTTCGGCTCCCACAGGATGCCGAGGTTGACGGTCGGGTCGAAGGAGGCGTGCAGGTCGAAGTCGATGTTGGCCGCGCGCTTGAACGGGTCGACCATGGCTTCCGGACCGCCGCCGCACAGGCCGAAGGTCAGGGTGTCGATCACCGTGCCGTTACCGTCCGGGCACATGGCCCGCTGCAACTGGCCGACCGTGCCGAGCAGCTTGTTCGGCGCACGGAAATCGGTGTTGATCGCGAAGATGGAATAGGCGATCGGCACCGAAATGCCGACCCGCAGCGTGTCCGAGATCTTGTAGGCGGCGGTCGGCGACAGGTAGTTCAGGCGCTCCAGCTGGACCAGGCGGCCGTCGAAGCGCGCCGGGTCGTTCGGGTCCTTGGTGCGGTCCATGCTCATCGCCTGCGACAGGTAGACCAGGGTGCCGAAGGTCCAGTTCGAGCCGGGCGCATTGTACGAGAAGCCCAGACCCGGCACCGCCACCGCCGGCAGGCGCGCCTTCGGTATGCCGATGAAGGGAATCCCGATGGCTTGCCGCACCGGTCCGCTCGAGGTGCCGTTGATCGGGTCGTTCTTGAAGCCGCCGATGTCGATGTCGGACGCGGTCACGAACTTGTTCGGATTGCGGATCGAGGCGACGAACAAGGTGTCGATGTGCTGGCTGCCGGTCAGGCGCGCCAGGCCGGCGGGATTGAAATGGATCGATTCGATCCCCGGCGGGTCGGCCGTCACCGCATTCCCCATCGCCATCGCGGTCGGGCTGGTGGCCAGGTTGTCGGTGACGCCGGCCCGCGCCGCCGGCAGCGCGGCGGCCAGTGCGGCCGAGGCCACGGCGGCGGCGAGCAGGCGGGTCTTCATTTCAGCAGCAGCGGCACGCTCATGGTCAGCGACAGGTTCGGCGCCGCCGCGGTCAGGCCGGCACCGACGGTAACGTTGACGGTGGTCTTGGGCGTGAAGCGGTAGCCCAGGCCGATCGACAGGATGCCGGCGCTCTGGGTCTGGGTCTGGGCTTTGGTACGCGAGCCGGCACCGTCCTCGAAGGTCAGGGTGGAGCGCGCCGAGATCGATTCCTGGAACGAGAACGAGGTCGTGATCTTGTACGACAGCGCATACGCGAAGCCGAGGCCGAAGCCGAAGCTGGCGCCCGGCTGCACTTCGCGCAGCGTGGCGCCGGTCAGCTGCTGGTGCAGGTGCTTGGCCTTCAGGCCGTAGCCGACGTTGACGGAGCCGAACAGCGCGACCGGGTCGACGATGCGGGTCACGTTGGCGCCCAGGCTGAAGGTGTTGACGCCGGAGCCGGTCGCCAGGCCCTTCTGGGTGTCGACCTTGAAGGGGCTCTCGCCGGTGGCCAGGCGCACGCCGCCGGTAATGGTGAAGGTCGGCTCGTCGCGCTTGACCTCGAGCGGCTGCCAGCGCACGTTCAGGCCCAGGTCGCCGATCGTGTGCGAGACGCCCGAGTAGCCGGTATTGTCGGCGTAGCGGCTGATGAAGGGCATGATGACGTTGGCGGTCAGGTTGTTGCGCACGCCATAGTCGAGCATGAAGGTGTTGGTGACCGTGTGCGAATTGCTGTTCTCGATCGAGAACAGGGTCGCGAGCCCGGAGCTGAGGTCGGTGTTGATCTTCTCCTGGCCGATGTAGGCGTAATTCAGTTCGTAGTTCAGCTGGACCTGGCCCTTGCGGATCAGCGAATACTGCTTGTCGACGGCAGTCAGGGTCTCCTTCAGCAGCGTCGTGTTGTCGGCGTCGCCGTCCTTCTTGGCGAGGGCGTCGCGCACCGCATCCGAGGTCGCGGGCGCCGGCGACTGCTGGGCAAAGGCCGGCGCTTGGACGAGCAGGCCGCAAACGGCCAGCGCCAGCAGGGAACGAATCTTCATGGTGGTCCTTGTGGTGGTCTGTTTCTATTGTTTCCGGATCGAGACGCCGCCGAAGCCGTTCAGCAGGCGCTCCATCTGCAGCTGGTTGTCGATCGGGCGCAGCAGGCCGCGGTCGCGCACGCGGTCCATGTCGGCCACCCCCAGTTCGTGATCGGACAGGGCCAGCTTCATGACCGGCGGCTTGTCCTTCGGCGGATAGGCGAGGAACAGGGTGTTGCGGTCCCACAGGGTCGCGAATTCGTCGATCGGGAAGGTGATGTTGCCCATCGCCGGATCGGCCAGGAACACCAGGCCGCCGCGCACGCCGCGCAGCACCACGAAGTGCTTGAAGCCGGCGTAGTCGATTGGCACGATGCCCGGCTGGTCGAGCGTCAGGAGGTCGGCCATCTCGGCGCGGAAGCCCGCGCTCTGCACGTTGATCGAGGCCAGGTAGCGCTTCATGTCGAGCAGCGAAAAGCCGCGCCGCTCGATGATCTTGTCCTTCTCGCCGAAGGCCATCATGCCTTCCATCGACTGCTGCTCGCTGACGTCGATGCCGAGGTGGTACTTGAGGATGGTGACCAGGGCCGCCGAGCCGCAGCTGTAGTCGTAGGCCTGGTGGACGATGTTCTTGTACTTGAGCTCGGAGAACGGCTCGATGGTGACGTTCTGCACGCCGGCGGCCGCCACCGACATGGTGGTCGGGATGTCGAAGCGTTCGAGCGGACGGTCCTTGGCCTCATGCTTGGCCAGCACGCCCGCGCCACCCAGCAACGCCGCCAGGACGCCCAGCAGGACTGCGATCATGTCTTGTCTCCTCGGACGCTTCTTGCGTTCCTTGTGTGCCTGCCGGTCGACGTGGCGTTTTGGCCACGTTTATTGCAGTTTTTCTATATTTTGTATGCAGGCAAGCTATGGCGGTGTTATAAAACGCTGTCGTTTTTGTAAAAAACCGCTCATTCGAAAAGAAGCGATGAATTCCTGGGACAGGATCAGCAGTGCACTGGGAGAACCGGTGATCAGCGTCGAGATCGGCGGCGTGCCGCTGCGCGCCGAGCGCTACATCTTCCAGCTCGGCGGCTGCGAAGTGCCGCCGCTGGACTCGCTGGTGCTGGCCTGCCACCTGGGCGGCGCGCGCGCCACCGCCGGCCGCAGCGCCGGGCGCTCCTTCGATTTCCTGGCCGGTTCCTCGACCGTGTTTCAGCCGGGCTTCGCCAGCCGCTGGTCCTTCCACGGCGCGATCGACATGGCCATGTTCCACGTGCTCGATCCCAGCCACGAGCTGGTGCGCCACCTGCAGCGCCTGCTCACCGCGCGCACCAAGGCGCCGCCCTTCTCCGATCCGCTGGTGAATGCCAGTGCCCAGCAGCTGCTGGGCGAACTGGGGCGCACCAGCTCGCCCAACCGCACGGAGCACGGTTTCGTCGAGCGCCTGGCCCACATCATGATCGAGCAGACCTGCCGGGTCCTGGAGGGCAAGACCGGGCGCCACGTGCCGCCCGACGCCCTGCAGCTGGGCCGCCTGCAGGGCGTGCTGGAATGGATCGGCGACAACCTGTCGAATGAACTCTCGAATGCCGAGCTGGCCGAACGTGCCGGGGTGTCGGAGTCGCACTTCCGCCGCATCTTCCAGGAAGCGATGGGCATGACCCCGCACCGCTACGTGCTGCGCCTGCGCCTGGAGCGGGTCCACGAACTGCTGACCCGCACCAGTTTTTCGATTGCCCGTGTTGCGGCGCAATGCGGCTTCAACAGCCAGAGCCACATGACGTCCTGCTT
Source organism: Massilia sp. 01N417 (assembly GCF_056399645.1). NCBI lineage: Bacteria > Pseudomonadati > Pseudomonadota > Betaproteobacteria > Burkholderiales > Oxalobacteraceae > Massilia > Massilia sp. 01N417. The sequence goes on along the minus strand of NZ_JBFTRS010000001.1, from coordinate 436,892 downwards.
CTCGGCCGCTTACGGCATCACGCCGGCGCGTGCGCGCCACCAATCGCGGATGTAAACAACTTCTTGCCGTAAATATAAAAAGTTTTCCGCATGAAAATGAGCGTTTTTTGAAAAAGAAACGATCATTTTCCGACGCGTCCGCATTTGGCGTGCACACATAATAAAAAACGGCAAGCGGGCGGCAGACCCGAGGCCACACAACAAGGAGACAGGCATGACCAAGGCACGGGGTCCAGCGTGAAGTATTTGTCGGCCACGGACGTGGTGCAGCGCATCAAGAGCTGCCTCTCGGCCGAAGGCGTGGACGTCGACGGCCTGTTCAAGACCGCCGGCCTCGGCTGGTTCGAGCAGGGCAGCGGCCGCGCCGCCGACCTGCTGGCGCTGTCCGACCAGTTCAGCCAGCTCTGGGAAGGCCTGGCGGCGGCCAGCGGCGATCCGCTGATCGGCTTTCGCGTCTTCGCGCCCGATCCGCTGAGCTGGCTCGGAGTGCTGGGCCACCTGATGCTGGCCTCGCCGACCCTCAGGCAGGCCGCGGACAGCCTGATGCGCTACATGCCGCTGGTCTCGCCGGTGGTGCGCGCCACCATCGAGCCGAAGAGCGACCGCGTGCGCGTCGGCCTGAACCTGGTCGGCAGCGCGCGTCCGGTGCCGGTGCAGCGCTACGACTTCACCTGGAACCTGCTGTTGACGACCTTGCGCTTCGTCGGCGCCCGTCCCGGGCTGAAGCCGGTCAGCGTCGAATACGCCTATCCCTCTCCCGGCGACGGCGCCGCCGCCTACGCCGAACGCTTCGGCTGCCCGGTGCGCTTCGGCGCGCCCGCCAACGCCCTCGAATTCGCCAACGCCGACATCACCGCGCCGATCCCGACCGCCAATCCGCTCGCCGCCGAGGGCCTGTTCCGCCTGCTTGACGAGCGCCTGGTGCAGGCCGAGCGCAGCAGCTTCGCGGCGCGCGTGCGCGAGATGCTGCCGGGCATGATCGACCAGGGCGGTGCCCTGCGCGATGCCGTCGCGCGGCGCCTCGCGATCAGCGAACGCACCCTGCAGCGGCGCCTGGCCGACGAGGGCACCGACTTCTCCACCCTGGTCGACGAAGTGCGCCGCACCATCGCCCAGCAATACCTGGGCAGCGACCGCATCAGCGTCAAGAACCTCAGCTACAAGCTGGGCTTCTCCGACCCCAGCGCCTTTCACCGCGCCTGCCTGCGCTGGTTCGGCAAGGCGCCCGGGGAATTCCAGCAGAAGGCCGCTAGTGGGACCACAAACGTAACTGGCCCTGCATCGTCATCTCGCCGTTCAGGCTGACCCGCCCCAGGTTGCCGCTCACCGGTCCGTGCGGGTCGGACTGCACGCTGATCGAATCGAAGCCGGTATCCGTGAACCGGACATAGCCCGGCAGGGTCAGCGCCACATAGCCGGTACCGTCGCCGGCGGTCTGCGGGCTGATGTTCAGACCCACCATCGTGATCACGCCGCCGATGTTCCTGACCACCATGTAGGTGGTGCGGCCGTCGACGTTCTGGGCGATGGTCAGGCGGCTGTCGGCGGTGATGGTATCGGGCTGGCGGTTCAGGTTCAGCTGGACCGCGAAGCTGATGCCGTCGGCGCCGCTGACCTGGGCCAGTTCGCTGTCCGGCAGCGCCTTCGGCCCGGCAAGCGCGGCGCCGCACAGCAGCATGGCTGACATGGCGGCGGCGGACGCGGCGATCCTCATGGCCTGAACTTGATGTCGAGGTACTGCAGCTGGATCGAGCCGATGCGCGAGCTGCCCAGGTCGACGTTGGTGCCGGGGTTGGTCCCACCTTCGCTGCGGAAGCCGATATTCCCGATCTGCAGCGTGCCCGCCTGCGCGGCGGCGCCGGCGTCCGGCCAGTTGATGCCGATGTGCAGGCGCGCATTGCCGGCATCGTCGGTGCGCACGTTGAAGATGCCGGCCTGGGAATTCACGTCGGCCAGGCGCCATGGCGCCACCGGCGCCGAACCATCGTCGGTGGCGGCGCCGATGCGCACGTTCGACAGCACCAGCGCCTCGCCGCTCGCGTCGCGGCCATTCGGTTGCAGCGCCAGGCTGCCGATCTCCATGCGGGTCGAGATGCCGAAGGCGAGGCCGTCGCCGGCCGCCGGCGTCGACCACTGGAAGCCGCCGCCGTAATAGATCAGGTCCTTCAGCACCACGCTGCCGCCCTTGACATTGAGGCCGCCGCCGTCGACGTCGAAATCGAACGCGATTTGCCAGGCTTCGCGTCCCAGCAGGTTCTGCGGCATGGCGATGTTGACGATCTGCGCCCTCCCCGGCCCGCCGGGCAGGATGTCCAGGCGGTAGGGGTCGGCGAAAGGCGCGTCGAGATTGTCCGAGCGCGAGGCCGACAGGTTGCCGATGCCGATGCTGCCGCGGCCGTCCGGCGTGGTGTAGCGCAGCACCGTGGTCCCGGACACCGCGAAGTTCGACAGGTTGAAGCTCATGCCGTCGCGCCCGCCGATCTTCGACAGCGCGCTGTCCGACAGCGGTTCCAGCGCCGCGGCCAGGCCGGGCACGAACGCAAGGAGGAACAGGGAAACGGCGGTGCGCATCAGTGGCCCGGCGGATTATTCGCCGGCACCAGGCCGGTCAGGTTCAGGGCGGTTAGCTTGTCGCGCCAGTTCAGCCAGATCCCGGCCTGGGCCTCGGTCAGGGCCGGCATGCCCGGCGCCGCCTGGAAGCTCACCGGTGTCTTCAGCACCGAGATCCAGAAGTCGCGGCTCGGGCCGGCGGCATCGCCGGCGGTGACGCCACCGACCTTCGACAGCGGGATGCAGCCGGTGCATTCGCCGTTCCAGCGCTTGCCGCCGCCGGCGTCGTTCAGGCTGTCGACGATGCCGGCCGCGCCGGCGTCGATGCGCAGCGCGCCGGACAGGCTTGCGATCTTCATGCCGATGTCGCCGGCGATGCCGTCGAAGCCCAGGCGCATGCCGATGATCTCGCGCTGGCCGGTGCTGCCGCTGTTCTGGTAAACGAATTCGAAATAGGGATTGGTGATCTGCACCAGGCGCTGGGCGTCGCCGGCATCGCTGCGGCCGAAGCGCAGCGCGCTGATGTCGAGGTCGGCGCCGCTGCCGTTGCGCGGACCGTAGTTGTATTCGCCCAGGCGCAGATTGGCCAGGTTGGCGTTCAGGGTCACGTCGGCATCGAGGGCGATGCGGGTGAAATCGAAACCGTTGTAGCTGGAATTACTGACGGTGAACAGGCCCTGGCCGCTCACGGTGGACATCTCGCTGTCCGACAATGCGCGCATCTGGGCCGACGCATTCCCCGCTGCCAGCAGGTTGAACGCGGCAAGCGCCAGCGCAACAAGAAAATATCTGCTCATGGATTATCCCGACGAGCGTTGCAAGTCAAAACGGCCCGGGGCCAAGCCCGCGGGCCGTCCGTCACCAAACAAGGGGAATCAGTGAGCCCAGATGTAGACGGTGGTGCCTTGCAGCTTGATGTCGTTGACGGCGAACGAACCGAAGGAGGCGCCCACATTCTTGCCGTTGGCATCCACCACGCCGCCCATGCGGATCGAGTCGACGCTCATGCTCAGGTTTTTGGTGGTGTCGACCAGCGGGATTGCGATCTTGACGACGTCGCCTTTCGGTGCAAAGGCGGCCAGGCCGGCGCTGGCGCCCGGCACTGCCAGCGGCGAGATCACGCCCAGGGTGGTAGCGGCGTTCTTGGTGCCGTCGGCATTGAAGGCGCTGACTTCGCCGTTGAAGGTTTCGTTGTTGACGATGTCGATCGTCGCTGCGATGGCGCCGGAGATCTTGATGTTGTTGAAGCTCACCGAGCCGCCCGTTGCGTCGGTATCGGTGTACTTGAATTCACCGATGTTGATATGCAGGTCGGCGGCGATCGACACACCGTCGCGGCCCGAGACCTTGGACAGGTCGCTATCGGCGATCGGGGTCAGGGCCGATGCGTACGAAGCGATCGAGGACAGGGCGGCGACGACGGCGAGTTGTTTCAGCAGTTTCATGGTATCTCCAGTAGTTATTGTGATCGACGGGTGTCTCTTCGGCTCCGCAGCGCCTGGGAGCTTGTTTCTTAATTGGAAGTCAATTAAGTGGTAATCATGTTATTACTTCCGTTTCATTTAATGCATTTTTTGTCCTGGCTCAGGGAGCCAAATCGATGGATTCCTGAGCCAGCCGATGGACGAAAAAAAACCCGCTGCAAGCAGCGGGTTTTTTCATGAAGCCTGAAAACCGGATTACGCGGCTTCGCGGCTGGCCTTCTTGCGCTCGTGCTCTTTCAGGTGACGCTTGCGCAGGCGGATGCTCTTCGGGGTGATCTCGACCAGCTCGTCATCCTCGATGAACTCGACCGCGTATTCCAGCGACATCACGATCGGCGGCACCAGGCGCACGGCTTCGTCGGTGCCCGAGGCGCGCACGTTGGTCAGCTGCTTGCCCTTGATCGGGTTCACGACCAGGTCGTTGTCGCGCGAGTGGATACCGATGATCATGCCCTCGTACACCGGGGTGTTGTGCTCGACGAACATGCGGCCGCGATCCTGCAGCTTCCACAGTGCGTAGGCGACGGCCTGGCCGTCATCCTGCGAGATCAGCACGCCGTTGCGGCGGCCGGCCAGTTCGCCCTTGCCGTTATCGACCGGCGAGTAGGCGTCGAACACGTGGCTCATCAGGCCGGTGCCGCGGGTCAGGGTCATGAAGTCGCCCTGGAAGCCGATCAGGCCACGGGCCGGGATGCGGTATTCCAGACGGACACGGCCCTTGCCGTCCGATTCCATGTTCTGCAGGTCGCCACGGCGGCGGCCCAGTTCTTCCATCACGCCGCCCTGGTTCACTTCTTCGACGTCGACGGTCAGGTTCTCGTACGGCTCGCACTTGACGCCGTCGATTTCCTTGAACACCACGCGAGGACGCGACACGGCCAGCTCGAAGCCTTCACGGCGCATGTTTTCCAGCAGGATCGTCAGGTGCAGTTCGCCGCGGCCCGACACTTCGAACACGGTGTCGTCCGGGGTCGGCAGCACGCGCAGCGCCACGTTCGACTTCAGTTCGCGGTCCAGGCGGTCGCGCAGCTGGCGGCTGGTCACGAACTTGCCTTCGCGGCCGGCCAGCGGCGAGTTGTTGACCATGAAGTTCATGGTCAGGGTCGGCTCGTCGACGGTCAGCATCGGCAGCGCTTCCGGGGTATCGACGGCGGTCACGGTCACGCCGATGCCGATGTCTTCGATACCGTTGATCAGCACGATGTCGCCGGCGACGGCTTCATCGACCAGCACGCGCTCCAGGCCCTTGAAGTTCAGCACCTGGTTGATGCGGCCCTTGATCGGGTTCTTGTCGTCCTGGCCGTTCACGACCAGCACGTCCATGCCCGGCTTGATGCGGCCACGGTTGATGCGGCCGATACCGATCTTGCCCACGTAGGACGAGTAGTCCAGCGAGGTGATCTGCATCTGCAGCGGACCGTCCGGGTTGTCGTCACGCACCGGCACGTATTTCAGGATGGCGTCGAACAGCGGCTTCATGTCGCCGCCGCGCACGCTTTCGTCCATGCCGGCGTAGCCGTTCAGGCCCGAGGCGTAGACGATCGGGAAGTCGAGCTGCTCGTCGGTGGCGCCCAGCTTGTCGAACAGTTCGAAGGTCTGGTTGATCGCCCAGTCGGCGCGGGCGCCCGGACGGTCGATCTTGTTGACGACCACGATCGGCTTCAGGCCCAGGGCCAGCGCCTTGCGGGTCACGAAGCGGGTCTGCGGCATCGGGCCTTCCTGGGCGTCGACCAGCAGCAGCACCGAGTCGACCATCGACAGCACGCGCTCGACCTCGCCGCCGAAGTCGGCGTGGCCCGGGGTGTCGACGATGTTGATGTGGGTGCCTTCATACTCGACTGCGCAGTTCTTCGACAGAATCGTGATGCCACGTTCCTTTTCGAGATCGTTCGAGTCCATCACGCGGGTGTCGACCGCCTGGTTTTCACGGAAGGTGCCGGATTGGCGCAGCAGCTGGTCCACGAGGGTGGTCTTGCCGTGGTCAACGTGGGCAATGATTGCGATATTACGAATCGCGCGTTTGGTGTCTGACATATGCGTATTCAACAGTGAATGTTGCGTGATGGATGGAGTTTCGGCTAGAGGCGCTCGGCGGGAGCCGGTTGGCATTGCCGATTTCCAGAACCCGCTAGTATAGCACGCGGATTCCGTCTGCTGCATTGCAGCGGCGAGAAAAGCCCTGAATTTTCAACGGTTTGAGCTTAAGGCCCAAATATTGAAGGATGATGACGGGCTGGCACGGGCCAGATGTGGAGGACGCTTCGCCGATTTCAAGAGCGGCGCAGCGCCCACATGGCGCTCGCCCAGAGGATCAGGCCGATGCCGAGAAAGCCCACCGGATCGGCCGGCCCGCCGGCGGCGAGTTGCGGATACGCCAGCGCGAACAGCACCAGCGCGGCCGCCGTCACGTAGTGCGGGGGATTGCGGAACACATAAGCCAGCGGCGCGAAGTGCAGGCCGATCACGGCGATCGCCATCGGCACCACCCAGGCGCCCTGCCCGATGTTGGCAAGCACATTGCCGAGCACCAGGATGAGGATCCACTGTCCGCCATTCACCAGATGAAACACGCGGTCGGCCCGCTTCTGTTCCGGCGTCTTCGCACGCGCGGCGACGGCCGCGGCATGGCGGCGGTAGCACAGCCAGGCGCTCAGGGCCAGCCCGATGCCCAGCACGGCGATGCCGCCGAACACCAGCAGCCCGGCGCCGGCGCGGCGGTCCCAGACCTCGAGCAGGATGGCCCCGAAAACCGAGAACAGCACGGCGCCGAAGGCGCGGCCACCCGCCTCGGCGGAGGGATTGCTGACGGTCTGGGGGATCTCGGCTTGCATGCGGGCTCCGGAGGAAGGGAATATTGGCTGATGTTCAATATTCTGCTTGCATGTATTAATTACAAGCAAGCTTTTCCTTCCCACTGTTGTTTCCCGGCGAACACGCCGAGCCCGGCGGATGGCGCTTCAGGCCTGGCGCGCGGCGATCAGGCGTTCCGGCGCCAGGATCGCGTATTCCTGCAGGATGGCCGTGCCCAGCAGCCGGCCGTCGGCATAGACGCGCACCCTGCCCTGCTCCGGCGGCACGGCGACCGCTTCCTTGCCGAGCGCCAGGCGCTGGCCGTTCAGGAAACGCTTTTCCAGCTCGGGCGTGAGGTCGATGCGCGGGAAGGTCGACAGCAGCGCGTCGACCGGGGCCAGCAGCGACAGCGGGTTCTCGTGCGCCTGCAGCTCTTCCAGCGTGACCATGTTGGCGGTGCCGAGGTCGCCGACCTGCACCCGGCGCAGCGCGCTCAGGTGGGCGCCGCAGCCCAGCAGCGCGCCGATGTCCTCGCCCAGCACGCGCACATAGGTGCCCTTGCTGCATTTCACGCGAATGGTCAGGAAAGGCGCCGCGATGGCAACCAGTTCCAGCTCATGGATGGTGACCGGACGCGCCTCGCGCTCCAGCGTGACGCCTTCGCGCGCATATTCGTACAGGGCCTTGCCGTCGCGCTTCAGGGCCGAGTACATCGGCGGCACCTGCAGGATGGGGCCGCGGAAGCGCGCCAGCGCGGCTTCGACCTGCCCGGTGCTGACGTCGACGTCGCGGGTCTCCAGCACCTCGCCCTCGGTATCGCCGGTGGTGGTGGTGATGCCCAGGTGGACGGTGGCCAGATAGGTCTTGTCCGCTTCCAGCAGGTCTTGCGAGAACTTGGTCGCCTCGCCGAAGCACAGCGGCAGCAGGCCGGTGGCGAAGGGATCGAGGGTGCCGGTGTGCCCGGCCTTCTTGGCGTTGACGATGCGCTTGACCTTGGTCAGCGCGTCATTCGACGACAGGCCGACCGGCTTGTCGATCAGGAGCACCCCGTCGACCAGGTCGCGGGGCTTTTTCGGCGGTCTTGCGTTCACTCGGAATCCGAATCTTCGTCAGTGTCTGCGGGGGCGGACTCGTCCACGTAGTCGGCGGCGCGCGTCGCATTCGCCTGGTCGATCAGGGCCGACATGGCCAGGCCGCGGCTGGTCGAGGTGTCGTGCACGAAGTGCAGCTGCGGCAGGGTGTGGATGTGCAGGCGCTTGCCGAGCAGGTTGCGCAGGTAGCCGGAAGCCTTGGTCAGGCCTTCCAGGGTCTGCTTGACCTCTTCCGGGCTGTCCTTGAGCAGGGTGAACCAGACCTTGGCGTGCGCATAGTCCGGGGTCAGCTTGACTTCGCTGATGGTGACCATCCCCACGCGCGGATCCTTCAGTTCGAACGCGATGAGTTCCGACAGGTCCTTCTGGATCTGATCGGCGACGCGCAGGCCGCGCGATGGAATGCTTTTACTGTGTTTTGCCATTTTGTTGACTGCGTATGTTTTTGTTATTACGCGTAAGGTGGGCACCTCGTGCCCACCCTACAAAAGATTGGGGCCAGTGGCCCGCGCCACATGGCACAGGCCTACTAGCCCCAATGCTACTCCAATCGTTGGAACGACCGTATTACAGCGTACGCGCCACTTCCTGCACTTCGAACACTTCCAGAACGTCGCCGACCTGGATGTCGTTGTAGTTCTTCAGCGACAGGCCGCACTCGAGACCGGCACGAACTTCCTTCGCATCGTCCTTGAAGCGCTTGAGCGAATCGATCTCGCCGGTCCAGACCACGATGTTGTTGCGCAGCAGGCGAACCGAGGAGGTACGCTTGACCACGCCATCGGTGACCAGGCAGCCCGCGATCGCGCCGACTTTCGATACCAGGATGACCTGGCGGATTTCGACCTGGCCGGTGATGTGCTCGCGCTTCTCCGGTGCCAGCATGCCCGACAGTGCCGTCTTGATCTCGTCGATCGCATCGTAAATGATGCTGTAGTAACGGATGTCGACGCCGTTGGTTTCGGCCAGCTTGCGCGCCTGGGCGTCTGCACGGGCGTTGAAGCCGATGATGACTGCCTTCGACGCGGTCGCCAGGTTGACGTCCGATTCGGTGATGCCGCCGACCGCCGCATGGACGATCTGGACGCGCACTTCCGAGGTCGACAGCTTCTGCAGCGAACCGACCAGCGCTTCCTGCGAACCCTGCACGTCGGTCTTGACGATCAGCGGCAGGTTCTTGACTTCGCCCTCGCCCATCTGGTCGAGGATGTTTTCCAGCTTCGCCGCCTGCTGCTTGGCCAGTTTCACGTCGCGGAACTTACCTTGACGGAACAGTGCGATTTCACGCGCCTTGCGTTCGTCGCCCATGACCATGGCTTCCTCGCCGGCGCTCGGCACTTCGGTCAGGCCCTGGATCTCGACCGGGATCGACGGACCGGCTTCGGTCACCGACTTGCCGTTCTCGTCCAGCATCGCACGGACGCGGCCGAAGGACGAACCCGCCAGTACGACGTCGCCGCGACGCAGCGTACCCGACTGCACCAGGATGGTGGCGACCGGGCCGCGGCCCTTGTCCAGACGGGCTTCGACCACCAGGCCGCGGGCCGGCGATTCCACCGGCGCCTTCAGTTCCAGCACTTCGGCCTGCAGCAGCACCTGCTCCAGCAGCTCGTCGATACCGGTACCGACCTTGGCGGACACCGGGACGAACGGCGAATCGCCGCCGTATTCTTCCGGCACCACGCCTTCGGCCACCAGTTCCTGGGTGACGCGATCGGTGTTGGCACCCGGCTTGTCGATCTTGTTGATCGCCACGACCAGGGGCACGCCTGCCGCTTTCGCGTGGGCAATCGCTTCCTTGGTCTGCGGCATCACGCCGTCGTCGGCCGCCACCACCAGGATGACGATGTCGGTCGCTTTCGCGCCACGGGCACGCATTGCGGTAAAGGCTTCGTGACCCGGCGTATCCAGGAAGGTGACCATGCCGCGCGGGGTGTCCACGTGGTATGCACCGATGTGCTGGGTAATGCCGCCGGCTTCGCCAGCCGCCACTTTCGCGCGGCGGATGTAGTCCAGCAGCGAGGTTTTACCATGGTCGACGTGGCCCATCACGGTCACGACCGGCGCACGCGGCTTGGACTCGAACTCGTGGTGCTCGCCCGGATCGGCCAGCAGCGCTTCCGGATCGTCGACGGCGGCGGCGAAGGCCTTGTGGCCCATCTCTTCCACCACGATCATCGCGGTTTCCTGGTCCAGCACCTGGTTGATGGTGCACATCTGGCCCAGCTTCATCAGCTGCTTGATGACCTCGGAAGCCTTCACGGCCATCTTGTGCGCCAGTTCGGCCACGGTGATGGTTTCCGGCACGTGGACGTCCTTGACGATCGCCTCGGTCGGGGCCTGGAAGTTCGATTCGCGATCGTCGTGGCCGCCACGACGGCCGCCACGTCCACCGCCCGCACGCCAGCCGTCACGGCCGCCGGTCGAGGGGGCGCCACGGCCCTTCATGCCGCCGCCAGGGGCGCCGCGCTTCTTCTCGTCCGACCAGGTCGAGGCCACGTTGGCCGACTTGATCGACTTCTTGTCGCCCGGTTTCGGACGTGCACCGCTACCGGTCGCATCGGCCGGCTTGGCTTCGCCCGGTTTCTTTTCAGCAGGTTTATGCAGGGTTGCCGGTTCGGCTGCCTTCGGCTTGGCCGCAGGCACTTCCGGCGCCTTGATCACGCGGCGCGGCTGGGCCATCATGGCCTTGATCTGGGCCACTTCGTCGGCCACGGCCTTGCGTGCACGCTCGGTGGCGGCGGCGCGTTCGGCGGCTTCCTTGGCGGCTTCGTCGGCCTTGCGCTTGGATTCCTCGGCGGCTGCTTTCTTGCTTTCCTCGGCAGCGGCGCGCTTGGTTTCAGCGGCGGCATCGGCGGCGCCGGCAGCGGCGTCGGCCGAAGCCTGTGCGGCGGCCGCAGCTTCGCGCTGCAGACGCTCTTCGGCATCGCGCTTGGCCTGCTCTTCGGCCGCCTTGGCCTGTGCGGCCTTCTCGGATTCCAGCTTGGCCAGGCGTTCCTGCTTCTCACGCAGTTCCGCTTCCTGGCGCGCCAGCAGTTCCGACTGGCGGCGCGCTTCCTCGTCACGGCGTGCCTGTTCGGCGGCGTCGATCACCGGGGCGGTAGCCGCCTTGGCAGTGACCAGATCGTCGCGTTGTACGAAAGTGCGCTTCTTGCGCACTTCCACCTGGATCGTGCGCGATTTGCCGCTGGCGTCAGCCTGCTTGATCTCGGAGGTTTCCTTGCGGGTCACCGTGATCTTCTTCTTTTCGCCGGATTCGGCGGCGCCATGGGTACGGCGCAGATGGTTCAGCAGCTTATCCTTATCATCCTTGGACAAGGGATCTGACGTCGAACTTTTCTCGACGCCAGCAGAACGCAGCTGCGTCAGCAGCAAGTCTGCAGGCATCTTCAGTTCGGTGGCAAATTGGGCTACGTTGTTACTCGCCATTCAGTCCTCTTTTCTATGTGTCGCGAGATGATAAAGAATTTTGCTCGGGTTGGAAACGCAAAGACCGCGGCACCGCCCCGGTCTTTGCACAACCCTTATGCCTTGGCCGTTTCTACCTGACTCCAGGCTTTCGCCTGCAGGGCCTTGGCCCGGTCGTCGTACTTGGCGTCGACCAGTTTCATCTCATCGTCAGACACATCATTAAATGCGTTCTTGATCAAATCACGGGCACGGTCGGTCGGCAGGGCCAGGATGGCGCCGAACTCGTCGTATGCCAGGCCCGCGAATTGTTCGAGGGTCTTGATACCGGCAAGACCAAGCTTGCCGGCGGTGGTGCGGTCCATCCCTTCCAGGCTGACCAGCGACTCTTCCATGCCCTCGAGGCCTTCTTCGGAAGCGATCGCTTCAGTCACCAGCGCGTCACGGGCGCGGGTGCGCAGTTCGTTGACGGTGTCTTCGTCGAACGATTCGATTTCCAGCATTTCGGAAATGGGAACGTAAGCGATTTCTTCAAGGCTCGAGAAACCTTCCTCGACCAGGATATTCGCCACTTCCTCATCCACATCCAGCTTTTCCATGAACAGCGCGCGCACGGCGGCGGTTTCCTGGGCAGCCTTGTTGGCCGATTCCTCGGCCGTCATGATGTTGATCTTCCAGCCGGTCAGATCGGACGCCAGGCGCACGTTCTGGCCCGAACGGCCGATCGCGATCGCCAGGTTTTCCTCGTCGACAACGACGTCCATCGCATGCTTCTCTTCGTCGACCATGATCGACGACACGTTGGCCGGGGCCAGCGCGCCGATCACGAACTGGGCCGGATCTTCCGACCACAGCACGATGTCCACGCGCTCGCCGCCCAGCTCACCGGTCACGGCCTGCACGCGCGAACCGCGCATGCCGACGCAGGTACCGATCGGGTCGATGCGCTTGTCGGTCGTGAACACGGCGATCTTGGCGCGCACGCCCGGATCGCGGGCAGCCGATTTAATCTGCAGCAGGCCTTGTTCGATTTCCGGAACTTCCAGTTCGAACAGCTTCATGATGAATTCCGGCGCGGTGCGCGACAGGATCACCTGCGGGCCGCGCATATTGCGGTCGACGCGAAGGATGTAGGCACGGACGCGGTCGCCGATGCGCAGATTTTCCTTCGGGATCATCTGGTCGCGCGGCAGGCGGGCTTCGATCTTGCCCGACTCGACGATCGCATCGCCGCGTTCCATGCGCTTGATGGTGCCGGTAACGAGGGCGTCGCCACGCTCCAGGAAGTCCTGCAGGATCTGCTCGCGCTCGGCGTCGCGGACGCGCTGCAGCACGACCTGCTTGGTGTCCTGGGCGAAGCGGCGACCGAACTCGACCGATTCGATCGGTTCTTCGATGTACTCGTCGACTTCGATGTCCGAAATCTGTTCCTTGGCTTCGAAATGCAGGATTTCCTGGTCGGGCAGCTGCAGGCCGGCCTCGTCGGGAACGACGTGCCAGCGGCGGAAGGTTTCGAATTCGCCGCTGTCGCGGTCGATGCTCACGCGGATGTCGACATCGCCCTCGTAGCGTTTTTTCGTGGCCTGCGCCAGTGCGAACTCGAGCGCGCCGAAGACGACCTCTTTATCGACGTTTTTTTCGCGCGCGAGCGCATCAACCAGTAACAAAATTTCGCGACTCATGCTTTGCGACTCCTAAAATCCACCTTCGGCACCAGGCGTGCCTTGTCCAGTTCGGCCAGCGTAAATTCCAATAACGCCAGGCCATCCTTGCTTTCAAATTCCAACCCGATCTTGTCGCCTTGCGGGGCGTGCAGGATGCCCGTGTAGGTCTTGCGGTTCGCAGTGCCGGGCATCGCGACGCGCAGCTTGACCGTGCATTCTTCGCCGGCAAAGCGTTCGAAGTCGGCCAGGGTGCGCACCGGACGGTCCAGTCCGGGCGACGACACTTCCAGGCGCTCGTAATCGACGTTTTCGACCGTCAACACGTGCGACAGCTGGTGGCTGACCGTGGCGCAATCCTCGACCGAGATCGGTCCCTTTTCGTCCGCCACCGCGGCCGGGAAATCGATGAACACGCGCAGGATGCCTCGCTCGGCACGCTCGATATCGACGAGTTCGTAGCCCAGTCCACTGACTGTGGTGGCAATCAAATCAAACAGCTGCACTGATTTCTCCAGATCGCCGGCTTGGCGCCGGACCTCTTAAAACGATTCAACAAAAAAAAAATGGGCAACTGCCCATCTTCTTATATTTCCAACCAGATGAAAGTGTCTGCACCAAACAAAACGCCGGGGAGAACTTTAATTGGTTGCGAATTATAACCCGATACAGGGCAGCTCGCAATCGCTGCGCTGCAAAATGAACAGGTATGCAACAGCTTACACCTTTGTCCAGCAGGGTGCATTCAATTCGCCGCCCCCGCCTGCGCGGGGACGACGGCACGGATTAACCCCGGCGGCCGCGTCGCGGCATGCCGTGATCGCTGACACGCGGACCCGACGGACGACGGCTCTGGCCGGCACCGGCGAAGCCGAAGGTGGTCTGCAGCGGATCCGGCTGGCGCGGACCCTTGCCGCCGCCACCGCCACCGCCACCGCCACCGCCGGCGCCGCGGCCCTGGCCGCCATTGCGTCCCTGGCCGCCGCTACGACCACCCTGGCCGCCGCCGAAGCCGCTGCCGCCGCGCCCCTGGGCGCCCGGCATGCCGGACTGACCGCGGCCGCCCTGCTGGGTGCCGACGCGCACCACGGGCGGGCCGAAGGGGTCGACGTTACGGTTGGCGTCGGCACGGTCGATGCGATTGCCGTTGCTGCGGTCCGCATTGGGGCCGCCGCGGTCCTTGCCGCCGCCCTGCTTCTGCTTCTGGCCACCCTGGCCCTGCCCCTGGCCGCCGGCCTTCTGCTCGCCCTTCTTCTCGATGCCGAAGGCGGTCATGAAATTGCGGACGTCGTTTTCTTCGAGCTCTTCCCAGCGGCCGCGCTTCAGGCCGGTCGGCAGGGTCATCGCGCCGTAGCGGGTACGGATCAGGCGCGAAACGGTCAGGTTGACCGCCTCGAACATGCGGCGCACCTCGCGGTTGCGGCCTTCGCCGATCACCACGCGGTACCAGTGATTGACGCCTTCGCCGCCGCCGTCGACGATCTTGGTGAAGGAGGCCAGGCCGTCTTCCAGCTCGACGCCGGCCAGCAGCTTCTGGCGCATGCCCTCTTCCAGCACGCCGAGGGTACGCACGGCATACTCGCGGTCGATGTTGTAACGCGGGTGCATCAGGCGGTTCGCCAGGTCGCCGGAGTTCGTGAACAGCAGCAGGCCCTCGGTGTTGAAGTCGAGGCGGCCGACGGCCAGCCATTTGCCGGTCTTCATGGTCGGCAGGCGGTCGAATACCGACGGACGGCCTTCCGGATCGTCCGCGCTGACGATTTCGCCGGCCGGCTTGTGGTACACCAGCACGCGCGGCGGCTTGTTGTTGTTCACGCGGCGCTGCAGCAGCTTGCCGTTGATGCGCACGGCGTCGGTCGGCAGGATGCGCTGGCCGATGTGGGCCGGCTCGCCGTTCACCGACACGCGGCCGGCGATGATCAGCTCTTCCATGTCGCGGCGCGAACCCAGGCCGGCCTCGGCCAGCACCTTGTGCAGCTTCGGCGCATCGTCCTCGGCGGTCAGGTCGCGGCGCGCCTTGGTCGCCTTGGCCTGGCCCTGGCCGCCCTCGTGGGCGTCGAAGGCGTCCGAGGTCACGAAGGAGAACACGGCGTCGGCATCGTTCGGCTTGGCGCCGCGGTTGTCCTTGCCGCCGCGGGCGTTCTTGCCCTTGCCTTGCTGCTGGCCCTGCTTCTGGGCTTGCTGGCCCGGCTGGCCGGCCTGGCCTTGCTGGGCCTGCTGACCCTGCTGACCCTGCTGGGCCTGCTGACCCTGCTGGCCGCGCTGCTGGCCTTTCCTGCCCTTCTTCTGGCCGTCGTGCTTGCCGCTGCGCGCGCCCTGGCGCTGCTCGGCGCGCTTCTCGGCGGCCTGCTCGCCCTGCTCCGCGCCGGCCTGGACCGGCTCGGCCACGGCATCGGCGCCGTCGGCCTGGCCACGCGGCGCAGCCGCGGCGGCGACCGCTTCACGCTGCTGGCGCTGCTCGCGCATCTGGCGCGGACCGCGCGGCTTGCGCTGGCCTTCATCCTGGGCCGCATCGGTGGCCGGTGCCGGAGCCGGCGCCGCTTCGGCGGCGGGCGCGCTCACGGCCTGCTCGGCATCGGCTTTCTTCGCACGCGGCTTGCGGGCTGGCTTGGCGGCCGGAGCCGCATCCTGCTGTGCCGGGGCCTCGGCTGCCGGCGCGGCGGCCTCCACAGTATCGGCGGCCGGCTTGGCGGCGGCCTTGCGGGTGCGTTTGGGTTTGGCGTCGGCTTCCGGCTGCGCGCCCTCGGCAGCGGCCTGGGCGCGCGTACGGCGCTTCGGCTTGGCTGCCGCCTCCAGCCCTGCTTCGGCAGGGGTCGTCTCGGTGTTGTCGGTTGGATTCATCATTCGTTTCGTTGTTATTGCTGACCTGACGCGAGATCAACCACCGGTTGCGTCGCAGGGTCGTGTTCATCAAATTGTTGCAAGGCCGCTTCCAGCGCTTCCAGGCTGCGTCCGCCGGCGCCGTCCGCCACTTCCTGCAGCGGCGGCAGCTGCGACAGCGAGGCCAGGCCAAGGTCGTCGAGGAACTGCCGGGTCGTGCCCAGCAGGGCCGGTCGTCCCGGCACCTCGCGGTGGCCGACCACGTCGATCCAGCCGCGGTCCTCGAGCATCTTGATCGTCTGCGAGTTGACGGCGACGCCGCGGATCTCTTCGATATCGCCGCGCGTGACCGGCTGGCGGTAGGCGATGATCGCCAGCGTCTCCAGCGTTGCGCGCGAATACTTCGGCGGCTTTTCCGGGGCGACCCGGTCGAGGTAAGGCTTCATTTCGGGCCGGCTCTGGAAACGCCAGCCGGATGCCAGGCTGACGATCTCGATGCCGCGGTCCTGCCAGTCCTGGCGCAGTTCTTCCAGCAGGATCTTGATCGTGTCGGCGCCCACGCCCGTGCCGACCTGGCGGCCGTTCGCATCCACGTCGGCGAACAGTTTCTTCATGCCGTGGATCGTCATCGGCTCGCGCGCGCACAGCAAGGCGGTCTCGAGGACCTTCTTGGCCTCATCAGTGTTCATAACGGCAAAGAAAACATCAAACACAAACGGCTTCAACGGTCACGAAGTGTCGTTGCAGCGACACAGGAGCTTACGCCCCGATGAGACAGTACGCGTTGAAACTGGGTTCCGTGGCCCGGCAGTGGCGCCGGGCGGATACCGTGGGGGCTTCATGCCGGCCACGCGGCAGCCCGCCGGAAAGCGGACTGCAAAGATAGACTTTCAGGAGAAACGGCGCTGCTGGAGCAGGAAGGACGACATCGTTTCTACCGATTGGCGGCCATTGTACCCGATAAAACCCGGAAAGGGAGAAGCCGCGAACAGGTGCGCGCGGATCGGCATGGCGGATGCTGCGCCGCCCTGCGCCCGCTCAAGCGGCAAGGCGCTCGGCCAGGATCGCGGAAACGCCCAGGAAAGCCGGATACTCGGCCGTGATCACATAGGTCGGGACCGCCGCCAGGTAGGCGGCAAAGCGGCCCTTCTGCTCGAAGCGGCGGCGGAAGCAGGAGCGCGCGAAGCGTTCGCCCAGGCGCGGCACGATGCCGCCGCCGATGTAGACCCCGCCCTGGGCGCCCAGGGTGACGGCCAGGTTGCCGGCCACCGTGCCCAGCATGCCGCAGAAGGCTTCGACGACCTCGTCGCACAGCGGGCATTCGCCGGCCAGGGCGCGGCGCGAAATCTCCGGCGCGTCCAGCACGGGTTCGGCCGCCCCGCGCAACTCGGCCAGCGCGCGGTAGATCAGCTCGACACCGGCGCCCGACAGCAGGCGCTCGGCCGATACATGCTCGAACTCGCGCCATGCGTACTGCAGGATCGCGATCTCGGTGTCGTTGGCCGGGGAAAAGGTGACGTGGCCGCCTTCGCTGCGCAGCGCGGTCCAGCCCTTGCCGTCCGGCGCCGGAATCAGGCCGGACACGCCGAGGCCGGTGCCGGCGCCCAGCAGGCCGATCGGTGCATTCAGGCCGGGCGCGCCGCCGCCGACCTGGACCTTGTCGCCGTCCGCCAGCCAGGGCAAGGCCATCGCCAGCGCCTCGAAATCGTTCACCACCACGAAGGTATCGAAGCCGCACTCGCGGCGCATCGCCTCGATCGAGAATTCCCAGTGGTGATTGGTCATGCGCACCATGTCGCCCAGCACCGGATTGGCAATCGCGATCGCCGCATGGCGCACCGTACCCGAGCCGGCCACCGCCTCGGCCACCGCCGGCAGGGCCAGGTAGGCGCGCAGGGCATCCGCCAGCGTCGGGTGGCTGGCGCAGGACAGCACTTCGATGTGCGCGATGCGGCCCGGGCCCAGTTCCAGCGCGAAGCGCGCATTGGTGCCGCCGATGTCGGCGAGCAGGCGCGGGCTGGCATGCCCCGCGGTCATGGTCGGGGAAGCGGCGGACGGCTGGAGAACGGTGGATGCGGGCGCAACAGTCATGGCATGGAATCGGAAACAGATTCCAGAAGCTTAAGGACTTCTCGGCTTCAGCGCAAGCGTTTATTGTAGTTTAGGTACATCGGCCTTTGTTTCTCTAGGAATCTCACGAAAGATTGCTAGGATTCATGAGTAGTCGAGCTACCAAACCTGGCCTGCGCAGGCGCTTGCTCAGCCGGCTTTCGGCTTGAGTTCGACGTCCGCATCGGCGGCGGCGCAATCCGCGTTCCAGGCGTCGAGGCCCCCGCGCAGGGGGCGGGCGCGGTGGAAACCGTTGGCGAGGAAGGTCTTCGCGACCTGGGCCGCGGTGACATCGTTCGGGCAGCTGCAGTAGATGACGATATGGCGGTCGCGGTCGAGGCTGGCCATCAGGCGTTCCGGGACGGTGTCGCCGTAGACCAGCGCGCCCGGGATGCCCTGCTCCAGCTGGCGCGCGGTGACGCCGCGGGCATCGACGATCAGCGGGTCGTGGCCGGCCTCGAGCAGGGATTTCAGCTCGGCGGTGGTGATGCGCGGCAGCTTGGCGGCGCCGAGGTTGCGGCGGCGCTCGATGTACTTGAACAACACGAACAGGGCCAGCAGCGCGCCGACCACCATCAGGGCCGTGCTGCCGAGGGTCTCGAACCAGGCGATGACGTCGTCGACGCTGCCGTGGAACCAGGCGCCGAGGCCCATGCCGACGCCGCTCCACAGCAGCCCGCCGGCCATCGACAGCCACAGGAAGCGCTGGGTGGTGGTGCCCATGGCGCCGGCCAGCGGCGGGGCGATGGTGTTGAAACCGGGGATGAACTTGGCGACCACCAGCGACTTCGCGCCCCAGCGGCCGAAATTGTCTTCGGTCTGGCTGACGCAGGAATCGGGTGACAGCGAAATCTTGCACAGCAGGCGCAGGATGCGCTTGCCGTAGTAGCGGCCGGCACGGAACCAGAAATAATCGCTGACCAGGCAGGCGGCGATGCTGGCCGCCAGATAAAGCGGCCAGTTGGCTCCCTTGTCAACCGCCAGCGCGCCGGCGATGATCAGCACCGGGAAGGCGGGAATCGGCAGGCCGATCTGTTCAAGCAGCACGATGCCGAACACGATCAGCGCGCCGTAAGTGTGTATCAGGTGGGAGAGCGAGGCCATGCCAATATGGTATCGGAAAAGCCCGCCCCGCGCCCCCTCCATATGCCTCTTGCCGGGGGCGCGACGCCTTAAATTCGGGGTCAGAGCACATTTCGCAACAGATTCGGGGTCAGAGCACTTTTTGCCCTTGCACTAACTGAAGCGATCCATGCCGAAGCTCGGCCAACCGCAGCTAAAGACCCGGCTCCGAAAAATCGCTCTGACCCCGAATTTCAGCGGAAATGTGCTCTGACCCCGAATTTTTGACGCAGCTTCAGGCGCCGCGCGGGATGGCGTTCAGCAGCGTTTGGGTATAGGGGTGACGGGGGTTGCGGTAGAGCTCGTCCGAGTCTGCCATCTCGACCACGCTGCCGTGGTGCATGACCATCACGCGGTCGGAGATGTACTTGACCACGGATAAGTCATGCGAGATGAAGATGTAGCTCATCTTGTACTCGTCCTGCAGGTCCTGCAGCAGGTTCAGCACCTGGGCCTGGACCGAGACGTCCAGCGCCGACACCGACTCGTCGCACACCAGGATCTCCGGTTTCATGGTCAGGCAGCGCGCGATCGCGATGCGCTGGCGCTGACCGCCGGAGAACTCGTGCGGATAGCGGTGGAAGGCCTGCTCCGGCAGCCCGACCCGCTTCAACAGGTAGTGGGCGTGCTCGACGCGCTCGGCATCGTTGGAACCGATGCGATGGATGCGCATCGGTTCCAACAAGATCTGGCCGACCGTGAATCGCGGGTTCAGCGAGGCATAAGGGTTCTGGAAGATGATCTGGATGCGCCGTTTATAGGCCTGGTACTCGCGGTCGCTCATCGCCAGCAGGTCGCGGCCTTCGAACAGGGCGCTGCCGCCGGTGGCGCGGTGCAGGCGCAGCAGGGTCAGGCCGACCGTGGTCTTGCCGGAACCGGATTCGCCGACCACGCCCAGGGTCTTCCCGCGCGGCAGCGTGAAGGAGACATCCTTCACCGCCTGGAACTCGCGCTTGCCGAACAGGCCTTCGCGCAGATAAAAACTCTTCTTCAGCCCCTCCACCACCAGCACGTTGTCGTCGGAAGCAGCATAGCCGCGCGAGCGCTGCGGCAGCACGATCTCCGTCGAGTAACGCCCGCTCAGCACATCGTCGATGACGGGCAGCCGCACCGGCCGCTCGTCCAGCTTCGGCCGGCAAAGCAGCAGCGCCCGCGTGTAGGGGTCGGCAGGCGCATGAAGTACCGACGAAGCAGGCCCCTCCTCCCGCACCTCGCCATGCCGCATCACGATCACGCGGTCGGCAATCTCGCCCACCAGCCCGAGGTCGTGGGTGATGAACAGCACCGACATCTGGTGCTTCTTCTGCAGCCGCGCGATCAGTTCCATGATCTGCTTCTGGATCGTCACGTCCAGCGCCGTGGTCGGCTCGTCGGCGATCAGCAGGCGCGGTTCGCAGGCGATCGCCATCGCGATCATCACGCGCTGCTGCTGGCCGCCCGACATCTGGCCCGGATAGGCGTCGATCTTGCTGGCCGGATCGGGGATGCCGACTTCGTCCAGCAGTTCGAGCGTGCGCGCGCGCGCCTGGCGCTTGTCCATGCCCAGGTGCTGGCGCAGCACTTCGCCGATCTGGAAGCCGACCGTGAACACCGGATTCAGCGAGGACATCGGCTCCTGGAAGATCATCGCGATGTCCTTGCCGCACAGCTTGCGGCGCGCCTCGATCGACTGCCCGAGCAGCTCGCGGCCGTCGAAGCGGATCGAGGAGCCCTCGTGCATGATCGTGGTCTCGACAGGCAGCAAGCCCATCACGGCCAGCGAGCTGACCGACTTGCCGCTGCCGGACTCGCCCACCAGCGCCACGGTGGCGTTCCTCGGCAGGCTGAAGGAGATGCCCTTGACGGCTTCGAACGTGCGCTTCTTGTCGATGCGGAAGGAAACGCGCAGGTCGCGCACTTCAAGCAGAACGTCAGGCAATGGCTGGTCAAAAGTCATACGGTCTCACTTCAGTTTCGGATCCAGCGCATCGCGCAGCGCATCGGCAAACAGCGAGAAGGCCGTCACCAGCAGGGCCATCGCGCTGGCGGCGGCGGCCAGCTGCCACCACTTGCCCAGGATGAGTTCATTCTGCGCTTCGTTCAGCATGCTGCCCCAGGACACCACGCCGACCGGCACGCCGAAGCCCAGGAAGGACAGGATGACCTCGGCCTTGATGAAGCCGACCACCAGGATCGACATCTGCACCAGCGCCACGTGCGAGACGTTCGGCAGGATGTGCGAGAACATCCGCCGCCAGCCGGAGGCGCCGATGGCGTCGGCCGCCATCACGTATTCGCGCGCCTTGTGCTTGATGTACTCGGCGCGGATCAGGCGGTAGGGCCCGGTCCATCCCGTCAGCCCCAGGATCAGCACGATGGTCAGCACGCCCTTGGTCTGCAGCACCGCGGCCACCGTCAGGATCATCAGGATCGACGGGATCGAGGTGAAGATGCTGTAGAACCAGTTGAACAGGTCGTCGACCTTGCCGCCGTAGAATCCGGAGACGGCGCCGAACAGGGTCCCCAGCGCCACCGCCACCAGGGCCGCGACCAGGCCGACCACGATCGAGGTCTGGCCGCCCTTGATGGTCTTTTTAACGATGTCGTGGCCCCATTTGTCGGCGCCGAAAGGCAGGGTCGCCGCCTTGACCACCTGCGTGGCGTGGCCACGCCGGGCCAGCTCCGCCTTCGATTCGGCGATATCGGCCGCCAGCGGATCGAAGGCATTCGGCGGTGCCGGCGCGGACGGACGGCTCAAGGCCGCCAGCGCGGGATCGGGACCGACGAAGGTCGGCGGCGCATAGTTGACGGCGACCTCGTTCTCCCAGTCGGCGGCCACCAGGCCGGTGGCGGACAGCAGCACCGACAGCAGGAAGATCAGCACCACCGCCAGCGAGGCCATGGCGATGCGGTCGGCGCGCAGGCGGCGCCAGGCGAGCGCCCACAGGCCGGGCGAAACGTTTTCGATCATTTGATTCATTTCAGCTGCTCATTTGAGCTGTACGCGAGGATCCACCGCCTGGTACATCAGGTCGGCCAGCAGGTTGAACACCATGGTGGCGGCGGCCACGTAGACCGTGATCGCCTTGATCACCGGGAAGTCGCTGCGCTCGACCGCCAGGATCACCTCGCGCCCGATGCCCGGGATGCCGAAGAAGCGCTCCAGCAGGAAGGCGCCGATCAGGAGGGCAGGCAGGTTCGCCATCACGTAGGTGATGATCGGGATCGCCGCATTGCGCAGCACGTGGACCCAGACGATGCGCCGCTCCGACAGGCCCTTGGCGCGTGCGGTGCGCACATAGTCCTGCCCCACTTCGTCCAGCACGAAGCTGCGGAACAGGCGCAGGGTCGGCGCCACCGACACCGTCAGGCCGATCAGGATCGGCAAGGTGGCGTAGCGCAGCAGGTTTTCGAGGAAATGGTCGCCCCAGCCCTGCACCGGGAACAGGCCCAGCTTGTAGGCCAGCCCGTACTGGAACACGATGATGTAGACCAGGATCGAGATCGACATGCCGACCGTGCAGGCAATCATCACCAGGCGGTCGGTCAGCGAGCCGCGCACGAAAGCGATGGCGAGCGCCAGCGCGATCCCGATCAGGGTCTCCAGCACGGTCAGCGGCACCAGCACCGTCAGCGAAGGGCCGAGCCTGGTCGACAGGATGTGCGAGACCGGTTCGCCGGTGCTCCAGGCATTGCCGAAATCAAAGCTCAGGATCTGCTTGACGAAGATGCCGAGCTGCACGTACCAGGGCTGGTCCAGGCCGAGCTGGGTGCGGATGTTGGCGATCGCCTGCGCATCCGCCATCTTGCCCGCCAGCAGGTAGGACGGATCGCCGCCGACCCAGTTGAACAGCACGAAGACCAGCACCACGACGCCGGCCATGGTGGGCAGCATTTGCCACAGCCGCCGGAGGATATAAGCAAACATCGGGGATTCCGGGTGAAAAGCGAAACTATAGAACAGTTTCCGAATGTTGCAGAGCAAAAAATTTTCCACCGCCTAACAGGGAAAATGCATACAAGTGTGGCATTTACGCAATGTTACGAAGAATTCATATTCATTCATATTGACACTGTAAGGACAGGAATGATCTGATGAGCCCGCGTCAGGTGAAAAAATTCTCATTTCTCACCGAACGACAATTGGTTACCTCTAGTGCTCGTATTCCTTGGTATATGCATGCCAAAGATTGACAAAAAAGCATATGCATGTGTGGACCGATTCATCAGACCATTTCTTGGAGTTGGAATGTATAAAAGAAAAGCTGTAGCCCAAGCAGTCTCCTTTGCCGTCGCCTACGTGGCCTTCGGCGCAGCCGCGATGGCGCAGGACACCTCGTCCGCCCCGATGCAGCGCGTCGAAGTCACGGGCTCGAGCATCAAGCGCGCCACCGCCGAAACCGCTTCGCCGGTCCAGGTGGTCACCCGCGAAGACCTGGCCAAGTCCGGCAAGGGCACCGTCGCCGAATACCTGCAGACCCTGACCGCCGACGGCGCCGGTTCGCTGCCGACCGGCTTCGGCAACGGCTTCGCCGCCGGCTCGACCGCGATCTCGCTGCGCGGCCTGGGCGCGACCTCGACCCTGGTGCTGCTGAACGGCCGCCGCATGGCCCCGTTCGCGCGCGCCGACGACGGCCAGAAGAGCTTCACCGACCTGTCGACCGTGCCGATGGAAGCGGTGGAACGCATCGAGATCCTGAAGGACGGCGCGTCCTCGATCTACGGCGCGGACGCGATCGCCGGCGTGGTCAACATCATCCTGCGCAAGGACTTCACCGGCCTGGTCGCCAAGGGCGAGCTGGGCGAGTCGCGCTACCGCGACGGCGAAGTGGCCAAGGGCACCCTGACCTGGGGCAAGGGCGATCTCGACACCGACGGCTTCAACGTCATGACCAACCTCGAGGTCTACGGTAACCACGAGCTGATGAACAAGGACCGCGCCGGTCGCAAGTGGATCGGCCAGGGCGACATCCGTCCGTGGGGCTATGCGGCCAACAGCCAGTTCGCCGGCGGCTACATCACGCCGGGCGCTTCCAGCCCGACCCCGACCGGCGCCCTGCGCGATCCGAAGACCGGCAACTACGTCTCGCTGCCGGGCTGCTCGCAGTTCTCGCCGGTGGTCAACCAGGACCCGGCCGGCGGCTGCCTGTGGTACCAGGACCAGTTCCGCTCGATGCAGCCGAATATCGACGGCGTGAACCTGTATGCGCGCGGCACCAAGAACCTGGACGGCGGCCTGCAGCTGTACGCGGAAGCCGGCTACTCCAAGCGCGACACCTCGTTCACCCTGACCCCGCCGGCGACCAGCTCGACCGTCGCCTTCCCGCCGAACGCGGCCAGCCCGACCGGCGTGATCGCCTACGGCAACACGATCCTGATGTCGGCCAAGCATCCGCAGAACCCGTACGGCGCCGACGTGCGCCTGCGCTACTCGATGTTCGACGTCGGCCCCAGCACCCGCTCGGTGGACAATGCCTTCAACCGCTTCGTGATCGGCATCAAAGGCCAGAAATTCGGCTGGGACTTCGACACCGCCTACCTGCACTCGATGTCGAAGCTGGACCTGAACTACAGCAACATGATCAACATGAAGGTGCTGCAGGCCGCCCTGGGCAATCCTTCCAGCCCGTACTTCCCGTACTACATCGGTACCCAGGCCAGCAAGAACCCGTCCTCGCTCTACGCCGCGATGGTGACCAATGCGACCTCGCATTCGACCACCAAGCTCGACATCGTCGACTTCAAGGCCTCGCGCGAGCTGATGCAGCTGCCGGGCGGCGCCATGGGCCTGGCGGTCGGCGCCGAACACCGCCGCGAGTCGCTGGACAACCCGTCGCTGTCGGGCACCGCCGACGGTTCGATCAACGCCTCCTACGTGGCGGCCAAGGGCGACCAGAACATCTCGGCAGTCTTCGTCGAAGTGGCTGCGCCTGTGATCCAGACCGTCGAACTGACCGGTGCACTGCGCTACGACAAGTACAAGAACTTCTCGTCCACCACCCCGAAAGTCGGCATCAAGTGGACCCCGCTGAAGACCTTCGCCCTGCGCGGCACCTACTCGGAAGGCTTCCGCGCCCCGGGTCCGGCCGAAGCCGGCGTCGAGTCGCAGAGCACCGGCAGCTCCTCGGTGCGCGATCCGGTCCGTTGCCCGGGCGGCGTCCCGGCAGCCGGCGGCGCAACCCAGGCCGACTGCGCGATCTCGATCGGTGCGGTCAAGGTCGGCAACCCGAAACTGTCGCCGGAAACCTCGAAGGGCTACACCCTGGGCATGGTCTGGGATCCGCTGGCCAACACCAGCCTGTCCGTGGACGGCTTCAAGATCCGCCGTGAAAACGAGATCAACCCGCTGTCCTACGTCGAAGCAGCCGCCCTGCCGACCGCGATCCGCAACGACAACAACCTGGTCGTGAACGGCGTCGTGATCCCGAACACGGGCACCCTGCTGCTGTCGAACGCACCGTACCAGAACTCGAGCTTCACCGAGATCAAGGGCGTGGACTTCGACGTCAAGCAGCGCGTCAAGCTGGGCGACTACGGCCGCGCGGTCGTGGGCCTGACCTGGACCCACATCGCATCGTGGGTACGCGCCGAGAAGAGCGGCACCCGTTACCAGTACGCCGGCACCCACGGCAACTGCGACACCTCGAACTGCGCCGGTACGCCGAAGGACAAGATCAGCCTCAGCGCTTCGTGGGACTACAGCCAGAAGTTCAACATGACCGCGACCGCCAACTACCGCGCCGACATGCAGAACGTGTACTTCGCCGGCGACAAGTGCGCCTCGCAGTTCGCGAACGGCAACCCGGCGCCTGGCGACTGCCGTCTGGCTTCGTTCACCACGGTCGACCTGTCGGCACGCTATAACGTGACCCGCCAGCTGCAGATCTACGGCTCGATCCAGAACCTGTTCGACAAGGTTGCTCCGCTGGATCCGCTGACCTACGGTGGCATGAGCTACAACCCGATGGACGCCAGCGGCGCCATCGGCCGCTACTTCAAGGTCGGCCTGCGCTGGACCATGTAAGCAAGAAAAACGGCGAATCTCGTTCGCCGTTTTTCGCAGCCCCCGCGCAGGCGGGGGCCCAAGGTGTCCAGCACGACGGCGAGCCCCCGGGCTCGCCGTTTTTCATTCCGCGGCGCCTGCGCGCAGGCGCTCCAGCAGCACGCTCGCCGCTTCCGCCGACGATCCGGGGTTCTGGCCGGTGATCAGGAGCCCGTCGCTGACTACGTAGGATGCCCAGTCCGCCCCCTTCGAATACACCCCGCCCTTCGCCTTGAGCTCGTCCTCGACGAGAAAGGGCACCACATCGAGCAATCCGACCGCGGCTTCCTCGCTGTTCGCGAAGCCGGTCACCCGCTTGCCTTCGACCAGGGGACGGCCATCCGGCGCACGCACGTGGCGCAGCACGCCCGGCGCGTGGCAGACGAATCCGACCGGCTTGCCCGCGGCCACGAAGGATTCGATCAGGCCGATCGAAGCGGGATCCTCGGCCAGGTCCCACAAGGGGCCGTGCCCGCCCGGATAGAAGACGGTATCGAAAGCGGCCTGCGAGACGCTGCCGAGGGGCACCGTGGAAGCGAGCTGCGCCATCGCGTCGGCGTCGGCTTCGAAACGGCGGGTGAGATCGGTCTGGAAATCCGGCTCATTGCTTTTCGGATCGAGCGGCGGGCGGCCGCCTTTCGGCGACGCCAGGACAATCTCGGCGCCGGCATCCTTGAAGGCATAATAAGGCGCGGCCAGTTCTTCCAGCCAGAAGCCGGTCTTGCGGCCGGTATCGCCAAGGCGGTCGTGCGAGGTCAGGACGATCAGAACTTTCATGCTACTCTCCCATGGTTGAGACCACTAATAGACCAGTCGTCTAGTTAGCGGCTAAAAAAAGCACCTTACGACAAGGTGCCCTTGTCCCTGCTTCGCTCAGGAAGCAAGGTGAAGCATCCGGCGCGTCGTCGCCAGGGCGGTATCGAAGGGCTGGGCCGTGCGCGCTATCTTGGCCATGATGCTGGCCCCCAGCCACAGCTGGTACAGGCTGCGCGCGACGCTCGCGGCATCGCCGTCGATGGTCAGCGAGCCCTCGTCCACGCCGGCTGCGATGGCCTGGGTCAAGCGGCTGACGATGCCTTCCGTGCCGCGCTGCAGCGCAAGGCGCATCGCTTCCGACAGGTCCGCCACTTCGGCGCCCAGTTTGACCGCCAGGCATTTTCCCTGGCAATCCTCGTAGGACTGCGATGCCTGCCACAGCTGCCAGTAATCCATCAGGCGCTGCGCCATCGTCAGGCCCGGCTGTGCGAGGATGCGATCGAATTCGGCCAGGTAGTCCTCGAAATAATTCTCCAGCAAGGCTTCGCCGAAAGCGTCCTTGGAGCCGAAGTAATGATAGAACGACCCTTTCGGCACGCCAGCCGCCGTCAGGATCTCGTTCAGGCCGACGGCCGAGTAGCCCTTGCCGGCCATGATGCGCTGCCCGGTCGCGAGAATGCCGGCGCGGACATCGGAATACGGGGCTGTGTTTTCAGTCGTCATGGAGTGCAGCTTAAACCGGAATAGACCAGTCGTCTAGAACTATTTTCGCTGCCCGGCTCAGTCGAGCCGGCAGCAATGATACTGGCCGTCGGACGTCAGTCCTGACGCAGCCGACGCTGGCGCACCGCCTGCGCCAGCCCTTCCAGCACGCCCACGCTGGTCTCCCAGTCGATGCAGCCGTCGGTGACCGACTGGCCGTAGACCAGCTCCTTGCCCGGCACCAGGTCCTGGCGTCCGCCCACCAGGTGGGACTCGACCATCACGCCGACGATACGGTCGTCGCCGGCCGCGATCTGGCCGGCGATGTCGGCGCACACCGGCACCTGGTTCTGCGGATTCTTGCTGGAGTTCGCGTGCGAGGCGTCGATCATCAGGCGGCCGGCGAGGCCGTTCGCGGCCAGTTGCTTGCAGGCGTCCTCGACGCTGGCGGCGTCGTAGTTCGGGGTCTTGCCGCCGCGCAGGATGATGTGGCAATCCTCGTTGCCGGCGGTCGACACGATCGCCGAATGGCCGCCCTTGGTCACCGACAGGAAATGGTGGGGCTGGGAGGCCGCCTTGATGGCGTCGGCCGCGATCTTGATGTTGCCGTCGGTGCCGTTCTTGAAGCCGACCGGGCAGGACAGGCCGGAAGCCAGCTCGCGGTGCACCTGCGACTCGGTGGTGCGGGCGCCGATCGCGCCCCAGCTGATCAGGTCGGCGATGTACTGCGGGCTGATCACGTCGAGGAACTCGGTGCCGGCTGGCAGGCCCAGCTCGTTGATGTCGCGCAGCAGCTCGCGCGCCATGCGCAGGCCGTCGTTGATGCGGAAGCTGTTGTCCATGTAGGGGTCGTTGATCAGGCCCTTCCAGCCCACCGTGGTGCGCGGCTTCTCGAAATACACGCGCATCACGATCTCGAGCTCGCCGATGAAGCGGCGGCGCTGCTCCGCCAGGCGGTGCGCGTATTCCACCGCCGCCTTCGTGTCATGGATCGAACACGGGCCGATCACCACCATCAGGCGATCGTCCTGGCCGTGCAGGATGCGGTGCAGCGCCACGCGCGCCGAAGCCGCGGTGTTCTCGGCGTTCGCCGTCACCGGAAACTCACGGATCAGGTGAGACGGCGGCGTCAGTTCCTTCATTTCGCGGATGCGTAGGTCGTCGGTGCGGGGCATTGCTGTTCTCCGTGTGCTGAGCTGACTTAAAAACGAAAAAACCGCCATCGCTGGCGGTTTTTCTGGAATCTTGCGTCGGACTTCGTTCTGCTGATGCGTGAACCTGCCGCTACTCCACCGCCGTCGGGCTGGAATGGCTAAACCAAAAATAAAAGGTAAAGAAGGCAGTGTGGCGCATGTGTGGTCCGGGGTGTTCGGTTGACTATAACAACAATATATGAGCATTGGCAAGCTCTTTATCCGTCGCGTGCGACCGTCATGACAGTCGATCGGTTGCGTGAAGCAGACATCCAACCTGGGCAAGCCAAACACGGTTGAGAGATGTCAGTCGTCCATGCAGCTCCGATGCAAAAGTCGGGATATGCCCCGGCCGACTTGCACCCTTCGCGAGCCGGGCAGGGAATCCATCAATGCCAACTGGAGTCTGGAAATGACTGAAACCCCGATATCCCGATCGATCCGGCGCCTGTTCGCCAGTGGCGGCGCTGCCGGTCTGGCGCTGCTGGCGCTGCCGGCCGCGCTGCCCTTGTCGGCCCAGGCGCAGGAAGCCGCGCCCAAGCCGATCCAGCGCGTCGAAATCACGGGCTCGAACATCCGCCGCTCCGAGGCGGAGACCGCGTCCTCCGTCATCACCGTCAACCGCGCCGACATCGAGCGCTCCGGCAAGGCCACCGTGGCCGAGCTGCTGCAGACCCTGGCGGTCGACAACCAGGGCTCGGTGCCGGTCAGCTTCGGCAACGGCTTCGCCGCCGGCGCCTCCGGCATCTCCCTGCGCGGCCTGGGTGCGGCCTCGACCCTCGTGCTGCTGAACGGCCGCCGCATCGCACCCTACGGCCTGGCGGACGACGGCCAGAAGCAGTTCGCCGACCTCAACATCATTCCCAGCGACGCCGTCGAGCGCATCGAGGTGCTGAAGGACGGCGCCTCGGCCATCTACGGTTCCGACGCCATCGCCGGCGTGGTCAACGTCATCCTGCGCCGGGACTACCAGGGCAACACGGTACGCGTCTCGCGCGCCTTCACCCAGGACTGGGACGGCAAGCAGACCAATATCGCCTTCACCAAGGGCGTCGGCAAGCTCGACACCGACCGCTACAACTTCCTGTTCAGCATCGAATACAAGAAGTTCGACGAGATCTGGTACCGCGACCGCGCCGACCGCGACTGGATCGGCCGGGTCGACCTGCGTCCCTGGGGCTATTCGTCCGAACAGGCCCTGGGCGGCACCGGCGCCATCGTTCCCGGCAGCGGCACCGCCGGCAGCGCCATCAACGGCAACGTGCGCCCGGTGGGCTCGACCGGCGACTACATCAACCGCGGCACCCTGATCCCGGCCGCGGCCTGCTCGAGGTTCACCAGCCACCCGCAAGGCGACCCCGGCGGCGGCTGCCTGATCGATGCGCCCCAGCTCTACAACCAGCTGATCCCGAAACAGGAAAACCTGAGCTTCTTCGCGCGCGGCACCTTCCAGGTCACGCCGGACATCCAGGCGTACAGCGAGCTCAACTACTACACCAGCCAGACCAGCACGTCGACCACGCCGTCCACGGTCAGCGGGTCGGTCGGCTTCCCGGGCGGCCCGGTCAACAACGGCATCGTCCGCCTCGGCCCCACCCATCCGGACAACCCCTTCGCCGGCACCCCCGCCACCCTGCGCTACCTGGCCGCCGACGTCGGTCCGCGCACCGCCCGCCTCGACGGCAACTTCATCCGCTGGATCGGCGGCGCCAAGGGCAGCAACTACGGCTGGGACTGGGACACGGCGATCCTGTTCTCGCACAACCACGTCAACAACACCCAGAACGGCTTCCTGCAGCGCGACGTCGCCTTCGCCCTGCTCGACCCGAGCGCGGCGAATGTCGCCGCCGCCCGCGCCGGCAGTCCGGTCTATGCGGCCCTGCCGCCGGGCACCGTCTGGCGCATCGGCGAGAACGCCGGCCTGAACTCGCCGGCGCTGTATGCGGCGCTGTCGCCGACGATCGGCAACCGCGCCAACACCAAGATGGTGCAGGGCGACGTCAAGGCCACGCGCGAATTCGACGGCATTCCCTACCTGGCCGGCAAGCTGGGCCTGGCGCTGGGCGCCGAGTGGCGCCACGAGGCGACCGAGCTGCAGCCGACCAGCGGCACCGAGCGCGGCAACATCATCGGCCTCGGCTATTCGGCCTACGAGGGCGCGCGCAATGTGTTCGCCCTCTACGGCGAGGCGCTGGTGCCCCTGCCCTACAAGGTGGAGGCATCGCTGGCCCTGCGCTGGGACCACTTCACCGACGTCGGCAACTCCTATACGCCGAAGGCCGGCCTGAAGTGGACGCCGGTGCGCGAGTTCGCCCTGCGCGGCACCTTCGCGCGCGGTTTCCGGGCACCGAGCTTCGCCGAGAACGGACGCGGCGGCCTGGCCGCCTACTCGACCGCGGCCGACCCGGTGCGCTGCGCCCTGGGCATCACCAGTGCCTGCAACCCGGCCTCGGTCGCCGTCATCACCTCACCCAACCCCGGCCTGTCGCCGGAGCGCTCGCGCAACTACTCGCTGGGCGTGATCTGGGATCCGCTGCCGCGCACCAGCATCTCGGTCGACTACTGGAAGATCAAGCGCAAGAACGAGATCAACCAGGAACAGGTCGGCGCCGCGATCGCCGCCAACCACGTGGCGCGCGACGCCACCAACGTCAGCGCCATCCCCGGCGACCCGGGCCCGATCGCCGCGGTGCTGACGCGCTACGAGAACTCGAACCAGACCAAGGTGCGCGGCCTCGACGTCGATGCGCGCTACGCCCACCGCCTGCCGGACGACTACGGGATGGCGACCGTCGACGTCAAGTACACCCGCCTGTTCGAATGGCTGCGCACCGAGCAGGACGGCAGCAAGACCGAGTACGCCGGCACCCACGGCAACTGCGACGTGACCAACTGCACCGGCACCCCGGACAACAAGATGAACCTGCGTTTCGGCTGGGAGCGCAACGACTGGCGGGTCTCGCTCAACGCCAACTTCCGCGGACGGATCCAGAACACCCTGTTCCGCGGCGACGCCTGCGCAGTGACTTTCGACAGCGGCGCCAACGCCCCGAACGGCAGCTGCGAACTGCCCTCGTTCACGAGCTGGGACCTGGTGGCACGCTGGAAGCCGCTGAAGGATTGGGAGGTGTTCGGTTCGATCCAGAACCTGTTCGACAAGGTCGCACCGCTCGACCCGCTGACCTACGGCGCCCAGTCGTACAACCCGCTCGACTTCGAAGGCGCGCGGGGGCGCTTGTTCACCTTGGGAGCGCGGTATACCTTCCAGTGAGCGGCTGATACACCGCGCAAAAACAAAAATGCCCGCAGCGATGCGGGCATTTTTCGTGTGACGGAGGGCTGGCGATCAAGCCGTACCACCCACCGTCACGCCATCGATACGCAGGGTCGGCTGGCCCACGCCCACCGGGACGCTCTGGCCTTCCTTGCCGCACACGCCCACGCCGGAGTCCAGGCGCATGTCGTTGCCGATCATCGAGATACGGTTCATCACGTCCGGGCCGTTGCCGATCAGGGTCGCGCCCTTCACCGGATAGGTCACCTTGCCGTTCTCGATCATATAAGCCTCGCTGGCCGAGAACACGAACTTGCCGTTGGTGATGTCGACCTGGCCGCCGCCGAAATTGACCGCGTAGATGCCGTTCTTGACCGAGGCCAGGATCTCCTGCGGATCCTTGTCGCCGGCCAGCATATAGGTGTTGGTCATGCGCGGCATTGGCAGGTGGGCGAAGGATTCGCGGCGCGCGTTGCCGGTGACCGGCATCTTCATCAGGCGCGCGTTCATGGTGTCCTGGATATAGCCCTTCAGGATGCCGTCCTCGATCAGCGTGGTGCACTGGGTCGGGTTGCCTTCGTCGTCCATATTGAGCGAGCCGCGGCGGTCCTTCAGGGTGCCGTCGTCGACCACGGTCACGCCCTTGGCGGCGACGCGCTGGCCGATCATGCCCGAATACGAGGACGAGCCCTTGCGGTTGAAGTCGCCTTCCAGGCCGTGGCCGACCGCCTCGTGCAGCAGCACGCCGGGCCAGCCCGGGCCGAGCACGACGGTCATCGGACCGGCCGGGGCCGGACGCGCTTCGAGGTTGACCAGGGCCGCCTGCACGGCTTCGTCGGCATATTTATCCAGCAGTTCGTCGCTGAAATAGCTGTAGTCGTAGCGGCCGCCGCCGCCGGACGAGCCCATCTCGCGGCGGCCATCCTGCTCGGCGATGACGGTCACGGACACGCGCACCAGCGGACGGATGTCGGCCGCCAGCACGCCGTCGCTGCGCACCACCAGCACCACGTCGTATTCGCCGGCCAGGCCGGCCATCACCTGCACCACGCGCGGATCCTTGGCGCGCGCGATCTTCTCGACGCGCTCGAGCAGTTTCACCTTGGCGGTGGCGTCGAGGGAATTCAGCGGATCGTGCGGCAGGTAGAGCGAGCGGCCGCCGCTCGGCTGGATGCTGGAGGCGACCTTCACGCGGCCGGCACCGGCACGGGCGATGGTGCGGGTGGCCGCGGCCGCGTCGAGCAGCGCGGCCTGCGAGATCTCGTCGGAATAGGAAAACGCGGTCTTGTCGCCGGACACGGCGCGCACGCCCACGCCCTGGTCGATCGAGAAGCTGCCGCTCTTGACGATGCCCTCTTCCAGGCTCCAGCCTTCGCTCTTGGTGAACTGGAAATACAGGTCGGCATAGTCGACCTTGTGCGTGAACATCGTCCCGAGCGTGGTGATGAGCTTGCCTTCGTCGAGCCCGAACGGCGTCAACAGCACGTCGCGCGCGACGGCGAGGGAGGAAAGATTCGGTTCGAATGGCTTCATGTTCAGGTCTTTCTGGTAAGGATAGGGGCATTTTGCCATATCGCGCCGGCGTTCGCGTTTGGCTGCGTTCGCGTGGGCACGGGGTGCCCACCCTACGGACGGCGGCATTGCGGTAGGGTGGGCACACCGTGCCCACGCGCGGTTACAACTTGCGGTGCTTCAGCGCAGGCAGGCTCTGACGCACTTCGGCCAGGACGTCCGTATCGACCTCGCCGACTACCACGCCTTCGCCCTCCGGCAGCTGGCCGATCACCTCGCCCCAGGGCCCGATCAGCATGCTGTGGCCGAAGGTGCGGCGGCCGTTGCGGTGGGTGCCGCCCTGGGCCGAGGCCAGCACATAGCACTGGTTTTCGATGGCGCGCGCGCGCAGCAGCACTTCCCAGTGCGCCATGCCGGTGGTGTGGGTGAAGGCGGCCGGCACCACGATCATGGCGACCTCGCCCATCGCCCGGTACAGTTCCGGGAAGCGCAGGTCGTAGCAGACCGACAGGCCGACCTTGCCGAACGGCGCGTCGAAGCTGCCGACGACTTCGCCGGGCACGATGGTGCGCGCCTCGTCGTAGCTTTCCTGGCCGCGGGTAAAGCCGAACAGGTGGATCTTGTCGTAGCGGCTGGCCGGCTTGCCTTCCGGATCGTAGACCAGGGTGGTATTCAGGACGCGTCCCGCTTCCGGCGACACCAGCGGCAGGGTGCCGCCGATCAGCCAGAAACCGTGTTCGCGCGCCTGCCCCGCCATGAACGCCTGGATCGGCCCCCGGCCCGGCTGCTCGGCGTGGCCGACCTTGTCCGAGTCCGACATGCCCATGATCGGCCAGTACTCCGGCAGGGTCACCAGCTTCGCGCCCTTGCCGGCGGCTTCCGCCAGCAGGCGGCGCGCGGTTTCCAGGTTTTCTTCGACGTTCGGTGAGGACACCATCTGCACTGCTGCGACTGTCGTCTTGCTCATCATTGGCCTTTCTTCTTCGCTGATTGTGCGGGCGACTGCGCAGGCGGCGCCGGATTGCCCGCCGTGGAGGCGGCCGCCGCGTTCGCCGCCTGGTTGTCGAGCTTGATCACATTGGGCGACTTCCAGGGACCGGTCACCTGCATGTGGTAAGTCAGCGCCTTCATCACCGGTGCCCTCAGGAAGAGCTGGGCCAGGTAGCTGCCCAGGCCGATGACCGGGTTGACCGCCAGCGCATACACCAGCGGTCCGGTGCCCAGGTTGAATTCCGGAATCACCACCACGTGCAGGTTGGTCGATTCATTGGCGATGTCGGCGGTGCCGTCCATCAGCACCGTGGCCGCCACCCCGTGCATTTTAAGATTATCCGTGTGCACCACTCCGCGCGAGATCATGGCGTTGGCGGTGATGCCGTCGAAGGCCAGGCCTTCCGAGAACACGTCGTGGAAGTCGAGCTTGAGCATGCGCGGCAGCATCTGCAGGCTCAGCACGCCGAGCAGCTTGGCCGCGCCCGGATCCTTCTTGAGGAACTGGCCGTCCTCGACGTTCATCTGCAGCTGGCCCGAGAGGCTCGGGATGTCGAGCGAATACGGCAGCCCGGCCCAGGAGATGTCGCCCGACAGCGAGCCCTTGCCGCGGCGCAGGGTGCCGGGGAAGCCGAGACGGTCGAGCAGGCGGCCGGCGTCGCTGATGTCGAGGTTGAAATTGAGCGCGGTATTGCTCTTGCCGTCGCGCGTCAGCCAGCGCCCGTTGGCCTTCAGCTGGCCGTCCGGATTGGTGATGGCGAGACGCTCGATGCGCCATTCGCGCCCGGCCAGGGCCTGGGCATTGCTGGCCACCAGCTCCAGGCGGCCGAACTGCTTGTCGAACAGCTCGAAACGCTCGGCCACGATGTCCAGGCCCGGGATGTTGGCGCCCGGGTCCTTGCCCGCTTCCAGCATGTCCTTGACTTCCCTGGCCGAGGATTCGGGGATGTCCAGCGAGGCCAGGCGCGCCGTCACCTTGCCCGACAGCTGGCCGTTCCGGGCTTCATCCCAGGTGACCCAGCCGGTGATCTGGCGCGAATCGACGCTGGCCTGCCACACGCCCGGCTGGTGCGACACGCCCAGCACCACGTCGTGCAGCGAGCGCTCGCCGATCACCAGTTCGCCGGCGCGCGCGCCGATCAGGTCCGGCACCACGTACTGGGCCATGCCGCCGCCCTGCCCGGCCTCTGGCGATGCCTGGCCGGCTGCCTCGGCGGGCCCGGCGATGCTCGACGCCGCCGCCAGCCAGCGGTCGACGTTCACCGACTTCATGTCGACGTTGATCATCATGCCGCTGTCCGGCTCCGGCGCCGGCACGTTCACGCCGATGCCGCCGCGCTTGACGATCCAGGGACCGTGGGGCTGGCGCTCGCGCACGTAGAGCGCCGCCATGGTGCTGCCGAGGGCGACCCGGATCTCGTCGTGGGCGACGCCGTTTTCACCTGGCGGCTGGCCGGTCAGCGTGAAGTGCAGCGGCAGCGCGTCCGCGGCCGGCTTGTTCAGCGGGGCCGGCAGTTCGACGCCGAGGCCGGCCAGGTTGGAGTCGAGCACGATCTGGGTCTGGCGGTCCCTGACCGTCACCGCGCCGCCGAAGCGGGCGCCGCCGGACAGCTTGCCGGCCAGGCGCTGCAGGGCCGGCAGCGAGCTCGTCGCGCGCATGCCGTCGGCGGTGGCGGTGCCGGCCATGCGGATCACGATGGCGCCGTCGCGCTGGGTGCCGCCGGACAGCTGCAGCGGCCCGCCCAGGAAGCTGGCGCCGATGCCGTTCAGGTTCACGCCGTGTTCGGTGAATTCGACCTTGCCGAGCGCGGCCTGGACCGGCGGCAGTTCCGGGAACAGGGTGATGTCGTTGTTCTGCAGCTGCAGCGCGCCCTGCACCTTGGTCTCGTGCAGGTCCGCCAGCGGCAGGTGCAGCTTCAGGCCCAGGCGCGCGCTGCCGCTGCCCTTGGTGTCTTCCGTGAAGTGGCCGATCCATTCCAGCACCGGGCTGCTCGCCACGTAGCGCAGGAATTCCTGCAGCTGGCCGGCGGCGGTGCCGTCGATGTCGAGCATCGATTCGTGGGAGCCCAGTTCGGGGATCACGGCGCGCACATTGCTCAGGTTCAGGCCGAGGGTGCGGGCGTTCTCGGCATGGATTTCCATGCGCGCGCGGTCGAACACGATGGAGCCGTTGATGTTCTCGGCCAGCGGCCACAGCGGCGTCTTGCCGTCCGCCGCGCGGTGCGTCGGCGCGTACTCGAGCTTGCCGTTGTCGATGCGGCCGCTGACGCGGAATTCGCCGCGTGCGCGCTCGGCCGCGGTGTCGCCGTGGAAGGGGAAGTGGGCCAGTTCGCCGCGCAGGCGCACCCTGGCGTCGCGCAGGGTGCCGCCCTGCAGCGCGCCGGTCAGCCATTCGCGCAGGCCTTCGTGGGTCACCAGCGGCAGCCAGCGGCCGATGGTGGCGATGTCGAAGCCGTCCACGGTGCCGGAAAAGTCGGCGCTGCCGGGGCCCTTGAGGCCGTCGCGGTGTTCGTTCAGCGGCAGCAGGTGGCGGCCCGACAGCGTACCCTTCAGGCTGCCCTGCGTGAAATTGAAGCCGTCGACCTCGACCAGCAACTGGTCGTCCTGCGGATAGGACCAGCGCGCGCGCAGGCCCAGTTCGTCGAACGGCAGGTCGGCTTCCGCGAACCAGGCCGGCAGCGCCAGCGCCATCTTTTCGGAGGCGATGTTGAGGCTGCCGCCGCGGTCGCTGGCGTCGATGCTGCCGCTCAGGTTGCGTACGCCCGGCACCGCCGCCCGCGCCGGGCGGGCCGGGTTGGCGCCCTCGGCCGGCTGGGCCGGGCGCGCCGCCAGCGCCTCGATGCCGAAGCCCTCGACCTGGCCGCGCAGCCGCCAGGCGGCCGGCCGCGGCAGGCTGCCATCCCATTCGGCGTCGACGTCGGTCAGGCGGCCGCGCGGCGCCAGCGCGGCCAGCAGTTCGCGCTGCTGCGGCGCCAGCGGCATCTGGGCCGCCAGCGTGGCCAGGGCGCCGAGGTCGACCTGGTCGGCACGCACCTCGAAGCGCTCCGGCTTGCCGTGCGCGGCCGGACGCCAGGTCTCGCTCAGCGTGGCCGGGGGCAGCACCACGCCGTCGCGGGTGACGACCGCGAAATTCTCGACGCCGATGCTGTGGCCGAGCGCGCCGAAGGTCGGCTTGCCTTCCTGGACGCCCGGCTTGATCTCTTCGCGCGCCGACAGCCGTCCGGACACCCGCGCCAGCTGCAGCGGCGGCGCATCGGCCGCCAGGCGGGCGCTGACCCCGGCCAGGGCGAGGTCGGCGGTAAAGCCGGCCAGGCGGGCCTGGTCGAAGTTGATCCAGGCGCGCACCGAGCCGCGCCCGGCATCGACGTTGAAGGGATAGCTGATGTACTGCTTCCAGCTGGCCAGGTCGGTGTTGCGCAGGTCGGCGTACAGCTCGCCCTTCCAGCGGCTGGTGTCGGAAGCCTTGGCGCCGAAGGCCGGGTGGGTGAAGCGGGCGCGCACGTCGAGCGGATCGGAGACCCCGGCCGGCGGCGTGGCGCGCAGGGCGAAACGGTGGGCCTTCCAGCGGTTTTCCAGCACCATGCCGAGGTCCGACAACTGCAGCACGGGCGCGCCGCGCAGCTCGTCGGTCCAGGACAGGCGGCCCTCGCGCACCACGATCTCGTGCTGGCGCAGCAGCCAGTCGGCACCGCCGCCGCCCTCCTCCTTTTTCTGGTTCGGGTCGATGCGCACGCCGGCCACCCAGAACACGCCGTCCGCGGTGCGGCGCACGTCGAGCTCGGGGCGGTTGATTTCCAGGCTCTCGAAACGCGGCTCGGCGGCCACCACCGACCACCAGGAGAAGGTTGCCGAGACCGAGGGCAGCGCCAGCAGCTGGCGGCCTTCGCGGTCGCGCAGGCGGACGTCGCCGAGGAAAAGGCTGGGATGCAGGCCGCGCCAGGAGGCGTAGACGCGGGCGATCGTGACCTGGTTACCGAGCACGCGGCTGGCGGCACGCTCGATGTCGGGCTTGTACAGGTCGATATTCGGCAGTACCGCCCAGCGCAGCGCCAGGAACAGCAGCATGAAGGTGAAATAGGCGAGCAGGACCGCCTTCACCGCGAAGCCGAGCACATGGTGCGAAGCCAGGTTGGCATAGCGGTAGGCGGCCTGCAGGCGGTGCCAGCGTTCGGACAGCGGCAGGTGGGCCTGGGCCGGAGGCGCCCCGGATGCGGGTTCGGAAGGCGCAGGCGCATCCGCGACACGGGCGTCTGCCGCGTGCCGGTCCTCGTCCTCTCGTCCGCCCTGCTGTTCCGGGTTGTGCATCAGGATGCTCAAATAAAGGCTTCGCCGTAAATATTTCGTCAATAAGAGAAGCGCTTGCAACAATCGCGGCGTCTACCTTACCATCACGCTGACCCAGGGCAGCATGGCGGGCAATTTTACCGCATAGCACGCCTCCCGGAACGTAGAAACTCGCCTGGATCCGCCCTATGAATTCCCCCGCAAGCGCATCACGCTTCTTTCAACGCTGGCTCGGCGCCGACGCCACACGGGCCGAACGGCTTGCGGCCCTGGCCGAATTATCGCTGTCCTCCCTCGATTTCGGCGCCGCACTGGAGAGCCAAGCCAGCGCCGGCCCCAGTGAAGTCAGGCTGCCGCTGGGCCGGGCGATGCGCCGCCTGCGCAATCTTTTGATCTGCGCCATTATCGAGCGCGACCTCGA
The DNA here is from genome assembly GCF_056399645.1 of Massilia sp. 01N417. Lineage (NCBI taxonomy): Bacteria > Pseudomonadati > Pseudomonadota > Betaproteobacteria > Burkholderiales > Oxalobacteraceae > Massilia > Massilia sp. 01N417. The sequence continues at coordinate 397,704 of NZ_JBFTRS010000001.1, read as the reverse complement.
CGGCAGGGCCGACCTCGACGAAGTCGTCACCGCCATGAGCCGCTTCGCCGACTTTGCCGTGCAATCCCACCTGGCCTGCTTGACGTCCGAGATGACCGCCGCCCACGGCGTGCCGATCGGGGCCGAATCGGGCCGTCCCCAGCAGATGATGGTGCTGGCGATGGGCAAGCACGGCGGCGGCGAGCTCAACGTCTCGTCCGACATCGACCTGATCTTCGTCTACCCGGAAGACGGCGACACCCAGGCCGGGCCGGGCCAGCGTTCGCTGTCGAACCACGAATTCTTCATCCGCCTCGGTAAAAAGCTGATCGCCGCGCTGTCGGAAATCACGGAAGACGGCTTCACCTTCCGGGTCGACATGGCGCTGCGCCCGAACGGCAAGTCGGGCCCGCTGGCGGCCAGCCTGAACATGGTCGAGGATTACCTGATCGTCCAGGGCCGCGAGTGGGAGCGCTACGCCTGGGTCAAGGCGCGTGCCGTCACCGGCGACCCGCTGGACATCGCCGCACTGGACGCCATCGTCCGCCCCTTCGTGTTCCGGCGCTATCTCGACTTCGGCGTGATCGATGCGATCCGCACCATGCACGCCCAGATCCGCGCCGAGGTCAACCGCCAGGAGCGCCTGCACCCGGAACGCAGCGACAACGTCAAGCTGGGCCGCGGCGGCATCCGCGAGATCGAATTCCTGGCCCAGGTGTTCCAGCTGATCCGCGGCGGGCGCGACCCGGCGCTGCGCGAACGCTCGACCCGCAAGACCCTGCGCCTGCTGGCCGAGCGCGAACTGCTGCCGCCGGATACGGTCGAGCGCCTGCTGGACGCCTATACCTTCCTGCGCAACCTCGAACACCGCCTGCAATACCTGGAAGACGCCCAGACCCATACGCTGCCGGTCTCGCCCGAAGACCGGCTGGCGGTGGCGCGCATGATGGGCCTGCCTGACGAAGCCGCCCTGCTGGCGCGCCTGAACGAGCAGCGCGCCTTTGTGGCGGCCCAGTTCGACGCCATCTTCGCCGACAAGGCCGCCGGCGCCGAGCCGGCCGACCCGGCCGCCTCCTTCGGCCCCGCCATGAGCGACCCGGAGCACGGCGAGGCGATCGCCCAGCAGCTGGCAGGCCTCGGCTTCGACCGGCCGGAAGAAGCGGCCGCCCGCCTGGTCGCGACCTGGCAGGCGCCGCGCCTGCAGACCCTGCCGGAAGCCAGCCGCAACAAGCTGGCGGCGCTGGTCAACACGGCCCTGCCGCAGATCGCCGCCGTGGTGCGCGAAGCCGGCCTCGGCAGCCACGCCGCCACCCTCGGCCGCCTGCTCGACTTCTTCGAGGCGATCGCGCGCCGCGCGGCCTACCTGTCGCTGCTGATCGAGTATCCGCACACGCTGGACCGCGTGATCCGCATGATCAACGCCAGCGGCTGGGCCGCGACCTTCCTGACCCAGCACCCGATCCTGCTCGACGAACTGCTGGACGACCGCGGCACGACCGCCAACTGGGCCGACGAACTCGCCGCCCTGGCCACCAGCCTGGCCGCCCAGCTCGACGCGGCCGCGGGCGACACCGAGCGCCAGCTCGACATCCTGCGCGAAGCCCACCACGCCCAGCTGTTCCGCCTGCTGGCGCTGGACCTGGCCGGCGAGCTCTCGGTCGAGCGCCTGGCCGACCACCTGTCGGCGCTGGCCGACCTGATCGTGCTTGAAGTCGTCAAGCGCGCCTGGCTCACCCTGCCCCGCCGCCACCGCGAGGTACCGCGCTTCGCCGTGATCGCCTACGGCAAGCTGGGCGGCAAGGAGCTCGGCTATGTGTCCGACCTCGACGTGATCTTCCTGTTCGACGACGACGACCAGGACGCCCCGGGCAACTATGCCAAGCTGGCCCAGCGCTTCATCACCTGGATGACCACGCACACCCCGGCCGGCATCCTGTTCGACATCGACACCGCCCTGCGCCCGGATGGCGCCAGCGGCATGCTGGTCTCGACCGTCTCCGCCTTCGAGCGCTACCAGCGCAGCTCGGCCTGGATCTGGGAGCACCAGGCATTGACCCGCGCCCGGTTCTGCGCCGGCGACGCCGATATCGGCGCCCGCTTCGAAGCCATCCGCGAGGAAGTGCTGCGCCAGGACCGCAGCACGCGCGAAGCCGAGCTGCGCGACGAAGTGGTCAAAATGCGCAAGCGCATGCACGACGCCCACCCCAGCAGCAGCGGCCGTTTCGACCTGAAGCAGGACGATGGCGGCATGATCGACATCGAATTCATCGTCCAGTACCTGGTCCTGCGCCATTCCCACGCCCATCCCCAGCTCACGGCCAACAAGGGCAATATCGCCCTGCTGCGCATGTGCGGCGAACTCGGCCTCATCGATCCCTCCCTGGCACAAGGCGCCGCCGACGCCTACCGCGTCATGCGCCGGCTCCAGCACCAGGTGCGCCTGCAGGGCCAGGAACAGGCCCGTGTCGACCCCGCCCTGGTGGCTCCCCACGCCGAGGTGGTGTTGCGCCTGTGGCGCGCCTGCTTCGGCTGACATCCTGGGCAATTCCGCCGGTTTATGCACGCCGCATAAACAATCCACGGCAATCTTGATATTTCTTCAAGACAAAGAGTCAAGGTTGAACGTTGCGCAAAAGTGACAAAGCGCTAAGAAATTGCGCTGTCATGACGCATTTCTATTGTGCCAGCTTTGCAAAGCATAAACCCGATGACACACTGCACAGGCTGGTTTCCAGCTGTTCGGAAACAATTCTCACCGGGAATTTTTGGTGAGAATTCGGCTGCTTGCGTAACGTGAAATGTTTCAAAAGAACGTTGGTATTTACGCAAATTTGCAACAAAATTATTTATTCCCCGGAAACGATTGACATCCGGTTCCGCAAGATGATTTTATTGCTGTTTTGGAATGTATGTACTCTGCACATCGTTTCAAATAAGCCGCGACAACGACGGCATTCTTCACGGTTTGCTTGATCAGTCCACCGTGCCCTAACCCTAGGAGTTTTGCAATGATGATGGAAAAAGTCTTATCCCGGTCGATCCGCCTGATCTGTCTGGGTGGCGTTGCTCTCAGTGTGAACGCTACGTATGCGCAGGAGATGCAGACGCAGCAGGGACAGAACCAAAGCGGTGCCGCCCAGCAGCAGGCTGCAGCGGCAACCCAGACGCAGACGACGGCACCCGCCGCGATCCAGCGCGTGGAAGTGACCGGTTCGCGCATCGCCTCGCCCAACGCAGAATCGCCGTCGCCGCTGCAGGTACTGTCGGCCGCCGACATCGCCGCCTCCGGCGCCACCAACCTGCAGCAGGTGCTGCTGGAAAACCCGACTATGGGCTCGCCGGCGATCAGCCGTACCAACTCGGCTTTCCAGACCGCCAGCGTGGGCGTGTCCACCGTCGACCTGCGTAACCTGGGCATCTCGCGTACCCTGGTGCTGGTCAACGGCCGCCGCTTCGTTTCCGGTATCCCGGGCGAATCCGCAGTCGACCTGAACTCCATCCCGACCGATTTCATCGAGCGCGTCGAACTTCTGACCGGCGGCGCCTCGGCAGCCTACGGCTCCGACGCCGTGGCCGGTGTGGTCAACATCATCACCAAGCGCAACTTCAACGGCCTGATGCTGGACGCCCAAACTGGCCAGAGCACCAAGCACGACGACCTGAAGCGCAAGTTCTCGCTGACCTTCGGCACCAGCAACGACGACGGCTTCCTGATGGGCCACCTGGGCTTCACGCGCCAGGGCCAGGTCTGGTCGCGCGACCGCGAAGCCTCGGCGGTCGACCAGAACTCGAAAATGATCAGCACCGGCGATCCGGCCGATGCGTTCACGCCGATCCGCCCGTTCTACTCGAGCTACGCGCCGCAGGGCCGCTTCTTCCATGACACCGGCAGCTACACCTACGATGCCCAGGGCAACCCGATCCCGTGGAGCACCAACGGCAACAACGGCGTCGGCGCGACCGGCTTCAACCGCTCCTTCTACCGTTCGATCGCCGTGCCGGTCGACCGCTACCTGTTCGCCACCAACGGCGAGCTGAAGCTCAACGAGCGCACCCGCGCCTTCATGGAAGGCACCTATGCCTCCAGCCGCGTGTCCTCGACCATCGAACCGTTCGCCCTGGGCGCGGAAAACATCTTCCCGACCACCGGCCAGGTACCGGCCGAGTCGCGCGTCGGCAACACCATCGTGCGCAACCCGCTGGTCCCGCAATACCTGTACGACCGCATCAGCGACACCGACGGCGATGGCCTGAAGGACTACTACTTCACCCGCCGCCTGTCCGAAGTCGGCACCCGCAGCAGCACCGCGGACCGCGACACCTTCCGCTTCGTCACCGGCATCAAGGGCGACTTCGATGCCTGGAAGACCTGGAACTACGAAGTGTACGGCGCCTATGGCCAGACCAAGGAAGCCCAGCAGTCGACCGGCCAGGTCAACGTCCTGAACTTCGCCAACGCACTGCAGGCGATCCCGGGCGAAAACGGCGGTCCGCCGGTCTGCGCCAGCGCCGACGCCCGCGCCCAGGGTTGCGTGCCGATCAATGTGTTCGGCTTCAACAGCATCACGCCGGCCGCGCTGGCCTACGTGACCGCACCGGGCTCGCTGGTGACCCGCACCACCCAGAAACTGGTGGGCGGCCAGATCAACAGCGAAATCTGGGACCTGCCGGCCGGCCCGCTGGGCATCGCCGCCGGTTTCGAATGGCGCAAGGAATATTCGGAAGCGATTCCGGACGCCCTGACCCAGGCCGGCCTGAACGCCGGTAACGCGACCCCGCCGACCTCGGGCGAATTCAGCGTCAAGGAAGTGTTCGTCGAAACCCGCGTGCCGCTGCTGAAGGACATGCCGTTCGTGAAGTCGCTGAACTTCCTGGGCGCCTTCCGCCACGGCGACTACTCGTCGGTGGGCAGCACCAACAGCTGGAACGCCGGCTTCGAATGGGCGGTGATCGACGACGTCAAGCTGCGCGGCACCCGTTCGCTGTCGACCCGCGCGCCGAACATCAACGAGCTGTACCAGGCGCCGAGCCAGGACTTCCCGTCCGGCCTGAACGACCCCTGCCTGAACGTGACCGCGACCTCGACCGGCGCATATGACGCGCTGTGCCGTGCCGCACCGGGCGTGGCCGCGAACATCGCCGCCAACGGCAAGTTCACCCTGAACCAGGCCGACCTGCAGGGCATCAGCGGCTACAACCGCGGCAACCCGAACCTGAGCGCCGAAAAAGGCCGCTCGACCACCGTCGGCGTGGTCTGGACCCCGCGTTCGATCGACGTGCTGAAGCGTTTCACCTTCACGGCCGACTACTTCAACATCAAGATCGCCGACGCCATCGTCAGCACCCCGCGTCAGTTCACGCTGGAAAGCTGCTACAGCGGTTCGAACCCGACCTTCTGCCAGTTCATCACCCGCCGTCCTGCGGCCACCGGCAACAACAGCGCCGGCTCGCTGCAGTACATCGACACCGCCGTGTCGAACAGCGGTGGCCTGGCCACCGAAGGTATCGACCTGACCGCGGCCTGGAACGATCGCGTCGGCCCGGGCCGCCTGTCGACCAAGCTGGCCTACACCTACGTGAAGAAGGGCTACACCGTGCCGCTGCCGGGTGCCGCCCAGGATCCGTTCGCGGGTGAAGTGGGTGCTGCGAAGAACAAGGCGCTGTTCGACATCGGCTACAAGTGGAACCAGCTCAGCGTCAGCGCGACCATGACCTACCTCGGCCGCTCCGCGCTGGACGACCAGTTCCTGGCCGGCTTCGACCTGCCGCCGGGCTCGGTCAAGGTCGGTTCGCGTACCTACACCGACCTGCAGGCATCGTGGGCCCTGATGAAGTCGACCGAGCTGTACTTCGGCATGAACAATGCGTTCAACCAGAAGGCGCCGCCGATCATCAGCGGCCTGCCGGGCGACAGCACCGGTACCGAAACCGATGCCGGCACCTACGATCCAATCGGCCGCCGCTGGTACGCCGGTATCCGCGTGAAGCTCTGAACGCTTCCCTTCGGGGATGATCCAGGAACGCCGGGTTCGCCCGGCGTTTTTTTATTCGCGGTTATCATAGAGGGATGCCGGCGCAGGGCCGGCCATCACACTCTATATACATGGTCATCAAACTCAAGAACGACAAGGACATCGCCAAGATGCGCGTGGCCGGCCGCCTGGCCGCCGAGGTGCTCGACATGATCTCCGAACACGTCCAGCCCGGCGTCTCCACCGAGGAGCTCGACCGGCGCTGCAACGAATACATCCGCAAGGTGCAGAAGGCGACCCCGGCCAACGTCGGCTACCACGGCTTCCCGAAAACCCTGTGCACCTCGGTGAACGGCGTGGTCTGCCACGGCATCCCGAGCGAGAAAGACGTGCTGAAGGACGGCGACATCATCAACATCGACGTCACCGTCATCAAGGACGGCTGGCACGGCGACACCAGCCGCATGTACTTCGCCGGCACGCCCTCCCCCGAGGCCAAGCGCCTGGTCGACACCACCTTCGAAGCCATGATGGCCGGCATCCGCGTGGTGAAGCCGGGCGCGCGCCTGGGCGACGTCGGCCACGCGATCCAGACCCTGGCCGAGAAGGCCGGCTATTCGGTGGTGCGGGAGTACTGCGGCCACGGCATCGGCCGCGTCTACCACGAAGACCCGCAGGTGCTGCACTACGGCCGCCCGAACACCGGGCTGCTGCTGAAGGAAGGCATGACCTTCACCGTCGAGCCGATGCTGAACGCGGGCGACGCCGACGTCGAACAGCTGGACGACGGCTGGACCGTGGTGACGGCGGACAAGTCGCTGTCGGCGCAGTGGGAGCACATGATCGCCGTGACGAAGAACGGCTTCGAGATCCTGACGCCCTGGCCGAAACGCTGACGGCAGCAAGACGAAAAAAAGCCCGCGGACAAAACATCCGCGGGCTTTTTGCTGCCCGCCCGGCAAGCCGGACGGGTGGCTCAAGCAGGCATCACTTGAAGGCGTAGCGTGCGCTCAGGCTGAAGTAACGGCCGTACGGGTTATGCAAGGTTTCGTTGTAGCCGGAAGCCGTGTAACCCGGATCGTACGGCGCCTTCTCGTCGAAGAGGTTCTGGATGTTCAGGCTCATGGTCCAGTTCTTCAGGCCGGTGTACGTGTAACCCAGGCCGAAGGTCAGCCATTCCTTGACTTCGCAGCGCGGATAGTAAGTCGTGTACAGCGGGATCGTGTTGCTGCCCTTGGTGCTGTACTGGCAGAACGGCTGGGCGTAGGTGGTCTCGCCTTCCCAGATACGCAAGCGGGAAACCTTGCCCACGTAGTTGGCCGACAGGTTGACCGCGTGGTCGCCGTAGCGCCAGGTGGTCGAGACGTTGCTCTTCCAGCGCGGGGTCGCGCTGCCGGTCGACAGAGCCCAGTCGCGGACGCTCGGGAACGAACCGGCCAGGTTGTGGATCGGATCGCCGGCGAAGGTCTGGATGTAGAGGGTGTCTACATAGGTCGAACGCAGGGTGGTCGACAGCGAACCCCACTGGCCCAGGTTCTGGCGCAGGTGGGCTTCGATGTCGGCGCCGCGCAGTTCGGTCATGCCTTGGTTCTGCCACGGCAGGAACAGCATGATCAGCGGACCGGTGCCCGGGATCGGCTTGCCGTTGGCGTCGGTGATGAAGTTGACCGGGTTGGTGTCGCGCACGACGTTGCCTGGAACACGGTCTTCGTTCTTCAGTGCGTCATACGAGCTGCCCAGCACGATCTCGTTCTCGCGCTTGATGCGGTAGAAGTCCACCGATACGTCGAACTTGGTGCTCGGCGACCAGAGGAAGCCCAGGTTGTAGCTCTTCGAGGTTTCCGGCTTCAGGTCCGGGTTGAAGCCGCCGGAGCCGCCCACGCTCTTGGCGCAGTCGGCGGTGGTGCCGTTGGGCTTCGGGGTGACCTCGTCTTCGTTGCAACGCTTCGGATCCCAGGTGCCGTTCAGGAAGAACTGGGCGCCGCCCGGCACGACCTGGCTCAGCGACGGTGCGCGGAAGCCTTCCGCGTAGGTGCCGCGGATTGCGAAGGTGTCGGTGACGGTCCACTTGCCGCTGATCTTCGGCACATAGTTCGTCTTCAGGTTCGGGTATTTGTCGGCGCGGCCGGCAAAATCGAACTCCAGGTTCTTCAGGACCGGCAGGCGCGCCTCGATGAAGGCCGACTTGACGTCGCGCTCGCTGTTCAGGATGGTGTTGGCCAGGCCGTAGATCTGGCCGCTTGCCACCAGCGGATCGGGGGTCAGGTTGATCTTTTCCTTGCGCAGTTCGAAGCCGGCCGCGAAGCCGATTGCGCCGCCAGCCAGCTGGCCGAACTCGGTGGTGGCCTTGCCGTCCCACTGGGTGATCTGCGACATGTTGTGGGTGACCACGTCATGGCCGATGGTCGGGTCGGCTGCCACCGAAGCGATCGAAGCGCCGGCGTTCAGCTTGCTCAGGGTCGGCAGGAAGAGGCGGCCATAGTTGGTGCTTTCGTTCTCGGCACGGTTCCACAGCAGCGCGGATTCCCAGTCCCAGCCGAAGTGCGTGCCCTTGACGCCGGCCAGCAGGCGCTTGCCCTCGTTGATGGCCTGCGAACCGCCGCGCAGGTTGACGAAGCGGTAGCCGAGCGAAGCGCGGGCATCCGGGAACGGGTTGTTCGGGTGGCCGATCGGCAGGATGGTCTGGTAGGAAGCACCCGGACCGTTGGCGGTCCAGTTGGTGGTGACGCCGGTGCCGATGGTGATCGGCTCGCCGGTGTAGTCGCGGCGGGCGCGCGAATAGGCGATGTCCGCGAAACCGGTGACGTCCTTGCCCAGCTTCAGCTCACCGTGGGAGATGATGTTGGCATCGCGGCCATAGCCCTGGGCTTCCAGGTAAGGCGTGTTGTCGAAGTTACAGAAGGTGCGGCCCACCAGGGTGCTGGTCGGCAGCAGGCCATTGCCGGCAACGCTGCCGGTGATCTGTTGGCTGGCCGGGCAGCCCAGGTCGAACAGCATGTTGGTCGGACCGGTGGCCTGGGTCACGCCGAAGTTCTTGGAACCCGGACGGGTTTCCTTGTACATGGTCGGGTATTGCGACACCGAGCTGGCGTACGGCGACAGGAAGCGGCCGTTCAGCAGCTTGAGCTGGTCGTATTCGACATCCTTGGCGTCGCGGCGGGTGGTGCGATCACGCTGGTTGACGTCGGCGGTGATCATGAAGTTGTAGCCGTCGGTGTCCAGGTTGCCCTTGCCGAAGATGCCGTTGAAGCCCTTGCGGCGGAACAGGTTGTCGTCGTTCGCGCTGTAGCGCGCGGCGACTTCCGCGCCTTCGTAGTTCTGTTTCAGGATGAAGTTGATGACGCCGGCGATGGCGTCGGAGCCGTACACGGCCGATGCGCCGTCCTGCAGCACTTCGACGCGCTCGATGGCCGAGATCGGAATCGAGTTCAGGTCGTACAGGACCGAGTTGCCGTCGTTCGGGTCGGCATACGGGGCCGGGGTGACACGGCGGCCATTCAGCAGCACCAGGGTCGAGGACGAGCCCAGGCCGCGCAGCGAGGCGGTGGCCACGCCCTTGGCGAAGCCGGAGCCGCTCTGGAAGTCCTGAGCGCCGTCGGTACCCATCGACGGCACGAACTTCATCAGTTCGGATACGGACGCGGCGCCGGTGTTCTTGATGTCCTGTGCCGTCATGACGGCGATCGGCGAGGAGCCTTCCGTGTCGGTGCGCTTCAGGTTGGAGCCCGTGACGACGACTTTCTGGATGTGGCTGCCAGTCGTGGTATTGCTTTCACTGCCACTGCCACTTACGGTTTGGGCGAACGTGATCGACGTTCCCCCGAGGGTCATCGCCACGGCGATGACGCTACGCTTCAGCATGAGTTGCTTGTTCAAGTTAATCCCTCGGCATCTAGTTGTTATATGCATCACGTGTATGCACATCAAGAGTGTCGCCGAGGAAAATATTTTTTTGTACTGATTTGTATCTATTTATTACAAGAAAATGTCATTCGTTGTATTTATGAAACATCATTTTGCTAATATCTCAATTACAACTAGCATAAAACAACGCCCCTGGACCGATTCTCACGGTCAAGGGGCGTCTTTTACTGCAAGTTAATGTAACGGATTATTTCGCGTTCATCAGCGCGACGGTGGTGTCCAGCATGCGGTTGCTGAAGCCCCACTCGTTGTCGTACCACGAGGACACTTTCACCAGGCGGCCCGAGACCTTGGTCAGGGTGGCGTCGAAGTTCGACGAAGCCGGGTTGTGGTTGAAGTCGACCGACACCAGCGGCTCGGTGTTGTAGGTCAGGATGCCTTTCAGGGCACCTTCCGACGCGTCCTTCATGATCTTGTTGATTTCTTCGACAGTCGTGTCGCGCTTGGCGATGAAGGACAGGTCGACGATCGACACGTTGATGGTCGGTACGCGGATCGCGTAGCCGTCCAGCTTGCCGTTCAGCTCCGGCAGCACCAGGCCGACCGCGGCGGCGGCGCCGGTCTTGGTCGGGATCATCGACTGGGTGGCCGAACGGGCGCGGCGCAGGTCTTCGTGCATCACGTCGGTCAGCACCTGGTCGTTGGTGTAGGCGTGCACGGTGGTCATCAGGCCGGTTTCCAGGCCGATGGCGTCGTGCAGCGGCTTGACCAGCGGGGCCAGGCAGTTGGTGGTGCAGGAAGCGTTCGAGATGACGGTATCGGTGCTCTTCAGCACGTCCTGGTTCACGCCGAAGACGATGGTGGCGTCGACATCCTTGCCGCCCGGGGCCGAGATGATGACTTTCTTGGCGCCGCCCTTCAGGTGGGCCGATGCCTTTTCCTTGGTGGTGAAGAAGCCGGTGCACTCCAGCACCACGTCCACGCCCAGCTCGCCCCACGGGATCTCGGCCGGGTTACGCTGTGCGAACACGCGGATCTTGTCGCCGTTGACGATCATGGTGTCGCCCTCGACCACGACGGTGCCCGGGAACTTGCCGTGGGTGGTGTCGTAACGGGTCAGGTGGGCGTTGTGCTCGGCATTGCCGAGGTCGTTGATCGCCACGATCTGGATGTCCTGCTTCTTGCCGCCTTCGTAGAAAGCGCGCAGCACGTTGCGGCCGATGCGGCCATAGCCGTTGATTGCTACTTTGATCGTCATGTTTACTCCTGATTGAAAAAAATCTTATCGTCGAAGCATAGCGCGAAACGCTTGCCGCGCAGGCCGTCTCCAGGCCGGCGCGGCATCTACATCAAAACTCAAACCAGCACGGACTTGACCTTGCCGACCACGTTCTCGACGGTGAAGCCGAAGTACTTGAACAGCACCGGGGCCGGGGCCGATTCGCCGAAGGTGTCGATGCCGACCACGGCGCCTTCCAGGCCCACGTACTTGTACCAGAAGTCGGTCACGCCGGCCTCGACGGCCACCCGAGGAATTCCCTTGCCGAGCACTGACGCTTTGTAGCTCGCCTCCTGGCGGTCGAACACGTCGGTCGACGGCATCGAGACCACGCGCACGGCGATGCCCTGGCCGGCCAGGGTGGCGGCGGCGTTCACGGCCAGCTCGACTTCCGAACCGGTGGCGATCAGCACGGCGCGCGGATTGTCGGCGTCGCGCAGGATGTAGCCGCCCTTGGCGATGTTGGCCACAGTGGTGGCGTCACGCTCCATGAACGGCAGGTTCTGGCGCGAGAAGATCAGGGTCGACGGGCCGTCCTTGCGCTTCAGGGACTCGCCCCAGGCCACCATCGACTCGGTGGTGTCGCACGGACGCCAGTTGTCCAGGTTCGGGATCAGGCGCAGCGAGGACACGTGCTCGACCGACTGGTGGGTCGGGCCGTCTTCGCCCAGGCCGATCGAGTCGTGGGTGAACACGAACAGCGAGCGGATCTTCATCAGCGCGGCCATGCGCAGGGCGTTGCGGCTGTAGTCGGAGAAGGTCAGGAAGGTGGCGCCGAACGGGATGTAGCCGCCGTGCAGGGCGATGCCGTTCATCATGGCGGCCATGCCGAATTCGCGCACGCCGTAGTTGATGTGGTTGCCCGGGGTACCCGAACGGACCGGGATCGATTCCTTCCAGTTGGTCAGGTTCGAGCCGGTCAGGTCGGCCGAGCCGCCCAGGAATTCCGGCAGCACGCCGGCCAGCGCCTGGATCGCGTTCTGGCTCGCCTTGCGGGTGGCGATGGTTTCTTTCTTCTCCAGGGTCGCGCTGATTGCCGCGGCCAGGGTTTCCTCGAACTTGCCCGGCAGCTCGCCCTTCATGCGGCGCTCGAATTCGGCGGCCAGTTCCGGGAATTGCGCGCGGTAGCCGTCGAACAGCTTGTTCCATGCGCCTTCGGCTTCGGCACCCTTCTGCTTCTGGTCCCAGGCTTCATACACCGGGGCGGGAATGTCGAACGGAATCGCGTCCCACAGCAGGTGTTCGCGCACCGCGGCGACTTCCTTGTCGCCCAGCGCGGCGCCGTGCACCTTGTCGCCGCCCTGCAGGTTCGGCGAACCCTTGCCGATGATGGTCTTGCAGCAGATCAGGGTCGGACGGTCCGAGGTCTTGGCGCGGCGAATCGCGGCATCGACGGCTTCGACGCTGTGGCCGTCCACGTCCGGGATCACGTTCCAGCCATAGGCTTCGAAGCGCTTCGGCGTGTTGTCGGTGAACCAGCCCTCGACCTTACCGTCGATCGAGATGCCGTTATCGTCGTACAGCCAGATCAGCTTGTTCAGGCGCAGGGTGCCGGCCAGCGAGGCGACTTCGTGCGAGATGCCTTCCATCAGGCAGCCGTCGCCCACGAAGGCGTAGGTGTGGTGGTCGACGATGTCGAAGCCCGGACGGTTGAATTCCTTCGCCAGCAGCCACTCGGCCAGCGCCATGCCGACCGCGTTGGCGATGCCCTGGCCCAGCGGACCGGTGGTGGTTTCCACGCCCGGGGTGATGTGCACTTCCGGGTGGCCCGGGGTCTTCGAGTGCAGCTGGCGGAAGTTGCGCAGGTCGTCCATCGACAGGTCGTAGCCCGACAGGTGCAGCAGTGCGTAGTGCAGCATCGAACCGTGGCCGTTCGAGAGCAGGAAGCGGTCGCGGTTCATCCAGCCCGGATTGCCCGGATTGTGGCGATAGTGGCCGTCCCACAGCGCAACGGCGATCTCGGCCATGCCCATCGGCATGCCCGGGTGGCCGGAATTGGCTTTCTGGACGGCGTCCATCGCCAGCGCACGGATCGCGTTGGCCATCAGGGTGGTGGTTTGAACTGGTTTCATGGATGGATGTGGTAAGTCTGAGGATAGAAAAGCGGTGGCGCTGTGCGGCATTACTGCTGGCCTTAACCGCGTATTTTACCAGAGCATGATGGCGAAGCCTTAAAATGCCGACTTCTTATATGGAGAGCTTGCCGTTCATGCCACGTTTCTACTGCCCCCAGCCGCTCATCGAAGGCGCGATCGTCGACCTGCCGGACGCCGTCGCCCACCACCTGCACGTCGTGCGCCAGCAGCCAGGGGACGAGGTGGTGCTGTTCAACGGCGAAGGCGGCCAGGTTCGCGCGCGCCTGCGCGAGATCGGCAAGCGGCGTGCCAGCGCGGACGTCCTCGCCTTCGAGGACATCGACGTCGAACTCCCCTACCCCGTCACCCTGGCCCAGGGCCTGCCCGAGGGCAGCAACAAGATGGACTGGATCGTCGAGAAGGCGGTCGAACTGGGCGTGGCCGCGATCCAGCCGCTGGCGGCGGCGCGCTCGGTGGTGAAACTGTCGGGCGATCGTGCGGAGAAGCGCCAGGCGCACTGGGAAGGCGTGATCGTGGCCGCGTCCGAGCAGTGCGGGCGCAACCGGCTGGCACAGCTGGCGCCGCTGCAGGATTTCGGGCGCTATATCGCGCAGCCGTCGGACCAGCCGCGGATCCTGCTGTCGCCGCGGGCGACGCAATCGCTGGCCGGCTGGGCGCGCGTCACCGCGCCGCAGGCCGTCACCTTCCTGATCGGCCCCGAGGGCGGTTTCAGTGCGGAGGAAGAGGAAGCGGCGCTGGCACGGGGCGCGCTGGCGCTGTCGATGGGGCCGCGGGTGCTGCGCACCGAGACCGCCGGACTGGCGGCGCTGGCGGCGCTGGCCGCGCACTGGGGCGGCATCTAATATATAGAAACGAAAAAAGCCCACGGCGAACCGTGGGCTTTGCTTGATCGGGCTACGACCCCGAAGCTACATTTTCAATTACTTGAACTTGTAGTTGTACTCGGCGCTGAACTTCATCGAACGCGGAGCGCTGAAGCCGATCGGCATTTCGTAGGTCGCCAGGCGCTCGGTGTCGCCGTTGTAGACTTCGTTGACCTTGCTGATCGTCTGGCTGTTGAAGACGTTATACACGTCCCAACGCAGCTGCAGGCCTTGCAGGAACTTCGGCTTGTAGGTCAGGTTCAGGTCGAGCGTCTTTTCCCAAGGCAGGGTGCCCAGCGCGCCACGCGGCGACAGCACGTTGGTTTCGGCGGTTTCGCCGAAGCAGTAGTGCGCGGCGCCGCCGTAGTTCGGGCCACGGCCCAGCGGGTCGGTACCGAAGCACGAACGCGGACGGCCCGATGCCAGCAGCAGGTTACCGCCGACACCCCACTCAGGCGTGATGTCGTAGAAACCGAAGGCCTTGATCTGGTGCTTGCGCTCGTTCGGCAGCGGGCCGTCGGCGCCGATCATCTGCTCCGGATAGTCCCAGGTCTGGGTCGCGGCGATGTCGGTCTGGGCGGTGGAGGTATCCGACAGGGTCTGGCCTTCGGTATTGCCCCTGCTGCGCGACAGGGTGTAGGTCAGGCGCGCCCACCAGCCGTTGCGGTACGGGTGTTCCAGGCTGAAGTCCAGCGCGGCGAAGGTACGCGTCGGCTTGTCGAAGCCCAGGTCGGCCTTGGTCAGGTGAACCTTGGTGTAGTTCTTGTTGCCTGCAAAGTCGACCAGGAAGTCGTTGTCTTCACCCGGGTTGAACGTGGCGCAACCGAAGCCGGCGTAGTTCGAGGTGTCGATGTTGTGGGCCGCGGCGTAGGCGTCGAACGGACGCGAATCGCAGAGGTCGTCGATGGTCGAACGCAGCTTGCGGTAGGTGAACAGCACGCCGAAGGTGTAGTCCGGGGTCAGCTGTTTGTCCATGCCCAGCGTGATCTCGTCCTGGTAGGCCGGCTTCATGTTCTGCGCGGCGACGGTCTTCGGATCCTTGGCCTGGCCGAACTCGTTGTTGCTCGACACCGGCTGGAGGATACGGGTGGTGCCGGTCGGCAGGCCGTTCGCATCGGTGCCGGTGTAGGTGAAGTACTCATAGGTGTACTTCGAACCGTTGGCGCCGCGCAGGGCCACCGAGCTCGGGATCGGCACGGTGTAGCGGCCGGCGCTGCCGTAGACCTTGAGCGAGCTGTCGCCGTTCACGTCCCACGACACGTTCAGGCGCGGCAGCCACTGGTTCTTCATCTCGATGTACTTGGCGCCATCCTGGTTGGCGTTGTAGAAGCCTTCGCGGCGCACGCCCGCGGTCACCAGCACGTCCTTGGTCACCTGCCAGCGGTCTTCCAGGTACTGGGCGTCCTGGCCGGCATAGGCGTTCGAGTAGGTCTGGTAGACGATGTTGCGGACGTAGTAGCCCTGGGCGGCAATGCCGCCGTAGGTGTTCAGCGGCTGCGGCAGGACGCCGCCCGACACGACCAGCGGCGTGGTCACGTTGGTCGTCTTCTGGTATTGCCAGAGGCTGCCGCCGGCATAGCCGACGCCGGCATCCTTGGTCGTGATCTTGTTGTTGTCGAAGCCGCCGCGGATGGTGTGGGCGCCCAGCTTGTATTCCAGGTCGAGGCGCTTCGACTCGACTTCGTCGCTCGCGCCGCTCAGCGGCACGGTGCCGCTGACCTTCTGGCCGCTGGTGTAGTTAAAGCCGGGATAGCGGTTGGCGGTCGCTGCCGACACCTGGGCCAGGGTCGGATCGTAGCCGTTCGGCTGGTAGATGTGCTCCGACTTCATCTTGCCGTACAGGCCGTTGATGGTCAGGTCGTCGGTGATGCTGCCGATGTAGCGCAGGCTGTTGAACTTGCCGCCGTTGGCCTGCGACGGGCCGAATTCCTGGTGGGTCTGCGTCGTGGCGGCCGAACCGACGGCGCCGGTCGCGTAGTCATAGGAACGGGTCTGCTGGTCCGACGTCGGCAGGTCGCCGATGGTGGTGAATTCCAGGCGGTGGTTGTCGGTGATGTTCCAGTCCAGCTTGCCGTAGTAGCGCTTGTTCTTGGATTGCGTGTCGAGCCAGCCCGAGCTGCCCAGGTTGGTGGCGTTGGTGGCGCCCGCGACCTGGCCCGTATCGGTCTTGGTCTGCTCCAGCGAGACGAAGCCGAACAGGGTGTCCTTGATCAGCGGGCCGCCGACGTAAGCCGACAGCTGCTTCTGTTCCGATTCGTTCTGCGAACGGCGCAGGTACAGGGTGCCGTCGGTGGCCGGGAAGGCGCCGGTGTTGGCGTAGTAGCGGTCGCGGTACTTGGCGCGGGTCGACGACGGAACGATCGACGCGTAGGCGCCGGCTTCCCAGGTGTTGGTGCCGGATTTGGTGGTGATGTTGATCACGCCGCCGAGCGAACGGCCGAATTCGACGCCGTAGCCGCCGGTCAGGACCTGGGCCTGGGCGATCGCGCCGAACGGCAGCTCCATCGAGCCCATGCCGGTCAGCGGGTTGGTCACCGTCATGCCGTTGATGAAGAAGGCGTTCTCGCTGGCTGCGCCGCCGGCAACGCTGGCGCCGGCAGGATAGCTCGGGTCGCCGCGGGTGGTGTTCGGGGCCAGCTGGATGATGGCGTCGACGTTGCGGGCGATCGGCAGCTTGTCCAGTTCACGCGCGGTGAAGGTTGCGCCGTTGACCGAGCTCGACACGTCGATACGGGTACGGCGGCCGCTCACCTGCACCGTTTGCACGGCGCCGCTGGTGAAGACGGCTTCAGCGCCCAGGCCTGCCAGGACGTCCACCTGGGTCGTGCCGACGGCGTTACCGCCCTTCATCAGGGTTGCGGTATAGGTGCCGATCGGAAGGCTAGTGACGCGGAAGTTGCCGTTGGCGTCGATGCTCGAGCTACGGGTCTGGTTGGTGTCCTGGCTTTTCAGGACGATCGTATCGCCCTGGCCGGCAGCAACCTTGCCGTAGACGGTACCCGACGCGTTCGACTGCGCCATTGCCGGCTCGACCACGGCAGCGGTCAAAGCAACTCCTCCAAAAGCCAGTGCAAGCGCGTGAACTAATACTGATTTCTTCAACATGTGATTCCTTTATTTTCGATTCCAACAGTCTTGTAGACCGTTTCTTTTTAAATCACGGCCCCTACCCACTTTGTATTGACACCTGTATTTATAGGGATCAAAATAGGGCGCCCATTTCTTTGGTGCACAAAGATAATGTTTTGCCATAAAAGCATATGCATTCTTTCAATGTCAATTTTCTTTACGTATTGACATCGCATTGCCACAGCTGAAATTTAATGCACCGATTGGGTGCAAATCCATATCGCCAGCATGCTGCGTCGCAGTATGCCGGTCGAGCCGCTTCATCTCCGTGATTTGATTTTTTGCAATGTTCGGGTAAAGATCGCCGAAGTTAGCAAGAATTACAGACCCACTGTTCCGTATTGCGCCCCATGCGGCGCAACAATCTGGTGCGCCAGGCGCACTTCACCGAAGCAAATTCGGCAAACCCAATGTAAAAATCATGCACCTTGCATATACAAATTATGCAATTGACATGTCTGATTGATGCAACAAACAAAAAAATGCCCCGGCGAACCGGGGCATTTTTGCTTCAGGCTCGGCTGATCAGAACTTCTTGTCGTAGGACACGGTCAGGCGCACCGAACGCGGCTGGGTGTAGCTCAGCGGGGTCTCGTAGGTGTTGCGGATACGATTGCCGCTGTTGTAGCGCTCTTCCACGTTCTGCACGGTCTGCTTGTTGAACACGTTGAACAGGTCGACGCGCGCCTGCAGACCCGGCAGGAAGTCAGGCTTGTAGGCCATGTTCAGGTCCAGGTTGATATCCCACGGCAGGCGGCCGATGCTGCCACGCTGGTGGACCGTGTTGTGCGGCACGTCCGAACCCAGGCACCAGAAGGACTGGTTGGCGTAGTTCGGCGAGTCGCCCGGCTGTGCCGAGGTACCGATACAGCTGCGCGGACGGCCCGATGCTGCCAGGAAGTTCGCACCGGCGGTCCATTCCTTGGTCACGTCATAGAAACCGTAGGCCTTGATCTGGTGGGTACGGTCGTTCGGCAGGAAACCATAGGAGCCGACCATCAGCTCCGGATAGTCCCAGGTCGAGGTCGCCGACACGTCGGTCTGGGCGTTGTCCGACTTCACCTGGCCTTCGGTATTACCCTTGTTGCGCGACCAGGTATAGGTCATCTTGCCGTACCAGCCGTTGCGGTACGGGTGCTCGGCGAACAGGTCCAGGGCGGCATAGGTGCGCTTCGCCTTGTCGAAGCCCATGTCGGAGGCCTTCAGCGGAACGCGGGTCAGCTTCGAGGTATCGCCCGAGAAGTCCACCATGAAGACATTGTCCTCGCCCGGGTTGAAGCTCTGGCAAGTGTTGCCCCACAGCGGGTTGGTGATCGCGATGTTGTTGGCCTTCGCATAGCGCTCGAACGGACGCACGTCGCAGAAGTCGTCGATGGTCGCGCCCAGCTTGCGGTAGGTGGCCTTGGCACCGAAGTTCAGGTTCGGCGACCAGGCGCGCTCGAAGCCCAGGCTGATCTCGTCCTGGTAGGACGGTTTCATGTCGAGGGCGGCGAGGGTCGCGGTGACCTTGTCCTGGCCGTACTCGTTGTTGCCAGAGAGCGGCGGGGTCAGCTGCACCAGGCCGGTCGGGGCGCCGTTGGCGTCCACGCCGGTGTAGGTGAAGTACTGGTCGGTGAAGGTCGAACGGCCGGCGCCGCGCACCGAGATGTGGGTCGGGATCGGCACCGAGTAACGGCCCAGGGTACCGTAGACCTTCAGGCTGGCGTCGCCATAGACGTCCCAGGCAGCGGCGATACGCGGCTGGATCTGGTTCTTCATCTCCAGGAAGGTCACGTGCGCGTCGTTCTGGTTCTTGAACGACTCGCTGCGCACGCCCAGGGTCAGCAGCACGTCCTTGGTGACCTGCCACTTGTCTTCCAGGTACAGCGCGCTCTGCTCGCTGAAGGAGTCGGTCACGGTCGAGAACAGGTCCTTGGCCACGTAGTAGCCCTGGGTGCCCAGGCCGCCGCCGGTCGCCGGCGCCGGCATGGTGCCGCCGGTCACGTCGACCGGTGCGTTCGGGGTGTCGGTACGGTAGTAGATCCAGGTACCGCCGCCGGCCTTGAATTCACCGGCCTTCAGCGACGAGATCTTCGACTGGTCGAAACCGCCGCGCAGGGTGTGCTCGCCCAGGCGATACTCGAGGTCCAGACGGCCGTTCTTGACGATGTCCTTGGAGCCCGGCGCCAGGATGTTGCCGGCAATGACCTGCGGGTTGGTGTAGTTCAGGCCCGGCGCGCGCACCGACGGGTCGGAGGTGGTCGAGAACACGTTCGGGTTATAGCCGACGAAATCGTTCTCGTGCTTCGACACCGAACGGCCGTACAGCGCGGTCACCGTGAAGTCCTGGGTGATGTTGCCGGTGTACTTGCCCATGTTGACCACGGCACCGTTGTCGTTGACGTTGTTCAGGGTCTGCTGCGAGGTGACGTTGCCAGTGCGTTTCTTGTTCGCGAAGTCGAAGCCGCTGTCGGTCAGGTTGCGCTCGGGCGTATCGCCGATATTGGTGTACTCGAGGCGGTGGTCGTCGGTGATGTTCCAGTCGAGCTTGCCCATCCAGCGCTTGACCTTCTTGTCGTCGTCGCGCCAGCCGTTGTTGGCCATCGACGGCGAGATGCGCTCCAGGTTGACGTAGCCGCGCTGGCGGTCGTTGTATTCGGCCGACACGAACATGAACAGCTTGTCCTTGATGATCGGACCGCCGACATAGGCGCCGTAGGTCTTCTGCGTCTGGGTGTTGTCGTGCTGGTAGAAACGGATGGTGCCGTCGGTTGCCGCGTTATAGGTCTGGTGCGTATTGCCGTAGTAGATGTCCTTCTCGCGGGCGCGCAGGCCTTCCGGCTCCCAGGTCACCATCGCACCGGCCTCCCAGGTATTGGTGCCGCTCTTGGTGATGATGTTCAGCACGCCGCCGACCGAACGGCCGAATTCGGCACCGAAGCCGCCGGTGAGCACCTGCGCCTCGGCGATTGCGCCGTAAGGCAGCTGGGACGCACCCAGGCCGGTCAGCGGGTTGGTGACCGGGAAGCCGTTGATGTAGTACGAGTTTTCCGACGCAGCGCCGCCGCCCATCGAAGCGCCGCCGGAGAAGCGGGAGTCGACGCGGGTGGTGTTCGGGGCCAGCTGGATGATGGCGTTGATGTTGCGGGCGATCGGCAGTGCCGCCAGCTGGCGCGCGTTGAAGGTCGCGCCGCCGCTGGTGCTGGTGACGTCGATGGTGCGGCGCTGGCCGGTGATCTGGACGGTCTGCACGCCGGCGGCCGGCGCGAAGACGGCTTCCGCGTTCGAGCCGACGCTGGCGTCGACGTCGACCGACGACACCACGGTGTCGCCGCGCATCTGGGAAACCTTATAGGTGCCCGGCGGCAGTGCGGTTGCCTGGAAGCGGCCCTGGGCGTCCGGGACCAGGACACGGCGCAGGCCGGTCGCAGGATTTTCGATCAATACTTTGACGTCGCTGCCGGCCGTGGTGCGGCCGTAGATGCTGCCGGTGGCGTTCGACTGCGCCATTGCCGGCTCCATCACGGCGACGGTCAGCGCGGCGCCACTGAATGCCAGCGTCAACGCATGTACTAAAACTGTTTTCTTAAGCATGTGATTTCCTATTATGGGTAGTACGTTTTGAATCACTCAACTAGCCAGATCGAAAACTTCTCTCTCTAATTCGCCCGCAAGCGAAGGCCGTATCCTTCTTTCGTTAAGGATATGTACACACATAGAAACATGGCGATTCTGCAACTGTCAATTGCCGAAAATTGCTTGATGTGCGCCGCGTAATTACAAAAAAACCGTGCACCGAAAAAGGGCGTCCCGATATGCACAATTGTGTGGCGCAGCAAGACAATCGTTTCCGACTACCCCAAGCATCCGTACGCTTGAAAAAACCTCAATAAAATCAAGTCAATACATATACATATGCGTCAATACCATGCGTCTTGAGTTTATTGCAGCGCGGTATTTGTATATACAAAATTCTTATATCAAGAAATAATGCACCGTTATGGTGCATTCAAGAATTTTGTCTGGAACTTGTCAAATGTTGGGCCGGTGCAACGTCGCGGACATGCGGCGGACATGCGGCGGACATGCAACAGACATGGCGCCCGACTCCGGCAAGGCATGGAAAACGGACAATGCGGACGAGGCATTCTTGCCGCCGGCCCCGGCGGGTTACAATAGAAGGTTGAACCGACCAAGCGTTTGCTAGCGACGACCCCTACCATGTTGAGAATTGCCGAATTAAAACTTCCCCTCGACCATACCGAGCCCCAACTGCGCCAGGCCGTGCTGAAGCGCCTCGGCATCGGTGAAGACGAACTGATCGACTTCACCGTGTTCAAGCGCAGCTACGACGCGCGCAAGCGCAGCGCCATCGTGCTGATCTATGCGCTGGACGTGGAGGTGAAGGACGAGGCACAGGTACTGGCCCGCATGCGCGACGACCGCCAGGTCATGCCCGCCCCCGACACCGGCTACAAATTCGTCCAGGCCGGCAAACCGGCTCCGGGCACACCGCGCCCGATCGTGGTCGGCATGGGCCCCTGCGGCCTGTTCGTGGCGCTGATCCTGGCCCAGATGGGCCTGAACCCGATCGTCCTGGAGCGCGGCAAGGTCGTGCGCGAGCGCACCGTCGACACCTTCGGCTTCTGGCGCAAGCGCAAGCTGAACACCGAGTCGAACGTGCAGTTCGGCGAAGGCGGCGCCGGCACCTTCTCGGACGGCAAGCTGTACAGCCAGATCAAGGATCCGAAGCACTATGGCCGCAAGGTCCTGTCCGAGTTCGTGAAGTCGGGCGCGCCGGAAGAGATCCTGTACGTCAGCAAGCCCCACATCGGCACCTTCCGCCTGGTCAAGATGGTGGAACAAATGCGCGCCGAGATCCTGTCGCTGGGCGGCGAGATCCGCTTCGAGACCCGCCTGGAAGACGTGCTGATCGAAGGCGAAGGCGACAACCGCCAGGTGGTCGGCGTGCGCCTGGCCTCGGGCGAGGAAATCCCGACCCGCCACCTGGTGATGGCGATCGGCCACAGCGCGCGCGACACCTTCCAGATGCTGTACGACCGCGGCGTCTATATAGAAGCAAAGCCGTTCTCGATCGGCTTCCGCGTCGAGCACCCGCAATCGCTGATCGACGCCTGCCGCTTCGGCCCGAACGCCGGCAACAAGATCCTCGGCGCGGCCGACTACAAGATCGTGCACCACGCCTCCAACGGCCGCAGCGTGTACAGCTTCTGCATGTGCCCGGGCGGCACGGTGGTCGCCGCGTCGTCGGAAGAGGGCCGCGTGGTCACCAACGGCATGAGCCAGTACTCGCGCGCAGAGCGCAACGCCAACAGCGCGATCGTGGTCGGCATCACGCCGGAAGACTATCCGGGCCACCCGCTGGCCGGCATCGCCTTCCAGCGCGAGCTGGAATCGCGCGCCTTCGTCCTCGGCGGCGGCAACTACGACGCCCCGGGCCAGCTGATGGGCGACTTCGTGCGCGGCGTCGCTTCCACCGAGTTCGGTTCGGTGGTCCCGTCCTTCAAGCCGGCCGTGCACCTGACCGACCTCGCCACCGCCCTGCCCGACTACGCCACCGTCGCCCTGCGCGAAGCCTTCGTCGCCTTCGACAAGCAGATCAAGGGCTACTACAAGGAAGACGCGGTGCTGACCGGGGTCGAGACCCGCACCTCCTCGCCGATCCGCATCAAGCGCCACGACGACAACCTGCAGAGCCTGAACACCCGCGGCCTGTATCCGGCCGGCGAAGGCGCCGGCTACGCGGGCGGCATCATGTCGGCCGCGGTGGACGGCATCCGGGTCGCGGAAGCGGTCGCCCTGTCGATGGCCGGCTGAGCGTGGCGTCCGCGAGCAGGGACGCCGCCATCCCGGTACTGGCGATCGGCGCGGCGATGGTCTCGACCTACGCCGGCGCGGCCTTCGCCAAGCACCTGTTCCCGCTGGTCGGTGCCGAGGGCGTGGTCGCGCTGCGCGTCGGCCTGTCGGCCCTGCTGCTGGCGGGATTCACCCGGCCCTGGCGCGCCCTGCCCTCGCGCGCCGACCTTCCCTGGCTGCTGCTGTACGGCCTGGCGCTCGGCTCCATGAACCTGCTGATCTACCATGCGTTCTCGCGCATCCCGATCGGCATCGCGGTCTCGATCGAGGTGATGGGACCGCTCGCCGTGGTGCTGCTGTCCTCGCGCCGCGCGCGCGACTTCGGGTGGGTGGCCTGCGCCGGATTCGGCCTGTGGCTGCTGCTGCCGCTGCGCGGCTCCAGCGGCGCCCTCGACCCGGTCGGCATCGCCTACGCGGCCGGCGCCGCCTTCTGCTGGGCGATGTACATCGTGTTCGGCAAGCGCGCCTCCCAGGCCGGCGGTTCCGGCATCGTCGCCTGGGGCATGCTGGCGGCCAGCCTCTTCATCGTGCCGATCGGCGCCCACTATGCCGGCAGCGCCCTGCTCTCGCCCTTCGTGCTGGCAGCCGGCCTGGCGGTGGCGGTGCTGTCCTCGGCCGCCCCGTACACGCTGGAGATGATCGCGCTGCGCCGGCTGCCGCGGCGGGTGTTCGGCATCCTGGTCAGCTCCTCGCCGGCAGTGGCCGCGCTGGCCGGCTTCGTGGTGCTGGGCGAGCGGCTCGCCCCCGGCCAGTGGATCGGGATCGCACTGGTCATCCTTGCCTGCGGCGCGACCGCGGCCAGCGCGTCGGACTGACCGGCTTCGCTGAGCGTGCGTGGGCTCGGAGAGCCCACCCTACGCACACCACAGCATCGTAGGGTGGGCACACCGTGCCCACGCAAACACCAAGCGTGTAGACTAGGCTGGCTGCCACTTCGACCACAGTCCCATGCGCACCGCCCTCCTCTCGACCTGCCTGTTCCTGGCCTCCGGCCCCGCCGTCTTCGCCGCCGAATACACCCTGCCTGCCACGCCGCAAACGGTGGCCTGGGGCTACTACTCGGGCCAATCGAAACCCGTCCTCACCGTCCACTCCGGCGACACGGTCCGCATGCAGGCCCTGTCGACCTGCGGCTCGCCCGAGCGCATGATCGCCAACGGGGTCAGGCCGGAAGACATCCCGCCCTACACGGCCCCCATCTACAGCGAGGTCAAGGAAAAGGGCCCGGGCGGGCATATCCTGACCGGGCCGGTGGCGATCGCGGAAGCGGAACCCGGCGACGTGCTCGAGGTGCAGATCCTGAAAGTCGACCTGGACGCCGATTTCGCCTGCAATGTGTTCGGCGTCGGTTCCGGCTTCCTGCCGACCGAGTATCCCTATGGCCGCTACAAGGTGGTCCCGCTCGACCGCAGGAAGATGATCGGCCATTTCGCGCCCGGCATCGAGATCCCGCTGCGTCCCTTCTTCGGCAGCATGGGCGTGGCGCCCGCCGGCGGCAAGATCGACACCGCGCCGCCTTTCGTCCACGCCGGTAACCTGGACAACAAGGAGCTGGTGGCCGGCACCACCCTGTACATCCCGGTGGCGGCGAAGGGCGCGCTGTTCCAGGCCGGCGACGGCCACGCGGCGCAGGGCAACGGCGAGGTCGACATCACCGCGCTGGAGACCTATCTGTCGGGAACCTTCCGCTTCGTGGTGCACAAGGACCGCCGCCTGATCTGGCCGCGCGCCGAAACGCCGACCCACTACATCTCGATGGGCTTCTCGAAGGACCTGAAGGAAGCGACCACCCTGGCGCTGCGCGACATGATCGCGTTCCTGGTGGAGGAAAAGAAGCTGTCGCGCGACGACGCCTACATGCTGTCCAGCGTGGCGGTCGACATGGAGATCACCCAGCTGGTGGACGGCAACGTCGGCGTGCATGCCATGCTGCCGAAGAAGATCTTCAAATAAAAAGGCGCTGTTCGCGCTAGGTGTTGAACCTGCCCAGCGCCGCTCTCAAAAAGGCCTCGGGGCTAGCGATCCGCTGCCCATCCAGCGCCCAGCGCCAGCCGAAGTAATGGCCCAGGTAACGGCTCGCGACGCCGCGAAATGGCAGCAGCCAGGCGCGCATCCGGCTGTGATACGCGTTCACATTCTGGGTGTGCAGCGCACCGCGCCTTCGTTCGCCGGCGCTCGCGTTGATGGCCTCATGTGAGATCCCGAGCTCCCGCGCGAATGCCGGATAGGCCGCGTGGCTGTCGGTCACCAGCAGCACGTCGCGTTCCAGCCTTGGCCCCAGGTGCTCTACTAGCTGACGCTTGCTGACGCTTCCCTTGCCGGTCACGGCGTCGATGGTCCGGCCGCTGCGATCGCGTGCCACGAGGATGCACACCTGCTCGTTCGAGATCCCACGCTTCGTCGCCTTGCCGCCACGCTTTCGTGGTGGACGGTCGAGGCTTCTGGAACCCTTGTGCGATTCGAACACATACATCTCATCGGCTTCGGCGATACCGCTCAAGCGCTGCGGGCGGTCATCCTTGCTCAAGGCCAGGAAGCGGTGACGCCAGCGAAAACTGGTCGCACTGGCCACGCCGATCTCGCGCGCCGCGCGGCGCACGCTGTGGGAGTCGAGCATGCCGCCGAGGTAGTCGAGCCAGTGCCCTTTGTAGCGCAGCCGGGCCAGCGGCGTCCCGCTGAGCAGGTTGAAGGTGCGACGGCAACTGCGGCAGTGGTAGCGCTGCAGTCCATGTGCGTGACCGTGACGATAGGGTTTGCTGGCCTGGCAATGCGGGCAACAGAGTGGTGCAGCGGGCTGTTCGACGATCTCAAGTACGCGATCGAGGCCGGCTGCCGATTGCAGCAGTTCGAGCACGCGGGCGCGTTGCCGCCGGGTCAAGCTGGTGAGGCGTTGCAGGAACTGTTCGAACTGCCGTGCTTGCATAAGGCCTCCGTCAACGGTTCTGGTCGACGTTGGACCGGGAGCTTGCAAAAAAGATTCCACACTTGGCGCGAACAGCGCCAATAAAAAACCCGCCGCATCTGCATGCGGCGGGTTTCGTCGTTTACACGATGGCCAGTGTTAGAACTGGTAGGTCGCGCTCACGTAACCGGTCTGGCCATGCGGATCGTACCAGGTCGGATCGTAGCCGGTCTGGAAGTAGGAACCACCAGTGATGACTTCGGTCGGCTTGCGGTTGAACAGGTTCTTGACGCCTGCGGTCAGGGTCAGGTTCTTGATGCCGCCGTAGGTACCCTGCAGATCCCAGGTCGAGAAGGCGCCGACGTGCTGGGCGATCGGCAGGTCCGCGTCCGCGCGGGCCGCATCCCAGTAGCCCGACTGGAAGTTGTTGGTCAGCGCCAGGCCGAACTTCTTGTACTTCCAGTCCAGGGTCAGCTGATCCCTCCAGCGGAAGATGATGCCGCCGTTGGAGACTGCGCTCAGCACGTTGCCGTCCTTGTCGATGGTGGCGGCGACGCTGCGCTGCACGGTGCCGTCGGCCAGGGTCAGGTCGTACTTCGAGGTGTAGGTACCGTTCAGGCGCAGGTTGAAGTTACCGTAGGTCGGGCTCTTCAGCAGTGCCCAGCGCAGGTCGAGGTCGACGCCTTCGGTCTTCACGCTGCCGGCGTTGATGTTGGTGCCGACGATGTTGGTGATGTTGCCTGCGGAATCACGGGTCACCAGGCCGGTGTAGGCCGGGTTGCCGGCAGCCGCCTGGCCCAGCGTGAACGACGGCGACAGCGTGGTCACCAGGTTGTTCACGTTGATCTTCCACCAGTCGACGGCGATCGACAGGCCCTTGACCGGGTCGACGACGATGCCCAGCGAGGACTGTTCCGACTTCTCCGGCTGCAGCTTCGGATTGCCGCCGTAGGTCTGGTTGAACTGGCCGAACTGGCCGGTGACCGGGTCGGTCAGGTTGGCGCTGGTGCCGATGGTCTGCTGGTTCATCAGCTCAGGCAGCGACGGCTCGCGGAAGCCCTTGCCGTAGGAGCCGCGCAACAGCACCTGCGAGATCGGCTGCCAGCGCAGGCTGACCTTCGGGTTGGTGGCGCTGGCGTTCGGGTAGCGGTCGTGACGGACGGCCAGGTCGGCTTCCAGGTTCTTCACGATCGGGACGATGGTTTCCGCGAACACTGCCGACGAATTGCGCGATGCCGACAGCGGCAGCTGGGCGCCGCCGTAGCCCGACACGTCGCCGCTCTGGTAAGCCGCGCTCGGGTTGATCGCCAGGTTCTCGTCGGACATCGACGCGCCGACGGCGAACTTCACCATGCCGGCCGGCAGCTGGACCAGGTCGCCCGAGATGCGTGCGTTCAGGGCGTCGTTGCGCAGCACGGCGTTCATGACCGGACCGACGTAGTTGGTGCCGTAGATCTTGCGCGCCAGGTCGGCCGACTGGTACTGGACCAGCGGGTTGAAGTCAGGGTTGTTGCTCAGCAGCTTGACCAGTTCGGTCTGGCGCTGGTAGCCCTGGATCGCGCGCTCGGTGACGTCGCTCGAGTTGTGGGTGTAGGCGACGTCGTAGTCATAGCCCTTGACGTTGCCACGGAAGCCCAGCACCAGGTGCGATGCGATCGCGGTGTCCTTGGCGATGCGGTCGCCGCCGTCGAAGGCGCGGTAGCTGACGGTCACCGGCTGGCCGTTGACGCCGGCCGCGGTCGCGAGAGCGGTCGGGTAGTACGGGCTGTTCGGCGCGACGACGATGGCCGGGTACTGGTTGTTGGTCGCGAAGGCCGGGTCGGTCGACAGGAAGGACGCGCTGTACGGCGAAGCCTGCGCCTGCTGCGTGGTCTCGTTGCGCGACACGAAGCCTTCCATGAAGAATTCGGCGTTGTCGTTCAGCTTGAAGCGGAAGTTGCCGCCGATGTTGGCGCGCTTGGCCGCCGGCACCAGGTTCACGTACGGCGAGCTGTCGAAGCGGCATTTGCCGAGGTTGGCGTCCCAGGCGCTGCCGTTGGCTGCGCAGTTGGCCTGCGACAGGCCGTGGCCGATGCCCTCGCCGATCGAGTTCAGCGAATTCGGGACCACGCCCATGGCGTTGGGGGTGGTGGACGGATCGAAGGTGCTGTACGCGCCGCTCGGGGTGGCGCTGGCGTCGCGCAGGCCATTGTTGTTCCAGCCGGTGCGCGCGTAGTCGCGCTGGCGGCCGAAGATGGCGTCGTCCTTGCTCACGTCGGCCGACAGGGTGATGTTGTAGCGGTCGCTGTCGAAGTCGCCCCAGCCGGCCAGCAGGCTGGCCTTGTGGGTCTGGCCGCCGCCGTAGCGGCTGACGCTGGTGTAGCCGGTGGCTTCCACGCCCTGGTAGTTCTGGCGGGTGATGAAGTTGATGACGCCGCCGATCGCATCGGAGCCGTACACGCCCGAGGCGCCGTCCTTCAGGACTTCGACGTGGTCGATCGAGGCCAGCGGAATCGCGTTGACGTCGACGGCGGTGCCGTCGGTGGCGTAGTTGCCGAGGCGGCGACCGTTGACCAGCACCAGGGTCTTGCTCGCGCCCAGGCCGCGCAGGCTGGCGCTGGACATGCCGTAGGTCGACAGGCCCGCGCCTTCGGCCTGGTTGGTCGCGCCGGCCATGGCGTTCGAGGTCAGGGTGGTCAGCAGTTCGGCGGTGTTGGTGGCGCCGCTGCGCTTGATGTCGGCGGCGGTGACCATCTGCACCGGCAGCGCGCCTTCGACGTCGGCGCGCTTGATCGAGGAGCCGGTCACTTCGACGCGGGCGATCGGCTTGGTGGATTCCTGTGCCGACTCCTGCGCCAGCGCCTGGCCGAACATGCCTGCGCCAACGGCGCCGGCGAACATGACGCGCACGGCGCGCGACAGGGTTTTTTCTTTGAACATGGATGTTTTCCCAAACGATGATGAGATGTCGCTGGCTTGGGAAGATCAAGGTCGCCCAAGTCGGCGGACTGAATAATGATCGCCGGCTTGAGCATCGGTCAATATTTACACTGCTCGGAAGACATTTTCGCAACAGAACATTTAGTAACAATTGTAAGGTTGCTGAACAACGTACGGTTCGTTCCATTTGCTGCATAGCAATAAAAAAAGGCGCTCGAGGCGCCTTCTTCCGGATTTTTTCACACTTTCATGACGTTTTCATGACGTTTGCCCGGCTTACAGCCATCCGGCCTTGCGGAAGCGCCGATACAAATAGACACAAACTGCAATCATTACGCCGATCGCCATCGGGTAGCCCCACTTCCATTCGAGCTCGGGCATGTACTTGAAATTCATGCCCCACACGCCGGCGAAGGCGGTGAACACGGCAAAGATGGCGGCCCAGGCGGCCAGCTGCTTGTTCACCTCGCTCTCGTCGATCGAGACCATGGCCAGGTTCACCTGGATCGCGGTGGCGATGGTGTCGCGGATGCTGTCGAGGCGGCCGGCGATGCGGATCAGGTGGTCGTGGACGTCGCGCAGGTAATCCTGGACGCCGGCCGCCAGCGCCGGCGCCCGCCCGCCCAGCAGCGAGCCGACGGCATCCACCAGCGGGATCACGGCATGGCGCAGCTCCAGGCCCTTGCGCTTGAGCTGGTACAGGCGCTCGACGTTCTGGCGCTGGGCGCCGTGGGTGAAGATGCGGTCCTCGATGGTTTCCAGTTCGGATTCGAGCATGTCGACCACCGGGAAGTAACGGTCGACCACGGCGTCCATCAGCGCATACATCACGAAGCACGAGCCCATGCTCAGCAGGTGGGGTTCGCGCTCGGCGCGGGCGCGCACGCCAAGGAAACCCTTGACCGCATCGCGCCGCACCGACAGCACGTAGTTCGGACCGGCGAAGATCGCGAGTTCGCCGGTGACCAGGGCGTCGCCCTCGAGGTCGACCGTGTGCACGATGGTGAACAGGCTGTCGCCGTATTCCTCGATCTTGGGCCGCTGGTGGCCGCGCGCGGCATCCTCGACCGCCAGCTCGTGCAGGCCGAACTCTTCCTTCATCTGCACCATCTCGGCGTCGGTGGCATCGCGCAGCGCGACCCAGACGAAGCAGCCGGGGCGCTCCAGATAATCACTGATGTCCTCGACGGGGATGTCGGAGAGTTTTTTACCTTCCTGGTAGGCGACGCAGTTGATCAGCATGCCGATAGTCTAACACGCAGGGTGGGCGCTCCCGCGCCCACGCGGACGCAGGCGATATGCGAACGTCACTCGTGGGCACGGCGTGCCCACCCTACCCGGCTGCCCGGGAACGACGGTGGTGGTGCATTTTCGAATAAGGTCCCCCGGACCTTTCGAATAAGGTCCCCCCGACCTTTCGAATAAGGTCCCCCCGACCTTTCGAAAAAGGTCCCCCGGACCTTTCGAATAAGGTCCCCCCGACCTTTCGAAAAAGGTCCCCCGGACCTTTCGAATAAGGTCCCCCGGACCTTATTCGTCCTTCGCCCCGTCGATCCCCAGTTCCGCAATCTTCCGCGTAATCGTATTGCGCCCGATCCCCAGCCGGATCGCCGCATCGTTCTTGCGGCCATGCGTGTGCTTGAGCGCCGTGCGGATCAGGGCCGTTTCGAACTGCTTGCCCAGCACGTCCATCACCTCGACCTGGCCGTCGGACAGCATGCGCGCGGCCTGCAGTTCGAGCAGGCCGATCCAGCCGTCGGCGGCGGCCGGCACGCCTGCCGTCATCGCCGGCGGGATGCCGTTGCCGTCCACGCCGCCGTGCAAGGGGCTCGCCGACGGCGCCGGCATCGCCACCAGCGGCGCCATGGCCGCCGCCGGCAGCGCCTGGGCCTGGGTGGTCAGGTCGCGCGGCAGGTCCTTGACCTCGACGGTCTGGCCGGGCGCCATCACGGTGATCCAGTTGCACAGGTTTTCCAGCTGGCGCACATTGCCCGGCAGGTCGAGGCTGGAGAGGAAGCGCTGCGCCTCTTCGCTCAGGCGCTTGGGTTCGACGCCCAGCTGGCGTGCGCTCTGCACCAGGAAGTGGCGCACCAGGATGGGGATGTCTTCGCGCCGCTCGCGCAGCGAGGGCAGGCGCAGCCGGATCACGTTCAGGCGGTGGTACAGGTCTTCGCGGAACAGGCCGTCGCGCACGCGCTGTTCCAGGTTCTGGTGGGTGGCGGCGATCACGCGCACGTTCGCCTTGACCGGCTGGTGCCCGCCCACGCGGTAAAAGTGGCCGTCGGACAGCACCCGCAGCAGGCGGGTCTGCAGGTCGAAGGGCATGTCGCCGATTTCATCGAGGAACAGGGTGCCGTTCTCGGCCTGCTCGAAGCGGCCGCGCCGCATCGCCTGGGCGCCGGTGAAGGCGCCGCGCTCGTGGCCGAACAGTTCGGATTCCAGCAGGTCCTTCGGGATCGCCGCCGTGTTGAGGGCGATGAAAGGCTGGGAAGCGCGCGGGCTGTGCTTGTGCAGGGCGCGCGCGACCAGCTCCTTGCCGGTGCCCGACTCTCCCGTGATCAGCACCGTCACGTTCGATTGCGACAGGCGGCCGATGGCGCGGAATACTTCCTGCATCGCCGGCGCCTGGCCGAGGATCTCGGGGGTCTCGCTGGGCACGGTCTCGACGCTGGCTTCGCGCAGGCTTTCCTCGAGGGCGCGGCGGATCAGGGCGACCGCCTTGTCGATGTCGAAGGGCTTGGCCAGGTATTCGAAGGCGCCGCCCTGGAAGGAAGCGACCGCGGAATCGAGGTCGGAGAAGGCGGTGATGACGATCACCGGCAGGCCGGGATGCTTTTCCTTGACGGCGGCCAGCAGGTCGAGGCCGGATTCGCCCGGCATGCGGATGTCCGAGACCAGGACTTGGGGCGTATCGTCCTCGAAGGCGGCCAGCGCCTCGCGTCCGCTGGCGAAGCTCCGGGTTGCGAGGTTCTCGCGCGCCAGGGCTTTTTCCAGCACCCAGCGGATCGATGCATCGTCGTCGACAATCCAGATTGGTTTCATTGGTTCAGTGCTTCCCGCATAAGTACATCCATCGTTGGACCGCGGCCGCACCATCCCGGCGCTTATGGCAGCGGGATCAGGATGCGGAAATCCGTCAGTCCAGGCCGGCTTTCGCACTCGATCAGCCCCAGGTGCTGTTGCACGAAGGTCTGCGCCAGCGTCAGCCCGAGACCGCTGCCGCCGTCGCGCCCGGAGACGAGCGGATAGAAGATGCGGTCGCGGATATCGGGGGCGATGCCCGGTCCATTGTCGATGATATGCAAGTCTAATGCCAGCCCGTAACGAACCTTGGCCAGGGTGACCTGGCGCGCCACCCTGGTGCGCAGCACGATCTCGGCGTCGCCCGCGGCAATCCGCTCGCGCAGGGCCTGGGCGGCGTTGTGGACGATGTTCAGCACGGCCTGGATCAGCTGTTCCTTGTCGCCGCGGAACTCGGGAATCGAGGCGTCGTAGTCGCGGCGGATCGCCAGGCCGGACGGGAATTCGGCCAGCACCAGGCTGCGCACCCGCTCGCAGACTTCGTGGATGTTGACGTCGCCGACGATGTGGGGGCGGCGGTGCGGCGCCAGCAGGCGGTCGACCAGGGTCTGCAGGCGGTCGGCTTCCTTGATGATGACCTGGGTGTATTCGCGCAGCGAGGGGTCCGGCAGTTCGAGTTCGAGCAGCTGGGCCGCGCCGCGGATGCCGCCCAGCGGGTTCTTGATCTCGTGCGCCAGGTTGCGGATCAGTTCCTTGTTGGCCTGGCTCTGGTCGAGGATGCGTTCCTCGCGGTCGAGCTTGAGCTGCTGGACGTTCTCGCGCAGCTCGACCATCACTTCCTCTTCGCCGGCGGCGCTGACGATCACGTGCACGTGCAGGGGCTCGCGCCCGCCGCGCTGCAGGGTCAGGTCCTGGCGCAGGTCGGCGTACTTGTGCGCCCGCGCCTGGCGGCACAGCGCATCGAGCTCCTCGCCGTTGGTGAAGAGTTCCGCCAGGGTCTGGCGCGACAGCGATTTCACCGACACCTCGAGCAGGTGCTCGGCGGCGGGGTTCGCGTAGCGCACCAGGCCGGCGGCATCGGTCACCAGCACGCTCGATGCGAGCAGGTCGAGACCGGCGAAGCGCTCGTGGTTCGGCGTCATGTCAGCGGAAATTGGGTCAGCGGATATTGGCGATCTCGCGCTTGATCGCTTCGATGTTCTTTTCGGCGCGGCCGATGTCCTCGCGCATCTGGGCCACGCGCTCCTGGTACTTGGCGTAGTTGCGCTCGTTGCCCTGGCGTTCGGGTTCGCCGTTGTTGAAGTCGCGCTTGAGGTCGGCCAGCTTCTTTTCTTCGGCGCGCAGTTCCTCGTCGAGGATGGCGCGGCGGTCGTCGTCGCGGGCGCGCTGGGTGGCGTTGTCGACGCGCGGGAAATTCGCCGGGCTGGCGGCCGCGGCCGGCGGACGGGCGGCGCCCTGGCGCATGCCCACCGCCGGGGCGCGGGTCGGTGCCGGCGTCGAGATGGCGCCGGAGACGATCGAGTCGACCACCTTGCAGCTGCCGGTATTGGTATCGGTGTACAGCACGCGGCCTTCCTTGTCGACGCAGCGGTAGACCACGGATTGGGCGAAGGCCGGGACGGCCAGCGCGAGCGTCAGGTAGATGCCGGCCAGGCGCAGGCAAACGGCAGAGCTTGTCATTCGCATCAGGTCAGTCGGCACGGTGTGCCTGGTTGGGGAATCCACCGACTATACCGCATCCAAAGAAAAACGCGGGGCAGCCGGCCGGCTTTCCCCGCGTTTTTGTTACCGCATGGATACAGCTTGTCGAGAGATTACGACGAGTAGTACATGTCGAATTCGGCCGGGTGCGGGGTCATGCGCAGACGCTGCACTTCCTGCATCTTCAGCTCGAGGTAGGCGTCGATCATGCTGTCGCTGAACACGCCGCCGCGGGTCAGGAACTCGCGGTCCTTGTCCAGGGCGTCCAGGGCTTCTTCCAGCGACGAGCACACGGTCGGGATCAGCTTGTCTTCTTCCGGCGGCAGGTGGTACAGGTCCTTGCTCGCGGCTTCGCCCGGGTGGATCTTGTTCTGGATACCATCCAGGCCGGCCATCAGCAGTGCGGCGAAGCACAGGTAGACGTTGGCCAGCGGGTCCGGGAAGCGCACTTCGACACGGCGGCCTTTCGGGTTCGCCACGTGCGGGATGCGGATCGAGGCCGAACGGTTGCGGGCCGAGTAAGCCAGCTTGACCGGGGCTTCGTAGCCCGGCACCAGGCGCTTGTACGAGTTGGTGCCCGGGTTGGTGATCGCGTTCAGGGCCTTGGCGTGCTTGATGATGCCGCCGATGTAGTACAGGGCGGTTTCCGACAGGCCGGCATAGCCGTCGCCGGCGAACAGGTTCTTGCCGTCCTTCCAGATCGACTGGTGCACGTGCATGCCCGAGCCGTTGTCGCCGTTCATCGGCTTCGGCATGAAGGTGGCGGTCTTGCCGTAGCTGTGGGCGACGTTCCAGATCACGTACTTCATGTTCTGGGTCCAGTCGGCGCGCTCGACCAGGGTCGAGAAGCGGGTGCCGATTTCGTTCTGGCCGGCGCCGGCCACTTCATGGTGGTGCACTTCGACCGGGATGCCCAGCGATTCGAGGATCAGGCACATTTCCGAGCGCATGTCCTGGAAGCTGTCGACCGGCGGGACCGGGAAGTAGCCGCCCTTGACGGTCGGACGGTGGCCGCTGTTGCCGCCTTCGAATTCCTTGTCGGTCGACCAGGACGCTTCTTCCGAGCTGATCTTGACCATCGAGCCCGACATGTCGATCTTCCAGTGGACCGAGTCGAAGATGAAGAATTCCGGTTCCGGGCCGAAGAAGGCGGTGTCGCCCACGCCCGAGGACTTCAGGTAGGCTTCGGCGCGCTTGGCGATCGAACGCGGATCGCGGTCATAGCCCTTGCCGTCCGACGGTTCGATCACGTCGCACTGCATGAAGACGGTGGTCTCTTCCATGAACGGGTCGATGTTGGCGGTGGCCGGGTCCGGGATCAGCAGCATGTCCGATGCTTCGATGCCCTTCCAGCCGGCGATCGACGAGCCGTCGAAGGCGTGGCCGGATTCGAACTTGTCTTCGTCAAAATGCGAGATGGGAACGGTCACGTGCTGCTCTTTGCCGCGGGTATCGGCGAAACGCAAATCGACGAACTTGACTTCGTTATCCTTCAGCATCTGCATTACATCTGCGGCGGTCCTTGCCATTCGTATTCTCCTGATTGAAAAAGGGGTGTCGGTGACGCCAACGGGGCGTGCGACAGGCACATCTCCGTTAAAGCGAAAACTGTGCCAGCACTTGACCATGAGCAAATAAGCAATCTGTCCTTGGACCGCCTGCGATTTGCCCCTTAAAATCGACCACCGGTGCGGTGCACAAACTTGATGCAGGCTCGCTGTGAGCTCATCCATACGCACCAGCCTGGTGCAAGTGCGGCAGTATGCACCAACTTGATGCATGATGCACCATTTGTGCGAGCACGACCAACGATAGGAAAACGACCATGAGCACAAGCGAGGAAATCCTGGCCGCCGCCAGGGAGCGCGCACCCGGCCAGCCCTATGCGGGCGCCGTCACGCCGCAGGAAGCCTTCACCCTGATCAAGACCGATCCGCGCGTCAAGCTGGTCGACGTCCGCACGAATGCGGAGCGCGATTGGGTCGGCCGCCCCGCCATCCCCGAGGCCCAGCACGGTGCGGTGCAGTGGACCCTGTACCCGGGCGGTGCGCCGAATCCGGACTTCGCCACCCAGCTGCAGCAGGCCGCGGACAAGGACGACGTGCTGCTCTTCCTGTGCCGCTCGGGCGTGCGCTCGCGCCACGCGGCGCGCGTGGCAACCGAACTCGGCTACGAGAATGCCTTCGACATCCTCGAAGGCTTCGAAGGCGACCGCGACGGCGAAGGCCACCGCAAGAGCGTGGGCGGCTGGTGCAAGGCCGGCCTGCCCTGGACCGGGGCCTGATCCGCCGCGCCGCGGCGCGGTGACAATTTAACAGAATTTTCACAGTTCCAACGTGTTAGCCTGCCGGGATTCCAACGAAGGAATTCCGGTATGGCATCCACGATCACGCTGCGGCTTCGCCCGCTTCTGAATACAATCGGCGCAGGATTGTCGATGGCCTTGTGCATTGCCTGCGGCGGTGGTGGCAGCTCCGACGGCGCCGGCAACCCCACGCCGCCGGTGGGCACCACCCCGCCCGTCGTCACACCCGCGATCTCCGTGCTTGCCGGCAGCCCCACCGAATCCGGCGAAGTCGACGGCAGCGGCACCGCGGCACGTTTCATCGGGCCCACGCCGTTGACGATCGATGCCAGCGGCAATCTCTACGCAGGCGCATCCTGCGCCATTCGCAAGATCACGCCGTCGGGTGCGGTCTCCCTCTACGCCGGCACCTACTGCACCGGCACTAGCCAGAATGGCTTTCCGACAGCGTTCGCCCTGGCGGCAGCGTCCGACGGCAGGCTGTTCATGACCGATTACGGCCTCGATGTCTTCGAGGTCAGCCCGACCGGCGCAACGCGCACGGTCGCGGTGCTGGAATCGCCCACCGGAGGCGGACGCGGCGCCGGGATCGGCTTCGGCAACGGCCTGGCCGTCGATGCCGCCGGCAACCTGATCGTGACCACCGGCTTCGGCGCGCGCCGGCTTTCCCCTTCGGGCGGCTATACGATGCTGGAGGGCACGGCCAGCGGAGAAGCCGGGTTCAATACCTATGTTCCGGAACGCCGCGGCGTGGCCGTCGACGCCGCCGGCACGGTCTACCTGGCCAGCTACGACGCCACGATCCTGCGCATCGACACGGCCGGCAAAACGACGGTCCTGGCCGGCAGCAGCGGCCAACCCGGCGCCAGGGACGGCACCGGCGCCGAAGCGCGCTTCTACGGCATCGTTGCCCTCGCGCTGGATGGGCGGGGCAACCTGTATGCTGCGGAATCCGGCCTGCTCCCCGACAGCAGCGGCACCTCCACGAGGAGCACCCTGATCCGGAAAATCACCCCTGCAGGCGTGGTCACGACCATCGCCGGCAAGCCAGGCGCGAACGAGCTGCAAACCGGCGCCCTGCCCGGCAGCCTGTCCTTGCTGGGCGGTATCGCCGTCGACGGCAAGGGCAACCTGTACGCAAGCTCGGGCAGCACCATCGTCAAGATCGTCCTTCCCTGAGAGGCACGCCCGCCCGCCATGCTAGGATGCCGAAAACACAATATTCGGAGAACGGCATGCCGCCGAAAATAGTACGATCGTTCGCGTCGATTGCGGTAACGGCCCTGTGCGCCGCCTGCGGAGGCGGTGGCGGCAGCGGCGGTTCGAGCGGCGCCGGCAGCCCGGCTTTTTCCGCCGGCGTGACCACCCTGGGCCTGGTGGCCGGCAGCGCCGGCGAGGCCGGCAACGTCGACGCCACCGGCGCCTCGGCCCGCTTCGGCCATCCGGCCGGGATCGCCGCCGACACCGCCGGCAACCTGTACGTGGCCGACCGCGACAACTGCAGCATCCGCAGAATCGACACGGCGGGCGCCGTCGGCACCCTCGCCGGTTCGCCCCAACGCTGCCAAAGCATCGACGGCGCCGCCGGCGTGGCGGGCTTTTCCTTCCTGACCGCGATTGCCGCTTCGCCCGACGGCAGGCTGTACGCCACCGACGGCCTGGCGGTGCGCGAAATCGACCGGGCCGGCACCGTGCGCACCATCGCCACCCTCGACACCGCCACCGTGGTGAACGCCGCCGACATCCCCTATTTCTACGGCGGCGGCATCGCCGTCGACGGCTTCGCCAACGTGGTGGTGGCGAATGCGATCGGCGTGCGCAAGATCTCGCCTGCGGGCGTTGTCAGCATGATCGACGGCGTCGCGCGCCTGGACAATATCGCCAGCGTGCTGGGCAGCCACGCCTTCCAGCCGCGCGGGGTGGCCGCCGCCAAGGACGGCACCGTCCACGTCGGCGACTTTGCCAGCACGGTGAGCCGCATCGACACTGCCGGCAACAAGATGGTGCTGGCCGGCCTGTCCGGCGGCCGCGGCTTTGCCGACGGCGTGGCCGGCGCGGCACGCTTCGACCACGTCATCGCGCTGACCCTGGACGCCGCCGGCAATCTGTATGCGGCCGACGCCGGCAACGACCTGGTCCGTAGAATCGCGCCGGACCGGACCGTGTCCACGGTGGCCGGCACCATCGGCGCCACGACGCTCCAGCTCGGCAATGGGCCGGGCGCCCTGCCCGCGCTGGGCGGACTGGCGGGCGACGGCAAGGGAAACCTGTACGCGATCTCGGGCAACGCGGTGGTGAAGATCACCCCGCCGTAGGGCTCTTCAGGCCGGCGCGCACGCGCTGGCGCACGAAATTGATGTGGCTCCGCAGCCCATACAGCGCATCCGCATAGGCGAGCGGGATCGAGATGTGGTTGACGCGCGCCTCGATGTCGTCGAGGCGGCGCAGCAGGCCGGCGCGCACCTCGTCGCAGTGCGCCGGATCGGCGCTCGTTTCCAGCTCTTTCTCCAGCGTCTGTTCGACCGCGCGCAGCTGGCCGTACCAGCGGTAGACGCGCGAGCGGATCCGCCACACGTACAGCGGCGGCACGATCTTCGACAGCGGGATCACCAGCGCCGCCAGCGCCACCACGACGACCCACAGGCGGTCGAACAGGTTGGCCAGCCAGAACGACAGGTAGCGCTGCAGGAAGGGCGGGCCGTCGCGGTAGTACTTCGCCGCCTCGCGCGAGACCGGGATCTCGGTGTACTTCGGCGACGGGAACTGGCCCTGCTGCTGGAACCAGCCTGCGCCGCCGTGGATCTCGGTGGCGGCTTTCACGAATTCGTCGACCAGGGCCGGATGCAAATCGTCGCGCGCGACCAGGGTGGCGGTGGGCGCGATCAGGTGGAAGTCCTGGGCCGGGATATCCTTGCCGAGATCGACGATCCCGCGCGGCAGCACCACGTGGGTGAGGAAAGGCAGGCGCCGCGTATAGGCTTCGGCCTGGCGGAAGTCGAACAGCCTGATGCCTGGGGTCTGCAGCAGCATCTGGATCAGCGGCGCCTCGGGCGCGGAGCTGAACACGAGGCCGTCGATGCGTCCCGCCAGCAGCTCGACGGTGGCCGGGGTGTTCTCCAGCGAGGAGATGGTCAGCTGGCCCGGCTCGACGCCGTTCACGGCCAGCACCTGGCGGAACAGCCGCGGCACGCCGGTGCCTTCCGGCCCCAGGTTGATGCGCAGGCCCTTCAGTTGCGTGAGGCTGTGGATGTCGGCTTTACGACTCTTCTTCCCCTCGCGCAGGAACAGCCACACCGGCTCGGTGAACAGGCTGCCCAGCGACATGAGGTTGCGCCGCTCGGCCTGGGCTTCGCTGGTCGAGCCGCTCTGCACGAAGGCGATGTCGGCTTTCCCGTCGACCAGGCGCTGCAGGTTGTCTTCGGAGCCGAGGGAGCGCTGCAGCTCGGCCTTGATGCCGTCGCGCGCCAGCACGGCCGCGTACTTGCGGCCGAATTCCTCGTAGGCGCTGTTTTCCTGGCCGGTGGCCAGCACCACGTGGCGCGGCGGCGCCGGGTCGACCACGATATAGGCGACCACGCAGGCCGCCAGCACCAGCAGGACGGTGGGCAGCGACGCAACCACGAGGTCGCGCAGCGACACCAGGCTGAACTTGCCGATCCTGGGCCGCTTCACGCGGCCGCCTTGCGGGAGGTCCCGCTCAATGCAGCACTTCCTCCACCGCCGCCGGCTTCTGGCGCGGCGCCGGCTCTGCCTTCGGCTGTTCCGAAGGCTCGGCGCGCGGCTTGGCCGGCTTGGGCGGCGCCTTGGCGCGCAGGGCGTCCACCGCTTTCGGGTGCTCGTCCCCGCCCGCCGGTTTTGCGTGGACGCTTTCGCCGGCCGGCTTCGGTACGGCCGGCTTGTGATGCGGCGTATCGGCGGCCTCGGACTTCGGATGCACCGGCGCGGCGGCGTCGGCCGGCTTGGACGGCTTGGCCGGTTTCACCACCTCGGCTTGCGCGGCAGCCGCCTTCGCAGGCTTGGCCGGCGCCTCGATCTCTTCCGCCTGGGCGCTGTCGGGCGCCGGCTTCACGGTGGCGACGTCGTCGGTGAGCTGGGTCGGCGTCGGCGCCGGCGGCTTGGCCGGCGTCACGTGCAGGCCCGGTACCGTCACCGTATCCTGCTTCTCGATCATCGGCATCAGGCTCGGCGCCAGGGTCACCAGCAGCTGCACCGGCAGCGCGCTGGTGAAGTCGTAGTGGGCCGATTCCGGACCGTGCACATAGGCCGTCATGCTGCCGAAGAAGCGCTCGCCGATGTTGAACACGAAGGTCGCCGAACGGTTCACGTAGCGCGATTCGATCAGGCGGTGGCCGGCGCCGTAGACGTCGAAGCGCTGGTCGCCGGTGCCGGTCTTGCCGCCCAGTGCGATCACGCTGCCGTCCTGCTTGTAGAAGGCCTGCTTGACGCGCTTGGCCGTACCTTCCTGCACCAC
Organism: Massilia sp. 01N417; assembly: GCF_056399645.1. Classification (NCBI taxonomy): domain Bacteria; kingdom Pseudomonadati; phylum Pseudomonadota; class Betaproteobacteria; order Burkholderiales; family Oxalobacteraceae; genus Massilia; species Massilia sp. 01N417. Next base: position 357,347 of record NZ_JBFTRS010000001.1, on the reverse strand, counting down.
GCCGCGGATGGCGTTGGCCACCGCGCGCGCCACCGCGGGATTCAGCACCTGCTCGCCCTTGACGTCCTGGCTGCGCTTGACCATGGTCTCGTAAGGCGTGTCCTTGGCGAAGTGCAGCGAGTCGATGCGCTCGGTCGGCTTGCGCACGCCGCCGTTGATGATGATGCCCATCAGTTCGGCCAGCGCGATCGGACGGTCGGCCGAGGCGCCCAGGGTGGTCGCATAGGACGGCACCAGGGAATCGAAGGGATAGCCCATCTTCTTCCACTGCGCGTGGATCTTCAGGAATGCCTCGATTTCGATCAGGCCGGCGATGCGCTTGTCCTGGGCATGCTTGCGGTGGGTCTTGAACAGCCAGGAATAGACTTCCTGGCGCTCCTTCACCGAAGCCTTGGTGACCTCGTCCCAGCCCGCCTTCGGATGGGTACGCAGGTAGCCGGCCAGCCACAGCTCGAGCGGGTGGACCGAGGCCACGTAGCCGCGGTCGGCCAGCGACATGTTCGCCACCGAGTACTGGTCGTACATCTTGGCGATGCGCTCTTCGTCCACCTCCCTCGCATCGGGCAGGTAGGCATGGACGAACTTGCTGAACTCGGCCAGCGAGGCGTCCGGCATGATGGTGCGGTGGACCGCGGCGATTTTCGAGGCCGCCGGGCGCACCCCCTGCATCAGCGCGGTTTCGATCTCGGGCCATTCCATGCCGCGGTACTTGTTCCAGAAGCGCGCCAGGAAGTCCTTGCCTTCGCGGTCGGCGAAGCGCGACAGGTATTCGGCGCGGCGCGGATCGTCGGCGTCGGCCAGCAGCTGGGCCGAGGAGCCCGGCAGCTGGAACATGTAGTAGCGCACCACGTCGCGCATCAGGCGCACGAACACCAGGTTGGTCGAGTTCTGCAGCGCCTGCTGGACGGTGAGGATGCGGCTGTCGTCCAGCTTGCTGAAGTTGCCGAAGATGTGGACGCCGCCGCCGGTGAAGAAGGCTTCGCCCGGATTGCCCGAATACTTGCGCTCCATCGCCGCGCCCAGCATCGGCGGGAGTGTCCGGTCGGCGCCCGGCGGCAGCGCCAGGAAGTAGTCGACCGCCCACTGGCTCAGCCTGTCCTTCGGGTCGACCTTGACCTTGGCCAGCTCGGCCTTCGACATCGGCTCGTAGCGCTGGTGCAGCTGGTCGACGATGTCGAGGTAGGTGGTCAGGGTGCGCAGCTTGGCGGTCGAGCCGAGATCCAGCTTGGCGCCCTCGTTGATGTCGAGCGGCTGGTCGTAGTTGTCGGTCTGGACGCGCAGGTAGTTGACCTTGTCGCCGCGCTCCATCAGCGTGAAGCTGTACACGACCTTCGACGGATCGCCGTTGCCGAGCATGCCCTTGCCGGTCAGGCCGGCGGCGGCCGCCGCTTCGTTGTCGGTCAGGCGGCGCAATGCCGCGGTGACCGCCTTCTGCGCTTCCGAATTCAGGGTCGTCACCACCGACAGGTCGAGGCGGTCGAGGTTGTACAGGCGCGAGTCGCCCAGCAGGTTGGCCAGGTGGTTGCGCACCGCGTTGGCGGCCTTGCGGGTGACGAAGGTATTGGCCGGCGGCGGCGCCACGCCGGAGCCGAGGGCCGGATGCAGGACCACGCCCAGCGCGGCGTCGCGCAGCTGCGGCGAGATCACGCCGGCCTGGGCCAGCACCCGCAGGTGGCTGTTGGTGAGCTGTTCGAGATCCTTCTCGCCGGCGCCCAAGTAGTAGGCCGGACGGCGCTGCGCGATCATCAGCGACAACGCTTCCTTGTACACCAGCGCGAAGTCAGGCGTGACCTGGTTGCTGGACAGGACGCGGTTGACGTCGGCGAAGTCGCGGCCGTACCAGACCCACATGCCGTCGCCGATGCCGTTCACTTCACCATAGCCCAGCTTGGCCGACAGCGGCACCGTGTTCAGGTACTCGAGCACGATGCGGCGCCGGGTCGCGCTGGTGTCTTCGCCGTCCTGGTAGGAGCGCAGCATGGCCGACGCCATCTGGCGCAGCTTGTCCGACAGCGAGGCGGTGCGGCCTTCCGGCGAATGGCGGTATTTTTCGATCTGGGTCGCCAGCGTGCTGCCGCCGGCGACGCGTCCGCCGCCGCCCAGGCCGACCGCGTGCAGGGATTTGTCGAACACCGCTTTCGAGAAGCGGTCCCACTCCACCGCCGGATTGCGCTTCGGGTAGGTGGTATCGAGCAGCTCGCGGTTCTCGATGTACAGCAGGCTATGCACCAGCAGCGAGGGGGCGGCGTCGAACTTCTCGTACAGGCGTTCCGGGAAGCGCGCCGAGAACAGCGGCTCGCCGCTGTAGTCGAGGATGTCGAGGCCGGCGCGGGTCTTCTCGTGATAGGTCGCGAACAGGCCCATGTCGGCCAGCTCGACCATCTTCGGCGACATGCGCGCCTGCGATTCGATCACGTAGTCGCGCGTCTTCAGCTTGGCCAGGTAGTTCGGCAGGTTCGAGTAGCCGAGCCGCTCGTCGTAGGGGCTGGACGCGGGGAAGCGGATCGCATCGCTCGGGCCCTTCTCGACGCGGTAGCTGATCTTCTTCGCCAGGCCGGCGAAGAAGCGCGCCTGCATTGCCGAGGTGCGGCTTTCGTAGACGGCGAAGGCGGCGCCGCCGGCCACCGCGATCAGCAGCAGGACCAGGAAGGTGCGCTTGACCATGCGCCAGCGGCGCTTGGGCGGCGCCGGCGGCGGTTCCGTGCCCTGGCCGGAGTCGGCGGGGGCCGGGACCGGTGCCGGTTCGAAGGCGGGATCGAGGGCGGGTTCCAGGCGCGTATCGGAGCCGCGCAGCGGGACTTCCTGCACGGCGGCCATGACGGGCAGGCCTGCGAGTTCGGGTTGGCCCGGCAGCACGAGCCTGCGGAGGCGGCGCAGCATGCGGGTGGAGATGCGGGGCCGTCCTTGACGGCGAATACTTTCCATAATGGCTTAACCGGTTGAATCTACTACCTGCAATTCCCGTCTACCGGCACGCCCAATGATGCTGGTCGGTGCGAGTGATCCAGGTGCCGAGAATTTCACAAAGTCGGGCGCGACCTCACTCCAGATCGCACTGCCCACAGACATCATTCCACCACATCAATGTGACAATCAGGAACCACTCATGCAGATTTTTGACGCCGTCCGTGTATTTTCGCAAAAAAACAACGGCTCAGTTTGCACGAGCGTACCAGCCTTGCAACGGCCAAGCGAAGGGCTAGGTTGACAGCCGGTAGTCGGCCTTCATGCGATCGAGTTCCGCACGCATTTCCGCGAAGGCGGCGCCGACCTGGGCAGCACCGCCTTTGACGCCGAGTTCGATATGGCGGCGCGTCTGCGCATCGCCGACGCTGGGCAGGCTGAACACGCGCACGCCCGCATAGGCGGCCTCGATGCGCTCCATCAGCGGGGTCAGCACGGCTTCGGCCTGCTCGAACACCAGCAGCGCGCGCTCGGCGCGGTCTTCGCGGTGGAACAGGTCGCGGTATTGGGTATCGAGCACCCAGGCGATCATCGGCCAGGCCATGACCGGAAAGCCCGGCACGAAATGATGCGGGGCGCCGGCGTGGGACGCCACGCTGAAGCCGGGAATGCGGTTGTAGGGGTTCGGGATGAGTTCCGCGCCTTGCGGGAATTCGGCCATCTTGAGGCGCTGCAGGTTCTCGGGCGCGTCGAGGTCGGCGTCGATGCCGGCTTCGCGCGCCGTGTCGCGAATCCTCTCCTGCACCAGCAGCTTCCCTTCCGGATGCAGCACCAGCGGCACCCCGAGCGCCGCCGCCGCGCACTGGCGCGTATGGTCGTCGGGCGTGGCGCCGATGCCGCCGCAGGAGAACACGATGTCGCCTCCCGCGAAGCTGCGTTCCAGCAGCGCGGTGATGCGCGCCGGCTCGTCGCCGACGATCTCGGCCCATGCCAGCTGCAGCCCGCGTTCGGCCAGCAGTTCGATCACCTTGGGCAGGTGCTTGTCGCTGCGTTTGCCGGACAGGATTTCGTCGCCGATGATGATCAGGCCGAATGCCATCGCCACTCGCTCCCATGATGTCCTTGCTTCCAGTGTGCCACGAACGGCGAAACCGTCGCGCGCCGCTGCGTACCGATACATTTCCCGACAATCTCCCGACAAACCTGCGCAAGATCGGCGCGCCGTCCGGTCCTAGAATCGCCCTACCTTTTCGAGTGCGCAAGGAAGATCCATGATCCAGACACGTCCGGGCCCGGCCATCGCCGCCGCGGCCGCCCTTCTCCTCGTCGCCGGCTGCGGCGGCGGTTCCGCCAGTGCCGGCCTGCCGCCGGATGCCGGCGGCACCACGCCCGCAGGCACCCGCATCGAGGTATTGGCCACGTCGACGCGCGGCCTCGGCAACCTCGTCTACAAGGACGGCGCGGCCTGGGTGTCGATGTCGAATTCCACCACCGGCGGCAGCGCCGTCATGAAGACGCCCCTGCCTCTGCAGGCGAGTTCGCGCTGGACCGAGGTGCCGCTCGGCGCCTGCGCACTGGCCAAATCGGACAACGCGGAAACCGCGCGCACGCCGGCGCTGCGCGCCCTCGGATCGAACCTGTGGCTGTTCCAGAGCGCCCACGAACGCCAGCAGGGCCAGGCCGGCGAACACGGCCTGTGCACGCTCGACGCTTCCGGCAGCTTCGCGGCGCGCGACCTGCCGCTCGAGAACTGCATCGGCGGCTGGTGCGCGCCGCTGGCGATGAACGAGCTGAAGCTGTTCAACAAGCGCCTCTATTCCAACGCCGGCGCCGGCCAGAACCTGTTCGTCTCCACCGATGCCGCCGCCAGCTGGCGCGTGGCGCTGGGCCAGTTCGATTCGATGATCTGCACCCACCAGGCGTTCGAGGTGTTGGGCGACCGCCTGCTGGTGGGCGGCGAATGCCCGCTCGACTTCGCCTACATCCGCGCCTACAAGCTCGGCGCCGACGGCATGCCGGCTTCGAAGGACGAGCTGCCGGTATCGCTGCCGACGCTGGAGAACCGCAACGTGCAGTTCATCCAGCAGGTGGCGAACAGCCAGCGCGTGTTCGCCGGCGTCGAGGGCGGCCTGCTGCGCAGCGACGACGGCGGCCAGTCCTTCAGGTTCGTGATCCAGCAACCGCTGTCGGGGAACACGGGCTACCCGTATATCCGTTACTTCCTGGCGCTGTCGGGCAAACCCGACACGATGGTGGCGGGTGGCTTCGACAAGGCCAGGGCCCTGCCCTACCTCGCATGGTCGGCCGACGGCGGTAGCAGCTGGACCGACATCTCCTCGCTGCTGCCGGGCTATGCGCGCGCGGCGGGCGACACCGCGTTCGCGGAAGTGAGTTCGGTGAGCGAGGATCCGCAGGGCCGCGTGATCGTGACCGTGAATTTGAAGAACGGCAGCGAGGGACGGGTATTGCTGCTTACCCTGGTGCCTTGAGGGTGTCCTGGCCGGCCCGCAGGTCGGCCAGCGCCTGCAGGCAGTAGTACTGGAACCACAGTCCGGTGAAGATGAAGATGATCAGGTAGAGCCAGATCGACAGCACCGCCAGCACCGGGAACAGCACCACCGAGAACAGCGCGCCGCCGACCCAGGCCACGCCGGGCAGCGCGCCCAGCAGGCCGGAGATGGTGCCGATCAGGAGCAGCTGGCGGCGCCGCGTAGCGACGATGATGCGGCGCTCTTCCAGGCTGGCGTGGATGGACAGCGCGTCGTAGCTCATCACGCGCGCCGTCAGCCAGCCCCACAGTACCGCCTGCACCATCAGCGCCACCGGCGCCAGCGCATACAGCGGCAAGGTCACGACCCACAGCAGCGCGAACACCACGATGCCGGTCAGGTTGACCGCCAGGCTGCCGAGGAAGCTGCCGCCCTCCCTGCGCTCCAGCTCGGGAAACTGCACCCGGCTGACGTGGCGCGCAATGGCCGGCATCGCGCCCACGCCGATGAACAGCAGCGAGGTGATGATCATCAGCGGCAGCAGCGCCAGCATCGCCACCAGCGGCACCACCATGGTCTTGAGGAAGCCGAGGCCCAGGGTGGCCAGGATGCTGCCGCTGGTCTCGAACAGTCCATATTCCCTGAAGGTGTCCTGCAGCCAGTCGTAGAGCGGCTGCATGCCGGCGTACAGCAGGCTGCCCCACAGCGCCAGCGACAGCAGCAGCGGCACCACCGACAGCAGCAGCATACGGCCGGAAAACTGCGAACGCAGCGCGCGGCCGTAGGCGATGGCGATCGGACGGACCATTTAAGCCGTGCCTCTCGGGCGGCGCCCGATGGCATCCGCCAGGCGCACCAGGCCCAGCCACTGCTGGCGCCAGAAACCGCGCCCGTAGTCGCGCGCCGGCTTGACGCTGCCGTCCGCCGCGGTGCGCTCGAACTGGTCGCGCACGCCGGTGCCGTACCAGCCCGGCGCGAAGTTGGCGGTCCTGAACAGCAAATCCCAGACCGGCAGCAGCACGCCGAAATTGCAGCCGCCCAGTTCGCGGCCCTTCGATTCGTGGCCGATGCCGACCGCGTGGTGGGTGCGGTGGAAGCGCGGCGACACCAGCAGGCGCTCGCCCAGCCAGCCGAAGTGGATGCGCACATTCGCATGCTGCAGCGACTGCAGCGCCCGCGACACCGATACCAGCAGCACGTACTGCGAAGGCGCCACGCCGATCGCCAGCGCGATGACGGCCAGGTAGACGTCGCGCAGCAGGTCGTCCAGCAGGTGATTCCGGTCGTCGCTCCACAGGTTCATGTTCTGCTGGCTGTGATGCAGGCTGTGCAGGGCCCACCACCAGCGGAATTTATGCTGGCCGCGGTGGAACCAGTAGTCGAAGAAGTCGATCACCACCAGGTAGATCAGGAAGCTGGCCAGCGGGCTCATGCCGGTCACCAGCGACTCCAGGTTGAAGGGATGCACGCCGTCCATGCGCAGCGCGCCGGCCACCTGGTCCATGATCGGATCGAGGGTGAAGAATACCGCCATCGTGAAAAAGCCGAGGCGGTGGATCAGGGTGTAGACGAAGTCGTTCCAGCGCGCGTAGCGGTCGCTCATCTTCTGCGCCGGCATGAGGGCTTCCAGCGGGCGCAGCACCAGCCACAGGGCCGCCACCTCGCAGGCGCCGGCCAGGAACCACTCGACGCCCTCGAAGGCGTCCTCGGCGTACTCGCCCATGCCGGTGTAGAACAGGACGGGCTCGACCACGGACTCGAACAGCCAGCCCTGCAGGAATGCGAACCAGTCGAGGAAATGCTGAATCATTTTTTAAATCGCTTTAGGTAATCCGGATGCTCTCGCAGTGTAGCGAAACAGTAGCCTTTCTGCTCGAGCCCGGCAATCAGCGGCTCCAGGTTGGCCGGCGCCCACGGGTCCTTGCGCGACCAGATGCCCATGTGGGCCATGAAGATGTCGCCGTCGCGCAAAGCCCCGAGGGCGCGCTTGAGCAGCACTGCGTTCGGGTAGGCCTCGCTCGGCGTCTCGTCGCCGGAAAAGCCGGCCTTGGCCCAGCCCACGTGGCTGTAGCCGCAGCTGTTCGCGGCCGCCAGCAGGTTCGGCGAGGTATGCCCGCCGGGCGCGCGGAAGATCGGGTCGATGTGGTGGCCGGTCAGTTCGTGGAAGCGGGTGTCGACGCGGTTCAGTTCGTCGCAATACTGCTGCGGGGTCCAGTCGGCCAGCTTGCCGGCCTGGGCGCCGAACTGCGGCTTGACCGCGATGCGCCCGCCGGCCTCGTCGCGCTTCCAGTAGACGTGGTCGAAGGTGTGGGAACCGAAGGCGTGCCCTTCCGCCACCCGCGCCTTCCAGAACGCGGCCCAGGACGGGTCGAGCGACCAGTCGCCGCGCACCGTCTTCTCGTTGGCCAGGAAGAAGGTGGCCTTGATGTGGTGACGGCGCAGGGTATCGGCGATCAGCTCGGCCTGGGACTGGCTGCCGGTGTCGAAGGTGAGATAGATCGTGCCCTTGCAAGCATCCGCGGCGGACGCTTGCAGGCTCGGGAAGATGGTGGCCGCCAGCAGCAGCGCCGCGGCGGCCGGGGTCCATCGAGACCTTGGCCGCCCGGACATCACATCCTCGGCGCCGAATTGGCGAAGAATACGCCGTGCGGCGAGCGCCCCACCGGGATCATCTTGATCACCTTGCGGCTGGCGACGTCGACCACGGCCACCTTCTTGATCCAGCGCTGGGTGACCCACAGGGTCTTGCCGTCGCTTGAGAGCTCCATGCAGTCGGGGCCGCCCGGCACCGGGATCATGCCGACGTTCTCCAGCGTGACCTGGTCGATGATGCTGATCGAATTCTGCACGCGGTTCGAGACGAACACGTGGCGCTTGTCGCCGACGGCGCGGAAGTTGTGGGCGCCGTTGCCGGTCTTGATGCGCTTGACGCTCTTGGCGGTGCGCCAGTCGATCACTTCGACGTAGTCGCTGCCCATGATCCCGACCAGCAGGTATTTGTCGTCCGGGGTCATGGTGATGCCGGCCGGCAGCTTGCCGACCGCGAGGGTCCACTTGATGACGCCGGTCTTCAGGTCGATCGCGCTGACCTGGTCGCTGCCTTGGCGGGTGATGAAGGCGGTGGTGCTGGCGGCGTCGAAGGCGATGTGGCTGGGCATGCGCGGCATCGGCACGCGGCGGCTCAGGATCAGCTTGCCGTTCAGGTACTGGTAGATGTCGACGCGGTCGAGGCGCAGCGCGGTCGAGACGAACCATTTCTGGTCCGGCGAGAAGCCGATCTGGTAGGGGTCGAGCACGTCGGTCAGGCGCTGCTGGATCTTGCCGGTGATCGGGTCCAGGAAGATCAGCTCGTTGCCGACCGAACTGGCGACGATCACGGACTTGTTGTCCGGCGTGGCCATCAGGTGGTGCGGCTCCTTGCCGACCGCGAAAGTGCCGTTGTCGGCGCCGGTCGCCTGGTCGATCAACTGGACCGTGGCGTCACGCGAATTCAGGACGACGACGACGTTGGCCTGCGCGGCATGCACGGCGCCCAACAGACAAATACCGGAGAGGAAAAGCTTACGAAAACGACGCAGCATGGGAGGACGTGGTGCCCGGAGGGTGGAAAGTTACTATTCTACGAGGAAACGCGTTTGCTCAAGGGGTGGTTGACAGGTTTAGTGCGGAATTCGGCGCGCTGTCGCAACATAGTGAAAAGACGTCAACAGCGCGCCGATGGCAGCTTGACACGCCATGCACTACAATCGCCATTTCACCCTGAACAAAAGGACAATCCCATGCCCATCACCACCACAAATTCCGGCCTGCAATACGAAGACACCGTCGTCGGCGACGGTCCGGAAGCCAAGGCCGGCCAGTACGTGACCGTGCACTACACCGGCTGGCTGCAGAACGACGACGGCAGCCAGGGCGCCAAGTTCGATTCCAGCAAAGACCGCAACGACCCGTTCCAGTTCCCGCTGGGCGCCGGCCACGTGATCAAGGGCTGGGACGAAGGCGTGCAGGGCATGAAGGTCGGCGGCGCGCGCCGCCTGATCATCCCGGCAGCACTGGGCTATGGCGCCCGCGGCGCCGGCGGCGTGATTCCGCCGAATGCGACGCTGATCTTCGACGTCGAGCTGCTGGGCCTGTAATTCATCGGCTGTCGACAATTCGGATCCACGTAGGGTGGGCTCACCGAGCCCACGCCACCGAGGCCGCCCTCTAAAATACATCCAACTCAAGAGTGATCCCGCGCACCATGCGCTAAGATGGCCGAAGTATTGCCATTTTATTCAAGGAGTCACCATGAGTTTGCAAGAACAGTTCGCCCAGGCCCAGGCCGATTCGAAGAACCTGCCCGAGCGTCCGGACAACATGACCCTGCTGAAGATCTACGCCCTGTACAAGCAGGGTTCGAGCGGCGACGCCACCGGCGAACGCCCGGGCTTCACCGACATGGTCGGCCGCGCCAAGTACGATGCCTGGGCGGCGCTGAAAGGCACGTCGCAGGAAGACGCCATGCAACAGTACGTCGACCTGATCGAAGACCTGAAGGACGCCTGATCCGGCGTTTCAGGCAAAGGTCTTGCGCATGCTTTCCGCCACCTTCGCCTCGATGGTGGAGCGGAAAGCGCCCATCAGCATGCCCAGCTTGATACGCAGGGCCGCCTGACGCTCGCCCAGCGCGAGCGTGCCCTCCACGCCGCTGCGCTCGAAACGCAGCACGTCGCCATCCCACCTGCACTGCAGGCCATAGTCCCCTGCCAGCTTGTCCGCCACTTTCTGGGCCGCCGCGCGCGCCGCGTCCTGGCTGAGCTGGTGCTGTTGGGTAATGCTGATATCCGCCATCCTGGCAATCCTTCCTGAATCGAAAACCACAGAGCCTGCCATGATGCCAGTTGAGCCGCGCATTGGCTAGTTGACTCAAATCAATGTCCGATTCGGATGACGGGCGACCATTTCCCTTGTGGCCTGCCTGTCGCAGCCTGCTCCACCGGAGAAATGACCATGTCAACAGAAGCCAGCCTGCCCGAATCCGCCCAGCCCCCGATCGGCTACGTACCGATGCCGGCCGCCCCCTATCGCCAGCACCGCAAGGCCGCCCAGCTGCTCGACCAGCCCGGCCGGCCGCGTCCGCTGGCGGGCCCGGGCCTGGCCGGCGATGGCGAGGACACCCCGAATAACGACCTGCCCCTGCCCTATGCCTTCGGCGCGCGGGTGCTGATGTGGAAGCAGGACCCGTCGGTGGCCGAGATCGGCACCCGCAAGGTCTACCTGCCGGGCGTGGTGCTGGCCGGCCCGCGCGACGCCCGCATCGCCATCGCCGGCGATGCGGACATCCCGGCGGTCGAGCCGAATGCCTTCGGCGACTTCGTCACCATGCCGGACACGCCGCAATTCGATGCCGTCCACACTTATGCGGTGGTGCGCCAGACCCTCACCATGTACCAGCGCGCGCTGTCCACCGCAGGCGCCGCCATGCCCCTGCCCTGGCAGTGGAACAGCAGCGTCGACACCTCGCCGCTGCAGGTCCATCCCTACGGCCTGCCGAACGTGATGAACGCCTATTACAGCCGGACCCAGTGCTGCCTGAAGTTCGGCGACTTCATCCCGCCCGGCGAGACCGCGCGTATCCATACCTGCCGCTCCTTCGACATCGTCTCCCACGAGACCGGCCACGCGGTGCTGGACGGCCTCAAGCCGCAATGGCTGATGGCCGACAATCCGCCGCAGACCGGCGGCCTGCACGAATCCTTCGGCGACCTGACCGCGATCTTCCTGGCCCTGTCCCAGCTCGACCAGTGCGAGGCGGTGGTGGCCCAGACCAAGGCCCATCTGCACGATAAAACCTTCCTGTCCGACATCGCCGAGCAGTTCGGCCTGGCCCTGGGCAGCACCAACGGCCTGCGCAACGCCGACAACGACCTGACCCTGAGCGAGGCCGGCACCGAAGTCCACGCCATTTCCCAGGTCTTCACCGGCGCCATCTATGACATCCTGGCCGACATCTTCGCCTTCGAGCGCAATCCGGAATTCGAGGATTGCGCCAGCGTGCTGCACCGGGTCGCCGCCTGGCTGCGCGGCCTGCTGCTGCGCGCGCTGATCGCCGCGCCCGACACCGCCGCCAGCTATGTCGACGTCGCCAACGAAATGCTGCGCCTGAGCCTCGAAGACGGCAAGCCGGCCGAGTACACCACCTTCATCCGCAACCGCTTCGCCCAGCGCGAGGTGGTCGAGGTGCCGGCCGCCATGCTCGCCGCCCCGCATCCGGCCGGGCTGCGCCTGGCGCCCTGCGTGCAGGATGCCCCCGGCGCCAAACAGGACCGGCGCGCCTGCTGCGGCACCATGAACCTGGCCGAGTACTACGATGTCGAACGCATCCTGGACTCCGAAGCACAGGCGCTGGCGCGCTGGTGCGCCGAGCATGGCCGCTTCGGCCCGGCCGGCGAAGAAAGCGCCGCCGCCGAAGCCGCCACCATTCCCGCAAGCTGGAGATGAAGATCACGGCCCGCGCCAGCGGCGGCTTTGCCGGCCGCACGGAACGCTTCGAGCTCGACACCGGCTGCCACCGCGACGGCCGGGCGATCGAGTCCCTGCTCGAGCGCCTCGACTTCTTCGGCGCCCTGCCTTCCTGTCCGGTGGGCGCCGACCTGGTGCGCTGGGAAATCACGGCCGACGATGGCCGCCGCTGCCGCACGGTGAGCTTGCCGGAAGGCGGCGCCGATGCGGCCGGCTGGCAGGCCCTGATCGAACATCTACGCGCGAGCCGTTAAATATTCGGCAATTTTGCGCGTGAGAAGAACATTTGCTTATGTGTATTGTGTATAAGCCTGATTTGTCGTAAATGCGGAATTGCCCTAAAATACAGTGCTTTGCCGCGTCCGGCGAGCTCCCCCGTACCCAACACGCCGCCGCTTCCACTGATTAAGGACTGTTATGACCCACGTTGTCACCGAATCGTGCATCCGTTGTCGCTATACCGATTGCGTGGATGTATGCCCGGTAGATTGTTTCCGGGAAGGCCCGAACTTCCTCGCCATTGATCCGGACGAGTGCATCGACTGCGCCGTGTGCGTGGCGGAATGCCCGGTCAACGCGATCTACGCGGAAGAGGACGTGCCGTCGGACCAGCAGCAATTCATCAAGATCAACGCCGACCTGTCGCGCTTCTGGCCGTCGATCACCAAGACCAAGCCCGCCCTGCCCGACGCGGAAGAGTGGAAAGACGTCAAGGACAAGCTGGACCAACTGGCCCGCTAATACGCGTCTGCCGAACCACATCAACAGGATATACGCATGACTATCAGTGCTGCCCAGGAAGTGGGCACCATCGCTCCCAACAGCTCTTTTGCAGGCGCCATCGAAGCCGATGCCGTGATCATCGGCGCGGGCCCTGTCGGCCTGTTCCAGGTGTTCGAACTCGGCCTGCTTGAAATCAAGGCCCACGTGATCGACTCGCTGCCGGCCGTCGGCGGCCAGTGCGTCGAACTATACCCGGACAAGCCGATCTACGACATCCCGGCCGTGCCCGTCTGCACCGGCCAGGAACTGACCGACAACCTGCTGAAGCAGATCGAGCCTTTCGACCCGACCTTCCACCTGGGCCAGGAAGTCACGACCGTGCAGCGCCGCGAAGACCAGCGCTTCAACGTCGAGACTTCGACCGGCACCCGCTTCATCACCAAGACCATCTTCATCGCCGCCGGCGTCGGCTCCTTCCAGGCCCGCACGATCAAGGTCGACGGCATCGAGAAGTTCGAAGGCGAGCAGCTGTTCTACCGCGTCAAGGATCCGGCACCGTTCGAAGGCAAGAACCTGGTCATCTGCGGCGGCGGCGACTCCGCCCTGGACTGGGCCCTGAACTTCGTCGGCAAGGCCGAATCGGTCGTGCTGGTGCACCGCCGTGAAGACTTCCGTGCCGCCCCGGCCTCGGTCGCCAAGATGAAGCAGCTGTGCGACGAGTACGAGATGCAGCTGATCATCGGCCAGGTCACCGGCTTCGACGAAAAGGACGGCCAGCTGTCCGAAGTGAAAGTCACCGGCGCCGACGGCGTGACTCGCCGCGTCCCGCTGGACATGCTGATGGTGTTCTTCGGCCTGTCGCCGAAGCTGGGCCCGATCGCCGAATGGGGCCTGGACATCGAACGCAAGCAGCTCAAGGTGGTGGACACCGAGAAGTTCGAAACCAATGTGCCGGGCATCTTCGCCGTGGGTGACATCAACACCTACCCGGGCAAGAAGAAGCTGATCCTGTCGGGCTTCCACGAAGCCGCGCTGGCCGCCTTCGGCGCCGCGCCCTACATCTTCCCGGACAAGAAGATCCACATGCAGTACACGACGACCTCGCCGAAGCTGCACAAGATCCTCGGCGTCGAGACGCCGGTATTCGACTAAAGCGTTCCGTTACCGACGTACGACAAAAAATGCCCCGCCAGCGCGGGGCATTTTTCTTATGTAGGGCACCTAACCGAAGGCGGATAGGGAACTGTGATACTAATGTTGCAATGCACTATTTTTTCAATGGCGGTCATCATTTCATGTTGCCCCATGCCAAGGCAATTGGCCTATAATTGATTGAATCTGCTGCGCAACCATTCTGTAAGCAGAGCAATGTGAAGGAAATAATATGCTTTATCAACTGCACGAGATGCAACGCTCCTTCCTGAACCCGCTGATGCAGTGGGCCGATGCCTCTGCAAAACTGTTCACGAATCCCGTCTCGCCGTTCGCCCACACCCCGTTCTCCCAGCGTATCGCCGCCGGCTATGAACTCATGTACCGCCTGGGCAAGGATTACGAAAAACCGGCCTTCGACCTGAACTCGACCACGATCGACGGCCAGACCGTCGGCATCATGGAACGCACCGCGGTCAGCAAGCCCTTCTGCAAGCTGATGCATTTCAAGAAAGACATGCCGGACGCCGATTTCGCGGCGCTCAAGCAGCCCACCGTGCTGGTGGTCGCTCCATTGTCGGGGCACCATGCCACGCTGCTGCGCGACACCGTGCGCGCCCTGCTGCCGAACCAGGACGTCTACATCACCGACTGGGTCGATGCCCGCATGGTGCCGCTGTCGGACGGACCGTTCCACCTCGACGACTATATCTACTACGTGCAGGACTTCATCCGCCACCTCGGCCCGGACGTGCACGTGATCTCGGTCTGCCAGCCGACCGTGCCGGTGCTGGCCGCGATCTCGCTGATGGCGACCAACAAGGATCCGAAGCTGCCGAAATCCATGGTCATGATGGGCGGCCCGATCGACCCGCGCAAGTCGCCGACCGCGGTCAACGACCTGGCCACCGAGAAGCCCTTCTCCTGGTTCGAGAACACCGTGATCTACGCGGTGCCGGGCAACTACCCGGGCTTCGGCCGCAAGGTCTATCCGGGTTTCCTGCAGCATGCCGGCTTCATCGCCATGAACCCGGGCCGCCACGCCCAGAGCCACCGCGAGTTCTACCAGCACCTGGTGCGCGGCGACGACGATTCGGCGGAAGCGCACCGCAAGTTCTACGACGAGTACAACGCCGTGCTGGACATGCCGGCCGAGTACTACTTGGAGACCATCAAGACCGTGTTCCAGGAGTTCCGCCTGCCGAAAGGCACCTGGGAAGTCGGCGGCCAGCTGGTGCGTCCGCAAGACATCGAGAGCGTGGCCCTGCTCACGATCGAAGGCGAACTGGACGACATCTCGGGCGCCGGCCAGACCCAGGCCGCCCACGAGCTGTGCACCGGCATCCCGGCCGAGAAGCAGCAGCACTTCACGGCACCGAAATGCGGCCACTACGGCATCTTCTCGGGCCGCCGCTGGCGCGAGATCATCTGCCCGATGATCGGCGAGTTCATTCGCAAGAACGCCTGATTTTCGGCAGCGCCCATGCCAAAGCCGCGGATTGTTCCGCGGCTTTTTTATTCGCGCTGTTCGCGCCAAGTGTGGAATCTTTTCCGTAAGCCTGCGGTCCAATGTCGACCTGAACCGTTGACGGAGGCACCATGCAAGCACAAATGTAAACGCCTACCACAGCCGGATGCGCGCCTGGCTGCTGCCTTTCCGCGGCGTCGCCAGCCGCTATCTGTCCCATTACTTCGGCTGGCGCTGGGCGCTGGATGGGCAGCGGATCGCCAGTGCGGATGCCTTTTTGAGAGCGGCGCTCGGCAGGTTCAACACTTGGCGCGAACAGCGCCTTTTTATTTGCCGGCTACGCTGGCGCGCCCGCGCTCCATCAACCAGCCGGCGATGCCCGGCGCCAGCGACAGCGCGACGATCCCCAGCAGCACCATGGTCAGGTGCTCGCGCACCCAGGCGATGTTGCCGAACAAGCGCCCGGCGGCCAGCAGCGCGCCGACCCAGACCAGGCCGCCGGCCACGTTATAGGCAAAGAAGCGTCGATAAGCCATGCTGCCGAGCGCGGCCACGAAAGGCGCCATGGTGCGCACCACCGGCACGAAGCGCGCCAGCACGATGGTCTTCGGACCGTGGCGCTCGAAAAAGGCGCGGGTGCGGGCTATGTGTTCGGGTTTCACGAAGGGCAGGCGCCGCGTGTCGACGGCCCGCTTGCGCACCAGGCTGCCCGCCGCGTAGTTGGCGCCGTCGCCGGCGATGGCGGCCAGCGCCAGCAGTGGAAACAGGATCGCAAGGCTGAACGTGCCCCGGGCCGCGAAGGCGCCGGCCACGAACAGCATCGAGTCGCCCGGCAGGAAGGGCAGGATCACGACGCCGGTCTCGATGAAGATGACGGCGAACAGCAGCAGGTAGACCGCCATGCCATGGCTGGCGGCCAGTGCGTCCAGGTGGGTATCGGGATGGAGCAGCCAGTCCGTCAGCGTATGCCACATGGCCTATTGATGCGCGTCGGCCCGGTAACGCTCCAGCTCGGCGTTCAGCCATTGCGCGCTGGCGATTGGCTGCCCATTGCCGCAGCGGACCTGGTAGGCCCGGTGCGTGAAACTGCTCTCCGAGGCCGCGCGCTCGATGAAGGCGCGGGTGTCCGGCACCAGCTTGCGGCGCTGCAGGTAAGCGTATTTTTCCTGGAGATGGTCACGCGCCGCCTTGCTGTCGTGCCAGCTGCCGTTGCGATTGAACTGGCAGCCGGACTCGGCGACGAAATCGAGCAGGTGGGCGATCTCCTGGCGGGATCGCGCGTCCTGCTGGGCCCATGCGGGCGCACCCGCGCACATGGCGAAGGCGATGGACAAGCTTGTCAGCAACTGTCTGCGGCGCATGGATTTCCTTCCGGTGTGTCACCTACCGGGGCCGCCCCACGCGGGAGCAGCCCACGGCTTCAGTGATTGATGATCAGGTCCGCGATCACGCCGGTGGCAATCGCCGCCAGCACATAGTCGCCGCCCGTCTGCACCCAGTGATAGCCCCGCGGCGGTGGCCGCAAATGGTGTTCTCGATAGTTGTTCACCACGTACTGGTGGTTGCGGTAGCGTTCGGGCAGGCGGTCGCCGCGGCGGAAACTGTGGTCCGGACCGGCGCCGTTCCAGCGGCGCTCCTCGCCCCAGCCTTCGTTGCCGGCACGGCCGCCACCGCGGGCCTGGTAGCCATCCCGGCGGTCGTCATGGCCACGGTCGCGTCGGCCGTCGTCACGTCGGCCGTCGTCGCGGCGGTCGTCGTTGCGGTCGCGCTGGCTGTAACGGTCGCCATTGTCGTTGCGGTCACGGTCGCCGTGATAGCGGTCCTGGGCAAGACTCGCGGCGCTGGCGCTCAGCAGTGCAGTGACCAATGCCGGAATGATGAGGTGCTTCTTTTCCATAAGACCCTCCAGTAATTTATTGCCTGGGTCCAGTAGACCACCATCCACAACTACTGCTCCGTTCGTTGCCTCACGAAACCATGTAGGACAAAGGCTGGTCGTTTAGCGGATAATGGTGGTTTAGCAAATTGCTCGACCCATCGTGACGAAGACGCTCGCCGACCAGATTGAAGACCTGTTGCCGCAGACTCAGTGTACGAAGTGCGGCTATCCCGCCTGCCGCCCGTACGCGGAAGCGATCGCCAGCGGCGAGGCCGACATCAACCGCTGCCCGCCGGGCGGCATGGAGGGCGTCGCGCGGCTGGCGCGGCTGACGGGCCGTCCCGTCATCCCGATCAATCCCGCGAACGGCCTGGAGCGTCCGCGCCCGGTTGCCTTCATCGACGAGAACCTGTGCATCGGCTGCACCCTGTGCATCCAGGCCTGCCCGGTGGACGCCATCCTCGGCGCACCCAAGCAGATGCACACCATCCTGCCCAGCCTGTGCACCGGCTGCGACCTGTGCGTGGCGCCCTGTCCGGTCGACTGCATCGCGATGATTCCGGTGACCGGCGAGCGCACCGGCTGGGATGCCTGGTCGCAGGAACAGGCCGACGCCGCGCGTGCGCGCCACGACTTCCGCACCGTGCGCCTGCAACGCGAGAAGGAAGAAAACGATGCGCGCCTGGCCGCCAAGGCCCTGGAAAAGATGCGCGCCGTGACCGCCGAGGAAACCAACACCGCCGAAGAGCTGGCCGAGAAGGAGCGCAAGCGCGCCATCATCGCCGCCGCCATCGAGCGCGCGCGCCTCAAGGCCGCCGGAAAACCCGAATAAACGCAAGCAAATGAACGCAAGCAAATGAACGCCGCTAAGCGCTACGAGATCTTCACGCGCTTTCGCGCCGCCAATCCGCATCCGACCACCGAACTCGAATTCAGCACGCCTTTCGAACTGCTGATCGCGGTGCTGCTGTCGGCCCAGTCGACCGACGTCGGCGTCAACAAGGCCACCCGCAGGCTGTATCCGGTGGCGAACACCCCGCAGGCCATCCTCGACCTCGGCCTCGACGAGCTGAAGACCTATATCTCGACCATCGGCCTGTACAACAACAAGGCCAAGAACGTGATCGCCACCTGCGAGATCCTGGTAAACCAGTACGGCGGCGAAGTGCCGCGCGATCGGGAAGCGCTGGAAGCCCTGCCGGGCGTGGGCCGCAAGACCGCCAACGTGGTGCTGAACACCGCCTTCGGCGAACCGACCATGGCGGTCGACACCCACATCTTCCGCGTGTCGAACCGCACGAAGATCGCGCCGGGGAAGAACGTCGACGTGGTGGAGCAGAAGCTGCTCAAATTCGTGCCGAAGGAATTCCTGCACGACGCCCACCACTGGCTGATCCTGCACGGCCGCTACACCTGCGTGGCGCGCACGCCCAAGTGCTGGAACTGCATCATCAGCGACCTGTGCGAGTTCAAGGACAAGACGCCGGCGCCGAAGAACCTCCTGCCCGCCGCCGTGCCTTCGCTCAGCGAGTGAGGAGGGTCATCGCGCCCGGCGCGAACGAGGCGCGCCGGATGCGTCCATCGATCACCTCGTAAATGCACAGCATCTCGAGGGTGCCCAGGCCTTCCGGGAAATTGCGGGTGATGAGTTCGAGGTCGGTCACGAAATTCCCCATCACGGTGCGCGACAGCAGGCGCGCATGCAGGTCCGGCTCCGCAAAGCGCGCCAGGTAGCGCGGCCGCAGTTCTTCATGTCCGCTGGCCAGGCGCTCGCCGTGCAGTGCGAACTGCTCGGCATCCGGCGCATAGCTGCGCATCAGGGCATCGATGTCCTTGGCGTTGAAGGCGTCCAATTGGGCCTGGACGACGGCGAGGGGCGAAGTAGTTTCCATGGCCCTGGAGTCTACAGCAAGCCGCGCGCTGGTGCGTCCCCATCCCTGGCGCCATGTCATGGAGGCGTGAGGACGACGGAAAAGAACATCAGGTTGGTGCCGTTGTAGAGCTTCAGCAGGATCGTGTTGCGGCCCTTGTGGAAGTGCAGCTTGCGCTGGCCTTCGGTCAGGTTCAGCAGGGCCATCTGCGTGTCCAGCGTGTAGAAGGGCTGGCGATACCAGGGCTTGTCGCCGTCGCCGCTGGTCCAGACCAGGCGCTCGTTGAACCACAATTTCGTGTCGTCGTCCCCGCCGATGTGCATCCACATATCGGTGTCTTCCTCGACCATGACCTCGGTGTAGGCATAGTAGACCGCGCTCTCGGCGCGCGGGCGCGGCACGAAGGGATAGTCGGCATCCTGCTGCCAGACCCAGCGCACCGCTTCGTCGTTCTTGCCGTAGTAGACCGCGTCCAGGTCAAGGCCGCGCTCGGGCGGATAGACGGTCTCGATGCTGTCGCGCCCGCGGCCGGCGAAGGGCCCGATCACGTACCAGGTATTCAGATAGATACGGTTGGCGTAGCTGCCGCCGCGGCCCAGCGTACGGCCCGCGCCGGTGCGCACCGCGGCGGCGTCGACGACCGGCGGCGCGAGGAATTCTCCGTAGCGGCGCTGATCGCTGAAGCCTTCGCTGGACATGTCCAGGCTGCTGCCGGCGAGCGCATACGGCGTGTTCATTCCGAGGCCGCTGGCCAGGGCGTCGAGCCGGCCGCCGATCGACGCCGACTGGCCGCCCGGACCGTTGGTGGCGGCGCCGCCGTTCATGGCCCCCAGCCCGCCCTGCCCGGCTTGAGCGGTCTTCGCGAGCTGGCCGCCCGGCCCGCCCTGGCCGCCGCGGCTGCCCGGGCCACGCTGCTGCCCCTGCTGGCTCAGCTTGACGCCCTGCTGCTGCGCCATCAGCTGGGCACGGCGCTGCGCCAATGCGGCCATGGCCTCGGCGGCCAGCCTGGCCACCACCGCTTCCGGACGGTCCTTGGGCAGCGGCGGCTTCAGCTTGGCCGCCTCTTCGGCCCGCACGCGCCTGAGCGCTTCCTTCTCTGGAATGTCCAGCAGACGCGCCATCTCGGCGGCGCGCACTTCCTGCTGCACCTTGCCGATCGCCTCCATCAGCTGGCGCGCCCGCGCCGCCGGATCGCCGGCCGGTGGCGCGCCCTTCGCTCCGCCCTGCCTGTTCCCTTCCGCGGGCGCGCGGCCGCGGCTCTTCTCGAGCGCGTCCCTGATCTCTTCCATGTCGCGCAACTGGCGCTGCATCTCGCGGCGCCCGGTCTGCTGCAGCGATTCGTTCACCTGCGCGCGCAGACCCTCGTCGCGCCGGAGTTCCACGCGCACCGGGCCGGCGCCGACCAGGGCAAGCAGCAGCACGCCATGCGCTGCCGCCGACAGCGGCAGCCAGGGCCGGCGCAGCGCCAGCTCCCACAGGCTCGCACGCTCGAGCTTCGGATCGGCCGGGGCGTCCATCTACTGCCGCCGCGTCAGCATCGCGATATTCGTCAGGCCCTCGAACTGGCACAGGTCCAGCACGCGGACGATGCTCTGGTAATGCACGCGGCCGTCGCCCTCAATGCGCACCGGGCGTCCCGGCTGGCGCCTTGCCTCGTCGCGCAGGCGCTCGTGCAGGGCCTCGGTGCCCATGCCTTGTCCGCCGATCGAGACGACGCCGGCCTGGTCGACCCGGATCACCAGCGGATCGGGCGCCGCCTGGGCGCGCACCGGCGTCGCACTGGCGCGCGGCAGCTGGATCGGCAGCGGCTTGTCCTTGTGCTGCTGCTCCTTCTGCTTGAACGAGGTCGCGACCATGAAGAACATCAGCAGGAAGAAGATGCAGTCGATCAGCGCGATCAGGCCGATCTCGGGCTGCTCGTCGTCGCCGAGGTCAATGCGCACGGTGTTTCTCCCCCATGTGCTCCCGCATGCGGGTCTCGTCCAGCAGCCTGCCCAGCTGGCGTTCGAGCTTGATGCCGATATTGACCATGCGGTTGCGGAAGAAGTGGTGCATCGCCAGCGCGGGCAGCGCCACCGACAGGCCGGCCGCGGTGTTCACTAGCGCCTTCGAAATGCCGCCCGCCAGCAGGGTCGGATCGCCCATGCCGTTGAAGGCGATCACGTGGAAGGCTTCGATCATGCCGATCACGGTGCCCAGCAGGCCGACGATGGGCGCGATGGTGGCCACCACGTTGAGCGCATAGGCCTTCTGCTGCTGCAGGCGCAGTTCGGTGGACGCGATCTCGGCGGAGCGCGCCGACAGGGTCTCGACCGGCAGGCGCGGATGGCCGGCCATGAATTCCAGCACCCGCGCCAGGCTGCTGCGGCTGGCGCCGGCGAGGGCCGCCAGGGCCGTGTAATCGCCGGCGCGCCACAGGTCGAGGGCTTCGTCGGCCAGCGCCTGCGGCGCCACTTTCGGCGCCCGGAAGTTGGCGAAGCGTTCGAGCGACACGGCCAGCGCCAGCACGGACAAGGCGCCGATCACGACGATGCCGGTGCCGCCCTCCAGCAGCTGGGAGGCGAGGTTCAATTCCTGCATGGCTGTCCTTTCCGTGGATGTTCTTGATTTCCACATAATGTAGCACGAAGCATCCATTGGATAGCAATGCTTATTTCCATTCTTGCGCAACATAATTACTCCGCGCATACCTGCTCAAGCTCGCCGCATCAGTTAAGGCTTCCAGTCATGCAACAATCCACGCACATTCGCCGCTCATAAACTGTTAGTCTTGCAACATGTTTTCTCATGTGTTCGTCGGCACGACCGACTTCGACCGCTCGCTCGCCTTCTACGAACCGCTGATGTCCCTGCTCGGCCTCGCGCAGCGCTTCTGCGACCGCTCCCGCCCCTGGGCCGGCTGGCAAGTGCCGGGCCAGCCGCGGCCGCTGTTCCTGGTCGGCGCGCCCTTCGACGGCGAGCACGCCGCCGGCAACGGCCAGATGACGTCCTTTCTCGCTCCCGACCGCGCCACCGTCGACCGCGCCCATGCCCTCGCGCTCGCCCACGGCGGCAGCTGCGCCGGTGCACCGGGACTGCGTCCCGGCTATCACCCCGGTTATTACGGCGCCTATTTCCGCGACCCCGACGGCAACAAGCTGTGCGTGGTTTGCCATGACACGATCTGAACCACTATGACGCTGAACGATTTTTCCCGTTCCACCCCGCTGCTTGCCTGCCTGTCCCTGGTCTGCGCCTGCAGCAGGACGGCTCCCGCACAGGACCCCGCCCGCGATATCGAGAGCGCCCGCCGCAATGCCGAAGCCGTGCATGCCGCACTGTCCGCGCTGCCGCCGGCATGCGCGTTGGGAACGGCTGCGCTGGCGCCGCAGGGCAGCTGGCTGAACGCACCGAAGGCAATGCCGGAGCCCGGCCGGCCTTCCACCTTCGTCGAGCTGTTCGACACGACGGTCACCGCCGGCGCCGTGCGCGCTGGACTGAACCGCGCGGCGCTCGCCGCGCTCGACAAGGTGGAAATCCGCGACGCCGAAGGCAGGTGGGCCGAGCTCGCACCGGTCGGCGTCCACCAGGCGCCGGCCGGCTGCGACTACGTGTGGCTGCAGCAGGACCTGGGCGGCGCGCGCCGGGTGACGGCATTGCGCTACACTTTCCGCCGCAGCGCGGAGCCGGTGACCTTGGCCGATGCCGCGATCTTCACATCGGATTAAGGAGGACACCATGGCTGGGCATTTCATGACACGTGCGCGTACCCGGTGGCTGCTGGTGTTGATGACGCTGAGCTGTGCGGCGGCGGCGCAGGCCGTCACCGGCGTGCGCTATGGCGTGGCACCGGAACTGGACTGCAAACAAGCGGGCAAGGCGGCCGCGCAAGGCCGCTGGGTGGAGGCGAACGGCGTCGCCGTCGAAGGCAGTCCCGGGCGCCGGATGAGCCTGAGCTTCGACGAAGCGGTCGCCACCGACATGATCCATGCCGCGATGAACGGGATGGCCGCACGTGACCTTGCGCTGGTCGAAGTGCAGGATGGGAACGGTGGCTGGCACAAGGCCTGGGAGGGACGCATGGCGGCGCCCGCGCCAGGTGTCGAGCAGGCCTGCTTCGAACAGCAGCTGCCGCAGACGCAGGTGGTGCAGGCGCTGCGCTTCACGTTCCGCGCGGCGGAAGACCAGGTCGAGCTCAATCACGCGGCGCTGCTGCGCCGCTGACTGTCAGAGCAGCACCAGGTTATCCCGGTGCACCAGCTCCGGCGCCTCGACATAACCGAGGATGGACTCGATCTCGGACGAGGCATGGCGCATGATGCGCTTCACTTCGGAAGCGGTGTAGTTGGTCAGCCCGCGCGCGATCTCGGCGCCGTCTTCGCTCACGCAGGAGACCATGGCGCCGCGCCCGAACTCGCCGCGCACGGCGGACACGCCGATCGGCAGCAGCGACTTCCCTTCCTTTACCAGTTTCTGCACGGCGCCGGCATCCAGCACCAGTTCGCCGGCCGTGTGCAGGTGGTCGACCATCCACTGGCGGCGCGCGGTCAGGCGCGCGGTCGGCGCCAGCAGCTGGGTGCCGATCGCCTCGCCGCCGGCCAGGCGCACCAGCACATTGTCTTCCCTGCCCCAGGCGATCACGGTATGTGCGCCCGAACGCGCGGCGCGCTTGGCGGCCAGCACCTTGGTCAGCATGCCGCCGCGGCCGATGCTGCTGCCGGCGCCGCCGGCCATCGCTTCGAGCGTGGTGTCGCCGGCTTCGGCTTCCTGGATCAGCTTCGCGGCCGGGTCCTTGCGCGGATCGGCCGAGTACAAACCCTTCTGGTCGGTGAGGATCACCAGGGCGTCGGCCTCGATCAGGTTGGCGACCAGGGCGCCGAGGGTGTCGTTGTCGCCGAACTTGATCTCGTCGGTGACCACGGTGTCGTTCTCGTTGATGATCGGGACCACGCCCAGGCGCAGCAAGGTGGTGAGGGTCGAGCGCGCGTTCAGGTAGCGTTCGCGGTCGGCCAGGTCGGCGTGGGTCAGCAGCACCTGGGCGGTCTTGACGCCGTGGGTGGCGAAGCTGGTTTCGTAGATCTGGGCCAGGCCCATCTGGCCGCAGGCGGCGCAGGCTTGCAGTTCGTGGATGTCGGTCGGGCGCGCGGAAAAGCCGAGGCGCAGCATGCCTTCGGCGATCGCGCCGGAAGACACCAGCACGACTTCCTTGCCGAGGGTGCGCAGCGAGGCGATCTGCGCGGCCCAGCGCGCGATCGCGGCGTTATCGAGGCCGCGGCCTTCGTTGGTGACGAGCGAGGAGCCGACCTTGACGATGATGCGGGCGGCCTGTTGGATGACGGAGGTGGCAGGATTCATGGCGACAGAAGCTTTCCGTGCGGGCGGAGCAGCAGCAGCGCCAGGCCGACCAGCAGCTCGATCCCGCTAACGACGAACAATGAGCCCTGGGGCAGGCCGATCGCGAAGGACGCGACGATGCGGCCGAGCGGCTGCGCCAGGATGAATAATGCTGCGAGGTCGCCGAGGATGGGCTGGTCGCCCCGCCTGGCCGCCAGCAGAGCCAGCCCCGCGGTGGCGAGGCGGACTCCGACGTAGATGGCGTAGAACTGGCTGTAGCCGTTCACGCCGACGAGAAACAGGCCCAGCGCGTTGGCGATCCGGTCCGGATCGAGCAATGCCGACAGCGCGGCCAGCGAACTGGCCGTGGCGGTCACCTGCAGCAGCTGGCTGCGCAGGTGGAGGCGGCGCGACGGGCTTGGCAGCAAATCAGTCTTCGAGGATCTTGAAGCGGGGATCGTCCGGATCGATGGACGAGATGCCGCGCGCTTCCTCGGTCATCTGCTTTTCTTCCGAGCGCTGTTCCGCGTGACGCTTCTCTTCCAGGTACTGGTAGATCGCGTGGATGAGGTCTTCGCAGCCTTCGCGGTTCAGGGCCGAGATCTCGAACACGGGGCCCTTCCAGGCCAGTTTCTTGACGAAGTCCTTGACCAGCTTCTTGCGCTCGTCTTGCGGCACCACGTCCAGCTTGTTCAGTACCAGCCAGCGCGGTTTGTTGACCAGTTCCTCGTCGTACTTCTCGAGTTCCTTGACCAGGGCCTTGGTGTCCTTGACCGGGTCGCTCTTGCCGTCCGCCGGCGCAAAGTCGACGATGTGCAGCAGCAGGCCGGTGCGGCTCAGGTGGCGCAGGAACTGGTGCCCGAGACCGGCGCCTTCCGCCGCGCCTTCGATCAGGCCCGGGATGTCGGCGATCACGAAGCTCTTCGCGTGCGAAACGCGCACCACGCCGAGGTTCGGATGCAGGGTCGTGAACGGGTAGTCGGCGATCTTCGGCTTGGCGTTCGACACGGCCGTGATGAAGGTCGACTTGCCGGCGTTCGGCATGCCCAGCAGGCCGACGTCGGCCAGCACCTTCAGCTCGAGGCGCAGCGCGCGGCGCTCGCCTTCCTTGCCTTCGGTCTTCTGGCGCGGCGCGCGGTTGGTCGAGGTCTTGAAGTGGATGTTGCCCCAGCCGCCCTCGCCGCCCTTGGCCAGCAGTTCGACCTGCTCGTGTTCGGTGAGGTCGGCGATGATCTCGCCATTGTTGTCGTCGATGATCAGGGTGCCGACCGGCATGCGCAGGTAGACATCCTCGGCGCCCTTGCCGTAGCAGTCGGAGCCGCGGCCCGGTTCGCCGTTGCGCGCCGTGTGGACCTTGGAGAAACGGAAATCGACCAGCGTGTTGACGTTGCGGTCGGCGATCGCCCAGATCGAGCCGCCGCGGCCGCCGTCGCCGCCGTCCGGGCCGCCGAAGGGACGGAATTTCTCGCGTCGGAACGAGGCGCAGCCGTTGCCGCCGTCACCGCCGATGACTTCGATTCTTGCTTCGTCGATAAACTTCATGATGAACCACCAAAACTGAGGGCTATGTCACTGTTAAATGTGCCACAAGATGGGCCCATGGATCCGCACTTAACGGTGACAACGCCAGAAATTAAAAAGGCCCTACCTGAGGGCAGAGCCTATCGATTGCAAGGCTTGCGCCTCACGTCGCGGAACCTTGCCAGAGCGAGGTTCCGCTGGCCGCTTTATTTAAGCAGCGACTGCTTCAGCAGCAACGACGGTCACGTACTGCTTCGAGCCGACGCCTTGCTTGACGAACTTCACGGTACCGTTCACCAGGGCGAACAGGGTGTGGTCCTTGCCCAGGCCAACGTTGGTGCCCGGACGGATGGTGGTGCCGCGCTGACGCATGATGATGCCGCCTGCGTTGATCGACTGGCCGCCGTAGACTTTCACGCCAAGGCGTTTGCTTTCTGAGTCACGGCCGTTGCGGGTAGTACCGCCGCCTTTTTTGTGTGCCATTTAGATGCTCCTTGATGACTGATGAGGACGCGCGGCAATTAGCCGTTGATCGCAACCACTTGGATTTCGGTGTAGTTCTGGCGATGGCCCTGACGCTTCTGGTAGTGCTTACGACGACGCATCTTGAAGATACGCACTTTGTCGTGACGACCGTGCGAAACAACAGTCACGCGAACCGAAGCACCTTCCACCAGCGGAGCACCAAACTTGATGCTCTCGCCCTCGCCGACGGCGAGAACCTGATCGATAGTGAGTTCGGAACCAATGTCTGCCGGTATCTGTTCTACTTTGAGTTTTTCGCCAGCGACAACTTTGTATTGCTTGCCACCGGTTTTTATGACCGCGTACATGATTTGAAACCTCATTGATTGTTTAAAGAAATTCCAGCGAACCCGGCGTACAGCGGGCCCAGGATTCGGGGAACAGAGGATTATACATAATTTGGTGCAGGGCGTCAAAACTGCTGTGGCAACGAAACCTCATGCCGCTCCCGCTGCCGCGCGTGGCAAAGCCTCCTCCCGGCCAAACCGGTGTGAAAAAGCGCGAGATTTGCTTGCTTATCGTATAATCGCGCCACTTATCACATCCACACCGCCCATAACGTCACGCAGGTCCGCCTTGTCCGCCGCCACCAACACCGCCCAACAGAACCCCATCACCCGCACGATCGCAGCCGACATGGAGGCCGTCAACGGCGTGATCCGACAGCGGCTTCAGTCGGACGTCGCACTGGTGAACCAGATTGCCGAATACATCATCAGCGCCGGCGGCAAGCGGATCCGTCCGGTACTGGTGTTGCTGCTTGCTAACGCCTACGGCTACCAGGGCGCCGGCCACCACGAACTGGCCGCCGTCGTGGAGTTCATCCACACCGCGACCCTGCTGCACGACGACGTGGTCGACGAATCCTCGATGCGCCGCGGCCGCCAGACCGCCAACGCGATGTTCGGCAACGCCGCCTCGGTGCTGGTCGGCGACTACCTGTACTCGCGCGCCTTCGAGATGATGACCAGGCTGGACAACATGCGCGTGATGGAAATCCTGTCGCGCGCCACCACCGTCATCGCCGAGGGTGAAGTCCTGCAGCTGCTGAACATGCACGATCCGGACGTCACCCAGGAAAGCTACCTGACCGTGATCCGCTCCAAGACCGCCAAGCTGTTCGAGGCCGCCGCCCAGCTCGGCGCCCTGGTGGCCGGCGCCAACGATGCCCAGATCGACGCCGCCGGCGAATACGGCCGCTCGCTGGGCACCGCGTTCCAGCTGATCGACGACGTGCTCGACTACGCCGGCGACGCCGCCGAGATCGGCAAGAACGTCGGCGACGACCTGCGCGAAGGCAAGCCCACCCTGCCCCTGATCTACGTGATGGAAAACGGCAGCGCCGAGCAGCGCGAACTGATCCGCAGCTGCATCGAACAGGGCGACGAGACCCATTTCGACGCCGTGCTGTCGGCCGTCACCACCAGCGGCGCGCTCGACTATACGCGCCGCGAAGCCGAAGCCGCCGCCGGGCGCGCAGCCGCCGCCATCGCCGACTTGCCGGAGAGCGAATACAAGCAGAGCCTGCTCCAGCTGTGCAGCTTCGCAGTTGACAGGAACCACTGAGGCAACTATAGTAATGCCTTCCCGAGATTCGGCGACGAGTCTCAAACCAGTCGGGGTGTAGCTTAGCCCGGTAGAGCGCTACGTTCGGGACGTAGAGGCCGGAGGTTCGAATCCTCTCACCCCGACCATCAGTTTTTTCCCTCAGCAGTACCCATACCAGTCGGGGTGTAGCTTAGCCCGGTAGAGCGCTACGTTCGGGACGTAGAGGCCGGAGGTTCGAATCCTCTCACCCCGACCACCTCATCTTGCTGGTTCTCAGCGATCCTTCCTTCCAACCGCCTTCACTCCGCTCTACGCTGTTTCAGCAATTTATTGATTTCGTTAACGGCGTTCTGCTCGTCGATCTGAAACCATTCGGCTCGATGGTGGCCTTGAGCGTCTGGAAACCGACAAAGAGGCCGCCGGCTCCCATGAGGAACGACGCCAGATCAGCCTTGCCATTGATGGTTGCCCAGGCAGCAGCGCTCGCACGGCTCGATACGGCATCGGCAAATTGAGGGCAAGGTGCCGCGACACCGCTTGCCGCACCCCCATGGCAACATGGCGGACATGAAAAAACGTGCACACAAGCAGGATGAGGATGCCTTCCGGCGCTTCATGCGCAAACTTACCGCAGCTCTGCCGTCCGAAGGAGTGCAGGCCGATCCGGACGAGGCGAGGATCGCCGAACTGGAACGGCGCGTCAACGCGATACGGCGCGGCATGCGCAGGACGGCAAGGCGCCCCGCCGCCCCATAGGCCAGGCCGCCGCCGGCTGTTCCTGGTCCTGGTCCTGATGCCGGCCGAGGCCGCGGACCTGGTGTTCGCGCTGGACGCCGCTCCCGCCGTTCTCGCCGTCACCAGGGATCCCTTCATCGTGTTCGCCTCGAACATCCTCGTCATCCTCGCCATCCTCGTCTTCATCGGCGCCAGGATGCTGCTGCCGGACGTGCTCGGGTCGATGCTGGCGGCGGCGATCGCGGCCAATCCGCCGACGTCGAGGACGGCTCCGCCGCGCCGTTGAATTTACATTAGCGCTAATGTATTATCTGGCGCATGGACACCAGACAGAATCCCGGACTCGGCGAACTGCTCCGCTACGTCAACGACCTCGTCGAACAGGGCGCCGAGGAGCATTACCGTGCCATGCGCCTGAATTACCGGGCGCGCTACACGCCGGTATTGCGCGCCCTGCATGCCGGCGCCCGCACCGTCACCGACATCACCGAACGGACCCGCCTGACGCAAGGCGCGATCAGCCAGACCGTCGCCCTGCTGGACGGCGACGGGCTCGTGTCGCGCCACGCCCTCGACGACGGCCGCAAGACCGGCATCCGGCTCACCGCCGCCGGCCGCGCCCTGGTCCGCAAGCTGGAACGGCACTGGACCGCGACCTTTGCCGCCATCGACCGCCTGGAACGGGAAATCGGCTATCCGCTCAGGCGGGTGCTGGAGGCCGCCGCCGGAGCCCTGGAGCGCGAAGGCTTCGCATCCCGCGTGATGGCCGCGAAAACCGAACTACAAGGAGAGAACGCCAATGACTAATCCACCGGCACGCAACTGGTTCGACCAGGGTGGCCGCGCCTACGCCCGCTTCCGCCCCGAATACCCGCGCGAGCTCGCGGCCTACCTCGCCTCGCTGGCGCCGGACCACGACACCGCCGTCGACGTCGGCTGCGGCAACGGGCAACTGACCCAGCTCCTGGCACCGTATTTCGGCAAGGTGGTCGGGCTCGACCCGAGCGCCGACCAGATCGAGAACGCCATCCCGGACGAGCGCATCGATTACCGCTGCGCGCCGGCCGAGCAGCTTCCCCTGCCCGACGCCAGCGCCAGCCTGGTCACGGCCGCCCAGGCCGCGCACTGGTTCGACCTGCCGGCCTTCTACCGCGAGGTGCGCCGCATCGCCAGGCCGGGTGCGGTCGTGGCCCTGATCAGTTACGGCGTGATGAAACTCGAAGCGGAACTCGACGAGCGCTTCCAGAAGTTCTACCGGGACGAGATCGGGCCCTACTGGCCGCCGGAGCGCAAGCTGGTCGACAGCGGCTACGCCACCATCGACTTCCCGTTCGAGGAACTGGCGCCGCCCGCGCTCGAGATCCGCCTCGACTGGCACCTGTCCGAATTCCTCGGCTACCTGACCACCTGGTCGGCCGTGCGCAGCGCCAGGGAAGCGGGACGGGAAGACCTGCTGATCGCCTTCGCCAACGATATCGGCGCGGCCTGGGGCGATCCGAACCGCAGGCGGCCGGTGCGCTGGCCCATCAATATGCGGATCGGTAGATAATCACCATTCGATCGCCATCGCCGAAAGGACCCGCACATGAGCATCACCATCACCGCATTCGAACGCTCGCCGGACGGCGGCAAGGGGCTGGCGCGCGACACCCGCGTGCGCTGGGCACTGGAAGAAGCCGGCCAGCCCTATGAGGTGCGCCTGCTGTCCTTCGGCGCGATGAAGGAGGCCGCCCACCTGGCGCTCAATCCCTTCGGCCAGATCCCGACCTACGAGGAAGACGGGCTGGCGCTGTTCGAGACCGGCGCGATCGTCTTCCATATCGCCCAGCGCTTTGCCGGCCTGCTGCCGGCGGATGCGCATGCCCGGGCACGCGCCATTACCTGGATGTTCGCGGCGCTGAATACCGTGGAGCCGCCTATCCTCGACCTGTTCACCGCCAGGATCCTCGAGGGCGACAAGCCCTGGGCCGCGGAGCGCCTGCCGCTGGTCGGGGATCGCTTGCGTAAGCGCCTGCAGCAGCTGTCCGCCCGACTTGGCGATGCCGACTGGCTCGACGGCGCATTCAGCGCGGGCGACCTGATGATGGTGTCGGTGCTGCTGAGGGCAAGGCCGTCCGGCATCCTGGGCGAGTTCCCGAACCTTGCCGGTTATGTCGCACGCGGCGAAGCACGCCCGGCCTACCGGCGCGCTTTCGCCGCGCAGCTGGCGGTCAATACCGCCCCGCCGCCGGGCTGATCCCGTTCAGTGGCGGGCCCGCAGGCGCACCAGCAGCGCGCCGATCGAGGAGACGGTGGCCAGGAGCACCACGCCGGTCCAGCCCCAGGCCGCCAGGGCCTGGGCACCCAGCAGGCCGCCCAGCGACATGCCGACGAACATGCAGGTCATCAGGATCGCGTTCAGGCGGCTGCGCGCTTCCGGTGCGATGCCGTAGACGATGGTCTGGTGCGAGATCAGGCTGGCCTGCACGCCCAGGTCGAAGCCGACCGTGGCCAGTGCCAGCAGGGCCAGCTGGGCGGGCGCCGGCAGCAGCGGCATCAGGAACATCGATGCGAACGAGACCACGGTCACGCCGACGGTGATGCGGATGACGCGGGCCGGGCCATGGCGGTCGGCGAGGCGGCCGGCGAAGGGTGCGGCCAGGGCGCCCATGGCGCCGGCCAGGCCGAAGGAGCCGGAGGCGGCCGAACCGAGGTGGAACGGGGCTTCGTGCAGCATCACGGCCAGGGTCGACCAGAAGGCCGAGAAGCCGAGCGCCAGCAGGGCCTGGGCCAGCGCGGCCTGGCGCAGCTTCGGATATTCGACCCACAGGTGGGCCAGCGATTTCAGCAGCGCCGGATACGGCTGGTTGCTGGTCGGCGCAAAGCGCGGCAGGCCCTTGGCCAGCACCACCGCCAGCAGCGCGACGCTGGCCGCGGCGGCGATGAAGACCGTGCGCCAGCCGAAGTTCTCGGCGACGAAGCCGCTCACCACGCGCGACAGCAGGATGCCCATCAATAGGCCCGTCATCACGGTGCCGACCGCCTTGCCGCGCTCGTGCGGCGGGGCCAGCGTGGCGGCGGCGGGGACGATGTCCTGGGCCACGGTGGCAAACAGGCCGACCAGCAGGCTGGCCGCCAGCAGCACGCCGAGGCCGGGCGCCAGGCCGGTCAGCAGCAGCGCCGCGCTCAGGATCACGGCCTTCAGCAGGATGATGTTGCGGCGGTCGAAACGGTCGCCCAGCGGCGCGAGCAGCAGCAGGCCGATCGCGTAGCCGAACTGGGTGAGGGTCGGAATCCAGCCGATCTGGCGCGGGCTGGCGTGCAGGTCGCCGGCCAGCACGCCGAGCGTCGGCTGGCTGTAATAGAGGGCGGCGACGGTCAGGCCGGTGCCGCCGGCCAGCAGGAAGGTCAGCGACGACGATAGATGCGGCTGGGCCGGTTTCACGGTGGTGGTAGCGGAATTCATGGCTGGTATTGATGTTGGCTTCGAGGATGGTGCCATTATCGCCAGTACGGCCAGCGTATGGTAGACGCGCGTAACGTCGAAGTGTTATACGATGGACGTATGAACCTTGACCTCAACGGCGTCGTTTCCACCGCCGATCGCATGATGCTCGTGGAGACCTTCGTTCGCATCGTGGAGGCCGGCAGCCTGTCGGCGGCGGCGCGGCTATTGGAAACCACCCAGCCGACCATCAGCCGGCGCCTGAAGACCCTGGAGAAATCGCTGGGCGTGCGCCTGCTGCAGCGCTCCACCCACGCGATGAAGCTGACCGACGACGGCATGCGCTGCTATACGCGGGCCAAGGAGCTGATCGCCGGCTGGCAGGAATTCGAGAGCGAGATCCGCGGCGCCGGCGAGGAACCGGTCGGGCTGCTGCGCGTGATCGCGCCGCACGCCTTCGGCCAGCAGCAGCTGGTGACGCCGCTGGTGGAGTACCTGAAGCGCTATCCGAAGATGACGGTCGACTGGACCCTGCACGACCGCACCCCGGACTTCATCGCCGAAGGCATCGACTGCGCGATCCGGGTCGGCGACATTCCCGACCCTTCGGTGGTGGCGATCCGGCTGGGCGAGGTGCCGCGCATCGTGGTGTGCGCGCCCGCCGTGCTGGAAGGCGGCGCGCTGCCCACGCACCCGGAGCAGCTGGCGGCCCTGCCCTGGATCTCGGTCTTCCCCTTCTACCGCAACGAGGTCGCGCTGACCCACGGCCAGAGCGGCGAGACGCTGCGCATTCCGATCCAGCCGCGCATGTTCACCGACAACCTGTACGCGATGCGCAATGCGGCCATGCTGGGCGTGGGCGTGGCGCTCGGCTCGTCCTGGGCGCTGCGCGAGGAACTGGAGGCCGGCCGCCTGGTGCAGCTGACGCCGGACTGGCATGCCGCGCCGCTGCCCATCCACCTGATCTATCCGCCGGCGCGCTTCTATCCGGCGCGTCTGCGGCGCTTCATCGACATCATGAAGGTAGCGGTGCCGCAGGCGTTCGGGATCCTGCCACCGGGCTGAGTTCAGTCGCCTGCCTTGACCGAGCCGATGCCGCCGACCGATTTGTTGACCGTGGCCGGCTTGCCGTAATAGGTCAGGCTGCCCATGCCCTGCACGACGGCGTCGAGCCTGTTCTTCGCATAGACCTTGACGTCGCCGATGCCGCGGAAGCGGATGTCGACGTCGTTGGCGATCAGGGCCCTCGAATCGACTTCGCCCACGCCTTCGGCCTGCATCTTGAAGGTCTTCACTTCGCCGTTGATGCCCATGCTGCCGGCGCCGCGGTAGTTCACGTCGAGGCGCTCGCCGCGGATGTGATTCAGCTTGATCTCGCCGGCGCCTTCGACGGCGATGGCGCGCAGCTCCGGCATGGTGATGGCGATGCGCTGGTCGCCATCCTTGGAGCTGTAGCTCTTGTTACGCATGTGCAGGCGCAGTTCTCCATTCACGACTTCGCTCGTCAGCTCCTTGATGAAGCGGGGGTCGCCGCGCACCGTCAGCGACTGCGCCTTGCCGGCGTCCACGGTGACGCTGATCGGACCCTGCACGCTGATCGAGGTGAAGCCCGGCGTGGTGCGGACCTCGCTCTCCGCCTGCGCGCCGGCGGCGGCGATGGAAAGGGCGGCGGCAACTGCAAGTGTGAATGGGCGCATTGCATACTCTCGGTGGGGTTAAGGTGAAATCATTGTAAGCATGAAGCCCCTCCCATATTGCATTTTTGAGATGGAATGCAGGATTCGCCGCCCGAACGGTTCAAACGCTTTCCTTTTCCGCTGCATGGACTTCCGCCAGCAGCGCACGAATCTCCGGCACGCAGGAGCCGCAATTGCCGCCGGCCTTGACGCAGGCCGTGACCTGCGCGGCGTCCCGCAGGCCGTGCTTTTCGATGGCGATGCGGATGGTGTTGCGGCCCACGCCGAAGCAGGAGCACACGGTCGGTCCCGGATCGGCGCCCTGCTCCCTCGCGCGGCCGGACAGCAGGCCGATGCGGTCCTGCTGCGTCAAGGCCGCCTTGCCGAACATCTGCGCCAGCCAGGCGCGTGCGGGCAGGTCCTGGCGCTGCGACACGAACAGGCAGGCTTCGATGCGCCCGTCGACCAGGTGGGCGGCGCGGTAGACGCCGCCGCCGCGGTCTTCGAGCTCGATCCAGTCGGCGTCTTCGTCCTCCACCCGCAGCAGGCGGCGCGCCCAGCCGGCGGCGTCGGCGAAGGGATGGCGTCCGGCCAGCTCGTAGCGGATGAAGTCCGTGCCCTGGATGCGAGTCCAGTTGGCGGCATCTTCCAGCGGCAGCGCGGCGCGGCTGAGGATGAAGCCGTACCAGCGCACGCCGAAGGGCTCCACGCGCACCGGCGTGTGCTTGAATTCCGGCTCGCCCGAGACCGGATCGACCGCCGGGTTCACCACCGCGCCGACCCGCGCATCGGAAGCCGTCTGGCCGCTCCAGTGGATCGGCATGAACACGCTGCCGCGCGCGATGCCGCCGCCATGCCGCACCCGCGCCACGCTCGCGCCCCAGCGGCTGCTCACGCGCGCCAGCTCGCCCTCCTTCACGCCGCACAGCAGCGCGTCCTGCGGGTGCAGGTCGACGAAGGGTTCCGCCACGTGCTCGGCCAGCCTGGCGGAGCGGCCGGTGCGGGTCATGGTGTGCCACTGGTCGCGCACGCGGCCGGTGTTCAGCACCAGCGGATAGTCGGCGTCGGGCGCGTGCGCCGGCAGCCGGGCGCGGGTGGCGACGAAGCGCGCCTTGCCGTCGGGCTGGGAAAACATGCCGTCGCCGAACAGGCGTTTCGCGCTGTCGCCGGGACGGCGCACCGGCCACTGCACTGGCGCCAGGGCATCGTATTCGCGGCGCGTCATCCCGGCCAGGCCGCTGATGTCGAACAGGCGGCGGCGCTGGCTGCCGGCGCCGTTCTGCCAGCCCGACAGGCGGGCATGTTCGTCGAAGATCTGGTGCGGCGACGTGAAATCGAAGCCCTTGAAGCCCATGCGGCGCGCGACTTCGCAGACGATCTCCCAGTCCGCCTTCGCCTGCCCCGGCGCGGACAAAAAGGCGCGCTGGCGCGAGATGCAGCGCTCGGAATTCGTGACCGTACCGTCCTTCTCGCCCCAGCCGAGGGCCGGCAGCAGCACGTGGGCCAGCGCGTTGGTGTCGGTGCCGGCCACGATGTCGGAGGCTACCACCAGCTCGCACTTCGCCAGCGCGCGGCGGGCCTGGTCCGCATCCGGCAGGCTGACCAGGGGATTGGTCGCCATGATCCACACGGCCTTGACCTTGCCCTCCTCGATCGCGCGGAACAGGTCGACCGCCTTCAGTCCCGGCTTGTCCGCCATCCACGGCGCGTCCCAGAAGGCCTGCAGGGCGGCGCGCTGGGAAGCATCCTCCAGTTCCATGTGGGCGGCCAGCATGTTGGCCAGGCCGCCGACTTCGCGCCCGCCCATCGCGTTCGGCTGGCCGGTCAATGAGAACGGTCCCATGCCGGGGCGGCCGATGCGCCCCGTGGCCAGGTGGCAGTTGATGATGGCGTTGACCTTGTCGGCGCCGCTGGACGACTGGTTCACGCCCATGGTGAAGGCGGTGACGGTCTTCTCCGTGTTCGCGAACAGCTCGTAGAAGGCCAGCAGCTGGCCCGGGTCGAGCCGGCAGGCCCTGGCCACGTCCAGCAGGCTGCCGGCCTGCCCTGCCGCATCCAGCGCATCGCCCAGGCCGGCCGTATGCGCATCGACGAAGCCGGCATCGAGCGCGCCCCGGGTCGCCAGATACGCCAGCAAGCCGTTGAACAGCCAGACGTCGCTGCCCGGCCTGAGCGGCAGGTGCAGGTCGGCCAGGTCGCAGGTGGCGGTACGGCGCGGATCGATCACGACGATCTTCATCTGCGGCCGCGCTTCCCGGGCGCGGGCGATGCGCTGGTACAGGGTCGGATGGCACCAGGCCGCGTTCGAGCCCACCAGCACCACCAGGTCGGCCAGTTCGAAATCTTCGTAGCAGCCGGGCACGATGTCTTCGCCGAAGGCCCGCTTGTGGCCGGCCACGGCGGAAGACATGCACAGGCGCGAATTGGTGTCGATGTTCGCGCTGCCGATATAGCCCTTCATGAGCTTGTTGGCGACGTAGTAATCCTCGGTCAGCAGCTGGCCGGAGACGTACAGGGCCACCGCATCCGGGCCGTGTTCGGCGATGATCTTCCGGAAGCCGCCGGCGACCCTGTCGAGCGCGTCCGCCCAACTGGCCTCGTG
Organism: Massilia sp. 01N417; assembly: GCF_056399645.1. Lineage (NCBI taxonomy): Bacteria > Pseudomonadati > Pseudomonadota > Betaproteobacteria > Burkholderiales > Oxalobacteraceae > Massilia > Massilia sp. 01N417. The sequence goes on along the minus strand of NZ_JBFTRS010000001.1, from coordinate 321,013 downwards.
CAGACCGCCTTCGGTGCGCAGCATCGGCGCCGTCAGCCTGTCTTCCAGGCCGACGGTCTCGCCCAGCGCCGCGCCTTTCACGCACAGCCTGCCCCGGCTGGCCGGATGCTCGTCGTCGCCGGCGATCGCAAGCGCGCCGTCCTGGCCGACCTGGGCGCGCACGCCGCAGCCGACGCCGCAATAGGGACAGGTGGTACGAACGGTGGTGGGAATGGCGGACAGCTTCATGCGGAGTTCCGGTTATGCCGCCGCCAGGGCCTGGGCCTGGCCGAACAGCAGGTGGTTGCGGATGGAAGAGATGTCGCTGCGGTTCTGGATCAGCTCGAAGTACCAGGGGCCGTCGGCGACGTCGCCGTAGAGCACCACGCCCAGCAGGCGGCGCCCGCCCACCACCAGGCGCTTGTAGACGCCGCCGCGGCGGTCGCGCAGCACCAGGTCTTCGCTGGCATCAAAGCCGACGATGTCGCCGGCCGAGTACAGGTCGACGCCCGTCACCTTCAGCTTGGTGGCGGTGGCCTGCTGCACGTAGCGGCGGTGGCCGGCGCCCGCCAGGTGGGCCGCGCAGACCCGGGCCTGGTCCCAGATCGGCGCCACCAGGCCGAAGGTGGCGCGGCGGTGCTGCACGCATTCGCCGACGGCGTAGATGCGCGGGTCGTAGGTCTGCAGGGTGTCGTCGACCACGATCGCGCGTTCGACGTGCAGGCCGGCTTCCTGCGCCAGCGCGACGTTGGGCCGCACCCCGGCCGCCATCACCACCAGGTCGGCCGGGATGGTCTCGCCGCCGTCGAAACGCAGCGCCTGTACTCTCCCTTCGCCTTCGATGGCGGCGGTCTGGCGGCTCAGCAGGATGCGCAGGCCGCGCCGCTCCAGCGAGGCGCGCAGCAGCTCGGCGGCGGGCGCATCCAGCTGCTGGTTCATCAGGCTGGCGGTCACGTGCACCACCGTCACCTCCATGCCCCGGCGCAGCAGGCCGTTGGCGGCCTCCAGGCCCAGCAGGCCGCCGCCGATCACCACCGCGCGGCCGCCCGCACGCGCGGCCGCCAGCATCGTGTCGACGTCGTGCAGGTCGCGAAAGCCGATCACGCCCGGCAGTTCGTGGCCGGGGACCGGCACGATGAAAGGCTTCGAACCGGTGGCCAGCAGCAGCCGGTCGTAAGCCACGGCCAGGCCGGACGCCGCGTGCACGGTGCGGCGCTGGCGGTCGATGCGCACGACCGGGTCGCCCGCGTGCAGCGTGATGCCGTGCTCCGCATACCAGTCGCGCGGGTGCAGCATGATGTCCTCGACCGTCTTCTCGCCGGCCAGCACCGGCGACAGGAGGATGCGGTTGTAGTTACCGTACGGCTCGGCGCCAAACACGGTGATGCGGTACCTGTCGCGGTCCAGCTTGAGCAGCTCCTCGACCGTGCGCATGCCGGCCATGCCGTTGCCGATCACGACCAGCGATGGCTTGTCCATGCTAGGCCCCTACCCAGACGTGGCCGTCCTGGACCCGCACCGGATAGCTGGACACCGAGTGCTGCGGCGCCTCCAGGCATTCGCCGGTCTGCAGGTCGAAGTGCTGCTTGTAGATGGGCGAGGCCACCACCACGCGCTCGCCGATGCTGCCGATCAGTCCGCGCGACAGCACGGCGGCATGCGAATTCGGATCGTAGTTGTCGATGGCGAACAGGCGCGGGGATTCCGCGCCGACGCGGAACACGGCCACCTGGCGCCCGTTCAGCAGGGCGCACACGCCGGTGTCCGGCACGATGCGCTCGAGGGGGCAGATGGCGTTCCATTGATTGAGTTGAATGTCGCGATGCATGTTTGCTCTCCTCGATGATCAGGCAGTACGAATGATGGGAATGAAGCGGCGTTCTTCCGGCGTCGCAGGCCTTTGCTGGCCGCGTTCCGGCATGAAGACCACGTTGTCGTCATGCTGGTCGCTGTTGACGAAGCTGCGGAAGCGCGCCCGCACGGCCGGGTCCTCGACCGCGTTCTTCCATTCATCGGCATAGCTGTCGACCACGCGCTGCATGTCGGCTTCGAGTTCGGCGGCCAGCCCCAGGCTGTCCTCGACCACCACCTGCTTCAGGTAGTCCAGGCCGCCCTCGAGGCCCTCGCGCCAGGTGCTGGTGCGCTGCAACCGGTCAGCGGTGCGCACGTAGAACATCAGGAAGCGGTCGACCAGCCTGGCGACCGCCGCTTTGTCCAGGTTCGAGGCCAGCAGCTCGGCATGCCGCGGCTTCATGCCGCCGTTGCCGCACACGTAGAGGTTCCAGCCTTTGTCGGTGGCGATCAGGCCGACGTCCTTGCCCTGGGCCTCGGCGCACTCGCGGGTGCAGCCGGACACGCCGAACTTGATCTTGTGCGGCGCCCGCAGGCCCTTGTAGCGGTTCTCCAGCGCGACACCGAAACCGATGCTGTCGCCCACGCCGTAGCGGCACCAGGTCGAGCCGACGCAGGATTTCACGGTGCGCAGCGACTTGCCGTAGGCGTGGCCGGACTCGAAACCGGCCGCGATCAGCTCTTCCCAGATCGACGGCAGCTGGTCGACCCGCGCGCCGAACATGTCGACGCGGGCGCCGCCGGTGATCTTGGTGTACAGGCCATACTTTTTCGCCACCTGGCCCACCGCGATCAGGCCGTCCGGCGTGACCTCGCCGCCGGGCATGCGCGGCACCACGGAATAGGTGCCGTCCTTCTGGATATTCCCGAGGAAGTAGTCGTTCGAGTCCTGCAGGCTGGCGTGCTCGGGTTTCAGCACGAAGTCGTTCCAGGTCGAGGCCAGGATGTTGGCGGCCACCGGCTTGCAGATGTCGCAGCCCAGGCCCTTGCCGTGCTTGTGCAGCAGCTCGCCGAAGGAACGCAGTCCGCCGACGCGGACCAGGTGGTGCAGCTCCTGGCGCGAGTAGGGAAAGTGCTCGCACAGGTGGTTGCTGACGGCCAGCCCGGCCTTCTTCATTTCCGCCTTCATGATCTGGTTCACCAGAGGCACGCAGCCGCCGCAGGCGGTGCCCGCATTGGTGCAGGCCTTGACGGCCGCGATATCGCAGGCGCCGCCCGCCACCGCATCGAGGATGGTGCCCTTGCTGACGGCGTTGCAGGAGCAGACCTGGGCCGTGGCCGGCAAGGCGTCGACGCCGATCGCCGGGCGCGCACCGCCCTCGCCCGCCGGCAGGATCAGGAACTCGGGCGCCGCGGGCAGCTTCAGGCCGTTCAGCATGGTCTGCAGCAGGCTGCCGTATTCGGCCGCATCGCCGACCAGCACCGCGCCGAGCAGGCGCTTGCCGCAGTCCGAGACCACGATCTTTTTATACACGCGCTTGCGCTCGTCGCTGAACTGGAAGCTGCGGCTGCCCGGCGTCGCCGCGTGGGCGTCACCGATCGAGGCCACGTCCACGCCCATCAGTTTCAGCTTGGTGCTCATGTCGGCACCGCCGAAGGTCGCTTGCTGGCCGAGCAGCGCGCGCGCCACCGTGCGCGCCATGTCGTAGCCCGGCGCGACCAGGCCGAAGGTCTGGCCGTTCCAGGCCGCGCATTCGCCGATCGCGTACATGTCCGGATCGGAGGTGACACAGGCATCGTCGATGGCGATGCCGCCGCGCGGGCCAAGCTCCAGGCCGCTGGCCCGCGCCAGCTCGTCGCGCGGGCGGATGCCGGCCGAGAACACGATCATGTCGGTCTCGAGGACGCTGCCGTCGGCGAATTCCATGCGGTGCATGGCCGCCTCGCCGTCGACGATGCGCAGCGTGTTCTTTTGCGTGTGCACCGTCACGCCCAGCGCCTCGATATGGGAACGCAGCATGCGCCCGCCCAGCTCGTCGACCTGCACCGCCATCAGGCGCGGCGCGAATTCGACCACGTGGGTCTCGAGCCGCATGTCGCGCAGGGCCTTCGCGCACTCCAGGCCCAACAGGCCGCCGCCGATGACCACGCCCGAACGCGCCGTCCCGCCGTGGGCGAGCATGGCTTCCAGGTCCTCGATGGTGCGGTAGACGAAGCAGCCGGCGCGCTCGCGGCCCGGCACCGGCGGCACGAAGGCAGAGGAACCGGTGGCGAAGACCAGCTTGTCGTAGCCCAGCACCTCGCCGCTCGCCAGGGTCACGGTTTTCGCCGCACGGTCGACCGAGGCTGCCTTGGCATTCAGCTTCAGGGTCAGGCCCGGGCGTTCGAAAAAGCCCGGCGCCACCAGCGACAGCTCGTCGGCGCTGCGGCCGGCAAAAAATTCGGACAAGTGCACCCGGTCGTAGGCCGGCCGCGGCTCCTCGCACAGGACGGTGACCTCGAAGGCGGAGGCGCCGGCATCGGCGTATAAAGTCTCGAGAAATTTGTGGCCCACCATGCCGTGGCCGATGACGATGAGTTTCATGATGCGGTTTCCTTATGCTGCGGCCGGCGCCGCGGTGTCGATGGCGGTGCTGGAGAAGCGCACGCCGATCGCGCACACGCTCGAGACCAGCACGGCGCCGCCGAGGATGAGCAGGGTCTGGCGCACGTCGCCCGTGCCTTTCATCAGGAAGCCGGCCAGCACCGCGCCGACATTGCCGCCCGCGCCGACGATGCCGGCCACGCCGCCCAGTGCCTTGCGGTTCACGAAGGGCACCAGCGCATAGGTGGCGCCGCAGGCCATGTGGGTGCACAGGCCGAAGGCCAGCATGGCGGCGATCGCCGGCACCACGCTGCCGGTCTGCGAGAACCACAGCAGGCCCAGGCCCTCGCCCACCATCAGGATGAACAGCAGGTTGACGCGGCTGTTCAGGTCTCCCTTCGCGGCCGCCTTGTCGGACAGCCAGCCGCCCAGGGCGCGGGCGAACAGGGCCAGCAGGCCGAAGCTGCCGGCCGCCATGCCGGCTGCCTTCAGCGAGAGCCCGAAATGGTCGACGTAATACACGGCGGCGACGTTGTGGATGAAGAGCTCGATGCCGAAGCAGGCGCCATAGGTCACGAACAGCAGCCAGGCGCGGTAGTTGCCGCAGGCCTGGACGAAGCTCGCCCAGCCGCCCTTGCCGCTGGCTTCGAAGGGGATGCCGGCGGCGCGCAGCTCGGCGTAATTGCCTTCCGGGCAGTCCTGGGTGAACTTCCAGTAGACCACGGCCATCACCAGCATCAGCACGCCCGGCACCAGCAGGGCCACGCGCCAGCCCATGGTCTCGCTCACGCCCAGCATGATCACGGCACCCATCAGCAGGGGCATGGTGGCCTGGGCCACGCCGCCGCCGCTGTTGCCCCAGCCGGCCGCCGCCGCGTTGGCGGTGCCGACCACGCGCGGGCCGAACATCACCGAGGTGTGGTACTGCGTGATCACGAAGCTGGCGCCGACCGCGCCGATCCCGAGGCGGAACAGCAGGAAGCTCTCGTAGCTCTGGGCCATGGCCACGCCCAGCACGGGAATGGCACCGAGAGCCAGCAGGCCGGTATAGGTCTTGCGCGGCCCGAAGCGGTCGCACAGCGGGCCGACCAGCAGGCGCACCAGGATCGTGATGGCGACCGCGGCGATGTTGATGTCGGCGATCTGGGACACCGACAGGTGGAATTCGCCCTTGATGACCGGCATCAGCGGCGCGCAGGCGAACCAGGCGAAGAAGCAGATGAAGAAGGCCATCCAGGTCAGGTGGAAGGCACGCATCTGTGGCGTGCCGATGGAGAACAACTGTAGGTGATTCGCTTTGCCGGCCATGATCGCTCCCGATAAAAAGAAAGGCGTCCGCTGCCTGGCCGAACACGTTTCATGTGTGCTCGGGTGCAGCGGACGCCGTTGTCCTGTGCGCCGGTTCCTCATTGAACCGGCTGAATTCATTTCAAGGGGATCGCCGTTGATCCTTGCAGGGAGTGTTTGCAAGAGCCGTGCCAGACGCCTTTCCCTCTGGGACGCCGGGATAGCCTCAGGCGGATCGCTTCATTGCGGTGCACCATGCCCGAAAACAGGGCGCGGCGCACCGTTCGCGAAGGACGAGATATAAGCGGCGGGGTCGCGGCCGTTCCAGATCCGGCCGTCGATCAGCACCGAGGAACGCAGCAGCGTGGCAGGCGCCGCCACGCCCGCCAGCACGGCGGCCTCGCGGTACAGGCCGACCCGGTTCACGCGCGCGGCCACCCCGTAGTAATCGGGATCTTCGCGCAGCAGGCTCCAGCGCCGGTGCTGGGTCATGAACCACATGCCGTCCGAGAGCCAGGGGAAGTTGGCCTCGCCGCCGGCGTGGAAGCACAGCGGGTCGGGATCCTGCCAGCGCCGTCCCAGGCCATCTTCGTAGAGACCCTGCAGGCGCGCGGCGATGACGGCGCGGCCGGCGTTCACATAGGCCGGGCTGGCCAGCACCTCGGCCGTGGCGTCGCGGTGCAGGGGCGAGGCGTCGATCCAGCGCGCCGCTTCCAGCAGCGCCGCCACCAGCGACCGGCAGGCTTGCGGATGGGCGTCGGCGAAGGCGGCGGTGGCGCCCAGCGCCTTGCCGGGATGGTCGGGCCAGATGTCCTGGCTGGTGGCCGCCGTGAAGCCGCTGCCGTCCAGCACCGCCCGCGCGCCCCAGGGCTCGCCCGCGCAAAAGCCGTCGATATGCCCGGCCGCCAGGCTGGCCGCCATCTGCCCTGGCGGCACCGTCGCCATCTGCACGTCGCGCAGCGGATCGATGCCGCTCGCCGCCAGCCAGTAATACAGGAACATCGCATGGTTCCCGGTCGGGAAAGTGTGCGCGAAGGTGAAGCGCCGGCGGCTCCTGCGGACCTGCGCCGCCAGCGCGGCGCCGTCCGTCACGCCGGCCTCGCCCAGCGCGCGCGACAGGGTGATGGCCTGGCCGTTGCGCGACAAATTCATCAGCACCGCCATCGGCACCGCGCGCGTGCCGATGCCCATCTCGACGCCGTACACCAGGCCGTAGAGGACGTGGGCGACGTCGAGGCTGCCGTTCAGCAGGCGGTCGCGCATGCCGGACCAGGAGTGTTCGCGGCTGAGGGCCAGTTTGATGCCGTGTTTTTCGTCGAGGCCGAGTACCGCGGCCATGATCAAGGGGGCGCAGTCGCTGAGCGGCATGAAGCCGGCTTGGATGGTTTTTTTCATATCAGGTTCCTGAGCGTCGTCTTCCTTTGTTACCGTCGTCCCGCGGTTCTCATAGGAGATCCTCGACGTCCAATACCCGCTGCGCCACCTCCGCCAACCTCAGCTTCCTGTTCATCGCCATGCTGCGCAGCTTCCGGTAAGCCTCTTCTTCATTGAGCCCGCTGCGCGCCATCAGCACGCCCTTAGCGCGCTCGACCAGCTTGCGGTCGGCCAGCTGGCGGCGGGTGTCGGAGAGTTCGTCGAGCAGCTTGCGCTCGCGCCGGAAGCGGGCCAGCGCCACGTCCAGCACCGGCTTCACGCGCTCGGCCTGCAGCCCGGCCACGATATAGGCGGAGACGCCGGCGCCGATCGCGGCGTCCATGCTGGTCGGATCCTGGTCGTCGGTGAACATCACGATCGGCCGCGGCTCGTCGCGGGTGGCGATCACGATGTGCTCGAGAACGTCGCGGGCGGCCGATTCGCTGTCGATGATGATCATGTCCGGCTGGATCTGGGCGATCCGTTCGGGCAGGAAGATATCGGCCGGCAGCGAGGCGACGATGTCGTAGCCCGATTCCAGCAAGCCGATGCGCAGCGCCGTGTTGCGCCGTGCCTGGGCCGCCGCGGCCTGTTCGCCGGCGCCGGGCGCGGTGTTGACCACAACGATGCGCAGGGTGCGCGGAACGGGAGGTGGCGATTTCATGCCTTGGGAATATGCAAGTTCCGGGCCAGACAGATATTTCCAGAGCGCATAACCGAAGTAAAGACGAGCCACAGTTATCCGTCAAGAAATATTCATCATGATGATGGAGAACATCACAAAGTAAAAGTTCACTTATGTCTTAATCCTCCCTATACTGCACCGCAACAACACAGTATTTATTGGAGAAAACAATGAGCACCGCAACCATCACCCAGGCGCAGAGCAAAGGTCTGCGCCACCAATTCGCAGAAACCGCCCGCACCATCCGCGCCTTCGCCATCGAACTGTATGTCGCCCACGGCGGCTGGTTCGCCCACGATGCCAAGCGCGACGAGCAGGCAAGCCGCCGCGAGATGCTGTCGCTGGCCGCCGCTGCCGAATCGCATAGCCCGAGCCTGTCGGCCGAGCTGCGCCACTTCGCTTCCAAGTAATTAAGTACTCACACAGGACACCATCATGACCCCAGTCGAATACGTCACCGTCGCCATCTCGGCCCTGGCCATCGTCACCCGCATCGTGTTCTTCATCCGCAACCCGACCGTGACCGCGCCGTCGGAACTGTGGATCGCGGATCACCCGCAAATGTGGATCGGCGACCCGTCGCGCCTGGAGAAGCTGCGCTAAGCTCTCCTGGTTGTTGCTCGCGTCTCCACACGCCCGGCATTGGCCGGGCGTTGTTTTTTCCAGATCGAATCCACGTTGCATCGCTGTCGGCTGAGCTAGAATGCTTTTTTGCAATTTTTACTCAGACAACCGACGATGCGCCTCCCTGTCTCCGCTTCCGCTCTCACCGTCCTTGCCGCGCTGCTGGCCTCAGTTCCCCCCACCTCCGCCATCGCAGCCGACGCCGGCACGCCCATCACCCTCGACCAGGCCATGGCCCATCCCGACTGGATCGGCAACCCCGTCGAAACCGCGTGGTGGAGCTGGGACGGCAAGCAGGTCCTGTATAAACAGAAGCGCGCCGGCTCGCCGCTGCGCGACGTCTACCAGACCGGCGCCACGTCCGGCCTGAACAAGGCGCGCAAGGTCGAGGATGCGGAGTTCGCCAAGCTGGACGGCTGGCTGGTCGTCTACAACCGCGACCGCACCCGCTCCGCCTTCGTGCGCAACGGCGACCTGTTCGAGCGCGACCTGAAGAGCGGCGAGCTGGTGCAGATCTCGCGCGCCAGCGGCGTCGCCATCAGCGCCGTCCAGTATTCCGCCGACGGCCGCAGCGTGCAGTTCCGCGTCGGCGACGACTGGGCCAGCTGGGACCGCGCCAGCCGCCTGGTGTCGCCGGTGGCCATGCCGCGCGCGGCCAAGGACCCGGCCGTCCAGGATCCCGACGCGCTGCGCGACATGCAGCTGCGCCTGATCGCCACCCTCAAGCGCCAGAAGGATGAGCGCGATGCCACCCGCGCCCGCACTGAGGAAGAGCGCCGCGCCGACCCGACCCGCGCCCCGGCCCCGATCTACCTGGGCGACAAGCTGGCCATCGTGAACACCCACCTGTCGCCGGACGGCCGCTGGCTGCTGGTCGTGACCGGTCCGAAGGATGCCGACAAGGGCCGCGTCGGCAAGATGCCGCGCTACGTGACGGAGAGCGGCTACGAAGAGACCTCGGACGAGCGCACCCGCGTCGGCCGCAAGGACCCGCGTCCGCACGGCCTGAAACTCATCGACCTGCAGACCCGCGACGTGAAGGACCTGTCCTTCGACGTCCTGCCGGGCGTGAAGGACGATCCGCTGGCAGGCCTGCGCGCCGAGCACAAGCTCGATCCGATCAAGGGCAACCGTCCGGTGAAGATCGGCTTCGACGGCGAGACCGTGGTCTGGAGCACCAACGGCGCGAATGCCGCCGTGATGCTGCGCTCGGTCGACAACAAGGACCGCTGGATCGCCACCGTCGACCTGCCGCGCGCCGCGCTCAAGCCGGTGCACCGCCTGACGGAGCAGGCCTGGGTCAACTTCGACAACAGCGAATTCGGCTGGCTGCCGGATAACACCACGCTCTGGTACCTGTCCGAAGAAACCGGCTACTCCCACCTCTACACCCTGGACGGCGCCGGCCGTACCCGCGCCTTAACAGGGGGCAAGTGGGAAGCCCAGAACGTGGCCTGGTCGCGCGACGGCGACACCGCCTGGCTGCTCTGCAACCGCAAGGATCCGGGCACCTATGAAGTGTGCGCCGTCAACGCCAAGGACGGCGCCACCCGCGAAGTCAGCAAGCTGGATGGCGGCGTCGAGGACTTCCGCCTGTCGCCGGACCAGCGCAAGCTGCTGGTGCATTATTCCGGGCCCTACCTGCCGCCGCAGATCGCCACCCTGCCGTCGAACGGCGGCGAAGCGGTCAGGCTGACCGACACCCGCAGCGCCGACTTCAAGTCCCGCGACTGGATCCAGCCGCAGTTCGTGACGGTGCCGTCGACCCACGGCGCGGAGCCGATCTGGGCCAAGCTCTACCGCCCGGCCCAGCTCGAGCCGGGCAAGCAGTATCCGGTGGTGATGTTCGTGCACGGCGCCGGCTACCTGCAGAACGTCTCGCACCGCTACACGCCCTACTTCCGCGAGCAGATGTTCCACAACCTGCTGGTGCAGAAGGGCTACGTGGTGCTGGACATGGACTACCGCGCCTCCAAAGGCTATGGCGCCAAGTGGCGCAGCGCGATCTACCGCCAGATGGGCCACCCGGAACTGGACGACTACCTGGACGGCGTCAACTGGATGGTCGCCAACCAGCAGGGCGATGCGAACAACGTCGGCATCTACGGCGGCAGCTACGGCGGTTTCATGACCTTCATGGCCCTGCTGCGCGCGCCGGACGTCTTCAAGTCGGGCGCCGCGCTGCGCCCGGTGACCGACTGGACCACCTACAACCACGAGTACACGGCGAATATCCTGAACACGCCGGAACTCGACCCGGAAGCCTACAAGGTCTCCTCGCCGATCGAGTACGCGCAGAACCTGAAGGGTCATCTGCTGATCGCCCATGGCATGGTCGACGACAACGTGTTTTTCCAGGACTCGGTGCGCATGGCCCAGCGCCTGATCGAGCTGAAGAAGGATCACTGGGAACTGGCACCGTATCCGATGGAGCGCCACTCCTTCGTCCAGCCCGAGAGCTGGTATGACGAGTACCGCCGCATCTACCAGCTGTTCGAGCGCACGCTCAAGAAACCGGCCGCTGGACAATAAGCGGTATGATCGGAGCGCCTCTTCAGGCGCTTCCACATTGGGCGCCTGCGGGCGCCCTTTTCAATTCAGCCACAGACACCGCCATGCCTGCATTCCGTCCCGCGTCCGTCCTGCTCCTCGCCGCCCTCCTTCCCGCCGCCCGCGCCCAGAGCCTGCCCGAGACCGGCCAGCTCGACGACGCCAAGGTGGTCCAGTCCCGCTACGGCAAGGCCGCCCCGGGCGCTCCGGCCGCCGGCCTGCCCTCATCCGGCGCCGCCCAGCAGCCCGCTTCCGCCCTGGCCGACATCGACTTCAAGGCCGGCATCGAGGGCGCGATCACGGGCGTGCAGGTCGACGCCGAAGAAGGCAAGGAAAAGGCCTCCATTCCGCTGAGCTTCGGCCAGGTGTTCGCGCCGGGCGACGTCAGGCGCGGCGAAAGCCTGGTTGGACGCCTGGCCGACGGCAGCAAGGTGCCGCTGCAGGTGGACGTCAAGGCCACGCATGCGGACGGCTCGCTGCGCCACGCGGTGATCAGCGCGGTCCTGCCGCCCGCCGGCGGCAAGGCCCAAACCCTGGTGCTGGTGAAGGACAAGACTGGCGCCAAGTCCGTCGCCGGCGCCGGACCGGCGGCGCTGCTCGAGGATGGCTTCACGGCTTCCGTCAGCGCCACCATCGACGGCAAGGTCTACACGGCCTCCGCCGACCGCCTGCTGCGCCAGAAGCCGGCGGTCTGGCTGGACGGGCCGCTGGTCACCGAATGGCTGGTGTCGGCGCCGCTGAAGGATGCCAAGGGCGCCGAGCATCCGCGCCTGTCCGCGCATTTTGCGGTGCGCTGGTACCGTACGCTGGGCAAGGCCAGGGTCGACGTCACGCTGGAAAACACCCCGGCATTCGAGCCCTCGCCGAGCAATATCGCCTACGATGCGCGGGTGTTGGTGGGCGGCAAGGAAGTCTACGCGAAGACCGACCTCGTCCACCTGAACCAGGCCCGCTGGCGCAAGGTGTTCTGGTGGGGCGAGGTCCCGCAGGTCCACATCCGCCACGACAGCGCCTACCTGATCGCCAGCCGCGCGGTGCCGAACTACGACCGCTCGGTGCGCGTGTCCGGCAAGGCGCTGGCGGATCTGGGGGCTTCTTGGAGCGGTGAGAAGACCGAACCTATGGGCCTTGGACTGGCGGTGCCTTACATGCCTACCACCGGAGGGCGAAATGACATCGGCCTGCTACCAGGCTGGGCGGCGACGTACCTTCTCACCATGGATGATCGTGCGAAGACGGCGACTTTAGGAACGGCTACCCTAGCCGGCAGCTGGTCGGTACACTTCCGCGACCAACGCACTGGCAGGCCGATTAGCGTGATCGACTATCCCTACCTGGCATTGAAGGGCCTGCCTGCCGACGTAACGAACCCGAAAACCGGTAAACAGGAGCTTATTCCTCCCTGCGTAAAAAAAGACGCATGTGCGACACCCTATTCCCAGGACGTGGCGCACCAACCATCTTTCGCCTACCTGCCCTACCTCGTCACAGGTGACTTCTATTATTTGGAAGAGCTGGAATTTTGGGCAATGTACAACGTGTTCTCGACTTTTCCTCCCTATCGCCAGAACATCAAAGGCCTGCTCAGTCCATTGCAAGTGCGTGCCCAGGCCTGGGGCTTGCGCACCCTCGGAGAAGCAGCTTATATCGTGCCCGACACCGATCCGCTGAAAGACCATTTCCGCCGCATTCTGGACAGTAATCTGACTTGGTACAATACAACCTATACGAACAATCCGGATGCCAACCCGATGGGGTTCATCAGCAACGGCTCCGCAATCGTTTACAAGAACTATACTGGCCTCGCCCCATGGCAGGATGACTTCTTCACATCGGCAGTGGGCCACCTCGCCGAACTCGGATTTTCCGAGGCCGATCGATTATTGAAGTGGAAGGTGCGGTTTGCAATCGGACGCATGACCGCGCCGGGTACCTGCTGGATCGAGGGTGCGCTGTACCAGATGATCGTACGCGACGCCGGAAACGCTCCATTTTATAAAACCATGGCGCAATCCTTCAAGGCGAGCCGGCGCCCGGAAGCGGCAGCTTTGCCCTGCGCGAGCGCCGAGATGGCACAAGCGCTCAAGCTCAAGCCCGGTGAAATGACGGGCTACGCATCTAGTCCCATCGGCAACCCGGCAATCATGCAAGCGGCCCTTGCCTACGCCGTCGACGCCGGTAACGAAGACGCTGGCCGGGCGTGGGCCTTGTTCAGCCAGCGCAGCGTCAAGCCAGACTTCAGCGGGGCGCCTCAATTCGCCATCGTGCCTCGCAAGGCAGTCCACCCAGTTCAACAGCAAAAAGACTAGAAGCGGTACAACGCCAGCTCAGCCAATCGCAGCAAGTTCGGCAACGACAGCCGGCAGAACCGCGGCCCGAATCACGCCCGGCGAAGGCCTCTGGCGCGACTCGAAGCGAACCGTCCTGAAGCCGCCCTGCGCCAGGCGGCCGTCGCGCACCTGGTCCTTCCCGCTCGAATGGGTCTTGTCGTCCAGTTCCACCACCGCGACGACTTCGCAGCGCCGGTTGCAGACGACGTAATCGATCCGCTGTTGCGCGATGCGCAGACGGTCGCTGTGCGCGTGCCCGCGATTGGTGGCGGCGGATTCGAGCAAGGCCGTCATTCCTACCTGAGGAAAGATGTAATGCTCGGGCAGGGCCGCGACCAGCCTGCCGAAGAACTCCATTTCGTTTTCCGTCATGATGGCGCGGCTTTTGTAGGCTGGGTCATGCCCGCGTTTTTTCCCTTGGCGCAGCACCAGCCCCAAGAGCATGGCTAGCGCCACCACCAATGGCAAAACGAGGACAGTATTCATGGCCGATCTTTCTTTAGTGCAATTGAAAAATCAGGAGGATAGCAAGCAAGGGGGCAAGAAAAATCCTCGCTTTGTAACTACAGCAACATTCTTCAGTGCGTCCTGGCGCCGCCCTCGAACCATGCCGCAACCTGGGCCCGCTCGGCGTCCGTCATATTCGTCATGTTCGCCAGCGGCATGGCCTTCAGCTGCACGGCCTGCTGGTAGATGCGCTGGGCGTTCTGGGTGATGCCGTGCGGGTCGTCCAGCATCACGCCGGCCGGCGCGGTGGCGAAGCCCGGCTGCGTCGGATGGGCCGCATGGCAGGACACGCAGCGCTGCTGCAGGATGCCCTGCACCGCCGCGAACTGCGCGCCGGCATCGGCTGCTGCCGCCGTAGCCGGGGCCGCGGCCGGCGGTTTCGGGGCGATCGCCACGGCCACCGCCAGCAGCAGCAGCACGCCCACGGCCGGGTACTTCCACTCGACCCGGCCCTTGTGGCGCAGGTTGAAGAAGTGGCGGATGAAGACGCCGGCCAGCATGATCGCGGCCAGCACCGCCCAGGCATGCTCGTGGCGGTACGTCATGGCGAAGTGGTTGCTGATCATGATGAACAGCACCGGCAAGGTGAAGTAGTTGTTGTGGACGCTGCGCTGCTTGCCGCGGATGCCGTAGACCGGGTCGGGCTTCTGGCCGGCGATCATCGCATCCACCATCTTGCGCTGGCCCGGAATGATGACCATCGCCACGTTGGCGACCATGATGGTGCCGATCATCGCGCCGACGTGGATATAGGCCGCGCGCCCGCTCAGCCAGTGGGTCAAGGCCCAGGCGGCGGCGCTCAGGAAGACGAACATCACGGCGCCGAAGGCCAGGTCGTGCTTGCCCAGCTTCGAGCGGCACAGCAGGTCGTAGACGATCCAGCCCACCACCAGGCTGCCGAGACCGAGGCCGATCGCCTGCCAGCTCGACAGGTCGGCAACCGTGCGGTCGACCATCATGGCCTGGGCATTGAACCAGTAGACGATGATCAAAAGGGCAAAGCCCGATAGCCAGGTCGAATAGGCTTCCCACTTGAACCAGTGCAGTTCCTTGGGCAGCTCGGCGGGCGCGACCAGGTATTTCTGGGGATTGTAGAAGCCGCCGCCGTGCACGGCCCACAGCTCGCCGGCCACGCCCTTCTTCTCCAGTTCGCCGCCGGGCGCCGGCGGCCGCAGGGAGTTGTCGAGCCAGACGAAGTAGAAGGAGGCGCCGATCCAGGCGATGCCGGTGATGACGTGCAGCCAGCGCACCAGCAGGTTCATCCATTCAAGGCCATACGGAAGCAGGTAGTCCATGCACATCCTTTGCACGTGTGATTACGAGAAGATACGCCGGTTTCCATTTATTCAACATGAAAAATACCGTATATTCGACATAAGCACACGCATATACACTTCCGATGAGCAGCCTGCCCCAGCACCTCGACCTGCACCTGATCCGCATCCTCTACCTGCTGCTGGTGGAAAAGAACGTATCGCGCGTGGCCCTCAAGCTGAACCAGCCCCAGCCGTCGATCTCGGCCTCGCTGCGCAAGCTCCGCGAGCTGACCGGCGATCCGCTGCTGGTGCGCGGCGCGCGCGGCATGGTGCCGACCCAGCATGGCGAGAGCCTACTGGAACCGGCCAAGCGCATCCTCGACGAGACCGAGAACCTGTTCATCAAGAAGTCGCCCTTCGTCCCCGAGCAGGCGGCGCGCACCTTTCACATCGCCGCGCCGGATTACCTGGACACCCAGTTCCTGCCGGGCGTGGTGGCCGCGATCCGCCGCGGCGCGCCCAACAGCAAGGTCGCCATCCACCACCTGGGGCCGGGCACCGACTACCTGCGCATGCTGTCGGACGGCGAGATCGACCTCGTGATCGCCAACTGGGACGAGCCGCCGCCCCACCTGCACATCTCGAAGCTGTTCGAAGACCCGATCATCTGCACCATGCGCGCCGACAGCGCCTACGCGCGCCGCACGGCCGGCGACGCGATGACGCTCGAGGACTACCTCAGCCTGCCGCACGTGGCGCCCTCGCCGATGCTGCCGGGTTATCACGGCGTCATCGACGCCTTCCTGGAACGCCAGGGCATGCAGCGCAAGGTGGCCGTCGAGTCGCCCTACTTCGGCCTGATTCCCTACATGCTGACGCAAACCGACCTGGTGCTGACCACCGGCCGCCAGTTCATCCGCTTCTACGAAAAGACCCTGCCGCTGAAGAACTTCACGGTGCCGATCAAGTTCCCGCCGATGCGCTTCTATCAACTCTGGCACCAGCGGGTGCACCAGTCGCCCGAGCACAAGTGGCTGCGCGACCTGGTGACGGCGGCGGCACAGGCCCTGATCAAGGGCTGAGCCGTCCCTTTTTGGCGCACGCCTGCACCTCGGCAGTGCACGCGCACGCGAACGGGGCGCTGCGTGACTTCCGCCCGCGGCCGGTGCATCCTTAGCTTGTTCCTTCACCAAATTGGAACGCTTATTGCTATCAAGAAGTGCTAACGCACTTTTTTGGGAATTTTGCATGGATGCCTACAAAACCGGGGCCGACGCGCTCTTCATCCTGCTCGGCGGGATCATGATCCTGGCGATGCACGCCGGCTTTGCCTTTCTCGAACTGGGAACGGTGCGCCGCAAGAACCAGGTCAACGCCCTGGTCAAGATCCTGATCGACTTCGCCGTCTCGACCATCGCCTACTTCTTCGTCGGCTACGGCATCGCCTACGGCATGCACTTTTTCGGCAGTACCGATACCCTGGTGGCGAAGAACGGCTATGAACTCGTCAAGTTCTTCTTCCTGCTGACCTTCGCCGCCGCGATCCCTGCCATCATCTCGGGCGGCATCGCCGAACGCGCCAAGTTCCACCCGCAGATGGCCGCCACCGCCGTGCTGGTCGGCCTGGTCTATCCCCTCTTCGAAGGCATCGCCTGGAACAACCGCTTCGGCATCCAGGACTGGCTGCACAGCGTGTTCGGCGCGCCCTTCCACGACTTCGCCGGTTCGGTGGTGGTACATGCGGTGGGCGGCTGGGCCGCGCTGCCGGCGGTGCTGCTGCTGGGCGCGCGCCGCGGCCGCTATGCCAAGGACGGGCGCATCGCCGCCCACCCGCCCTCGAACATCCCCTTCCTGGCGCTGGGCGCCTGGATCCTGACGGTGGGCTGGTTCGGCTTCAACGTGATGAGCGCCCAGACCCTCGACAAGATGAACGGCCTGGTGGCGGTGAATTCCCTGATGGCGCTGACGGGCGGCACCCTGACCGCCTTCGTCATGGGCCGCAACGACCCCGGCTTCGTCTACAACGGGCCGCTGGCCGGCCTGGTGGCGGTGTGCGCCGGTTCGGACCTGATGCACCCGCTCGGCGCCCTGGCCACCGGCGCGGTCGCCGGCGCGATGTTCGTCTCGCTGTTCACGCTGGCGCAGAACCGCTGGAAGATCGACGACGTGCTCGGCGTGTGGCCGCTGCACGGCCTGTGCGGCGCCTGGGGCGGCATCGCGGCCGGCATCTTCGGCAGCCACGCGCTGGGTGGGCTGGGCGGCGTCTCGATCTGGTCGCAACTGGTCGGCACTGTGCTCGGCATCGTCATTTCCGGGCTGGGCAGCTGGATCGTGTACGGCCTGCTGAAGAAGACGGTGGGCCTGCGCCTGGATCCCGAACAGGAATTCGACGGCGCCGACCTGTCGATCCACCGCATCAGCGCCACGGCGGAGCGCGAAACCACCTTCCAGTGATCAGCCTGTGAATTCGGTGACGAACATCGCCAGCACGGCGACGGCCATCACGCCGGTACAGATCCAGCCGAGCGCGCGCAGCCGGCCCGAGATCTTCAGCTCGCCCATGATCTTCGTGCTCGAGGCCACCGCCATCATGATCACCATGACCGGCACCGCGATCACGCCGTTCAGCACCGCGCTCCAGTAGAGCGCCTTGATCGGGTCGACCGGCGCGAAGTTGATGCCGATGCCGGCCAGGGTCGAGACGATGATGATGGCGTAGAACTTGCGCGCCGCCGAGAACTTGGAGTCCAGGCTGCTCTTCCAGTGGAAGGTGCCGGCCATCGCATAGGCGGCCGAACCGGCCAGCACCGGAATCGCCAGCAGGCCGGTGCCGACGATACCCAGCGCGAACAGCAGGAAGGCCAGCTCGCCGGCGACCGGCTTCAATGCCGTCGCCGCCTGGGCCGAGGTCTGCAGGTCGAGCGTGCCGTGCGCGTGCAGGGTGGTGGCGGTGGTCAGCATGATGAAGAAGGCGACCAGGTTCGACACCGCCATGCCGACCAGGGTGTCGAAGCGGATCCGGCGGAACTGCGCTTCCACCTGTTCCGGCGCGCGCCGCAGCGGCTGCGCATCGGCATCCGCGCGCAGCTCCTCGACTTCCTGCGAGGCCTGCCAGAAGAACAGGTAGGGACTGATGGTGGTGCCGAACACGGCGACGATGGTGGTCAGGTATTCCTTGTGCCACTCGATGCGCGGCAGCAGCGTGGCATTCAGCACTTCGCCCCAGGGCACCCGCACCACGAACACGGTGGCGACATAGGCCAGCAGCACCAGGGTCAGCCACTTCAGCAGGTTGACGTAGCGCTGGTAGGGAATGAAGACCTGCAGCAGGATCGACAGCACGCCGAAGCCGACCGCGTAGTAATGGGGTTTGCCGGGAGCGACCAGGGCCATCGCGTCGCCCATCGCCGAGATGTCCGCCGCGATGTTGATGACGTTCGCGATCAGCAGCAGGCCGACGATCAGCCAGACCAGCTGGCGCGGCGCGAAACGCTGCAGGTTGGTGGCCAGACCGCGGCCGGTGACCCGGCCGATGTGGGCGCTGATCACCTGGATCGCCACCATCAGCGGATAGGTGAGCAGCAGGGTCCACAGCAGGTTGAAGCCGAACTGGGCCCCGGCCTGGGAGTAGGTCGCGATGCCGCTCGGGTCGTCGTCCGCCGCGCCGGTGATCAGCCCCGGGCCCAGCTTCGAGAGCCAGGCCGAGGCCTCGGGCGACGGCTTGTCTGAGTCCTTGGATTCCATGCCTGCATGATGCGGGCAAACGGCAGCGTCATCCGTTCGCCCGCGCACGCAAGTGCGGGCCGGCGCAGGCTGCGCCCTTCCGTGTAACAATGCGATTGAACCTTTGCGCGGCGTCCGGGTATTCACGGAAAACAGCGGAGACCGAGTGCGTGGACCAGCAAGCGAATGAGCGGTCCGATGGCGAGGCGGACCTGGTTGGCCGGATCGCGGCCGGGGACCGGCATGCCTTCGAAATCCTGTACCGCAGCTACTTTCCGCGGCTGACGCGCTTCCTGCACCGCATGACGCGCAACGCGGCCACGATCGAGGAGATCGTCGACGACACCATGCTGGTCGTGTGGCAGCGGGCGGCGACCTTCGACGGCAGCTGCAAGCCGTCGACCTGGGTGTTCGCGATCGCCTACCGCAAGGCCTGCAAGGCGCTGCACGGACTCGACGAACCGCTGGACGCCTTCCCGGACAGCTGGGAAGGCGCGGAAGACGAGCAGCCCGAATGGCGCTTCGAGCAGCAGCGCCTCGGCCATGCGCTGGACGCCGCGCTCGCCGCCCTGCCGCTGGAGCAGCGCGCCGCCTTCCAGCTGACCTTCTATCACGACATGAGTTACGCGGAGATCGCAGACATCATGGAATGCCCCGTCAACACCATCAAGACCCGGCTGTTCCATGCGCGCCGCCGCCTTGCCCTGCAGCTGGGGCGGCAACTGGAGGGCAGGACATGAGCCTCGACAAGACCTTTTCGGCCGAGCACAAGGCGGCGCAAGAAGCCCTGCCCTGGATGGCCAACGCTACCCTGGACGCCGGCGAGGAAGAGCGGCTGCGCGCCCACCTGCGCAGCTGCGCCTGCTGCCGCGACGAGCTCGCGCTGCTGCAGGCAATGCGCGCCGCCGGGCCGGGCCCCGGGTCGGGGCCGGCACCCGGCTGCGACCCCGACCGCGCCTGGGCCCGCATGCAGCAGCGCCTCGACCGGCCGCAGACCGCGCCCATGCCCGGCATCCTGGCGCGCTGGCGTGCGCGCATCGCCGCCAACGACCGCAGCTGGCTGCGCGGCGCGGTGGCCCTGCAATGCTGCCTGATCGCCGTGCTGGCGGCCCTGCTGGTGCGCCCGGACCAGGGCCAGGACGCGGCCATGGCCTACCGCGGGCTCGGCGCCTCGGCGCCGGTCCAGGCCGGCATCCTGGTCGTGTTCCGCCCGGACACCCCGGAACGCGAGCTGCGCCGCATCGTGCGCGCCAGCGGCGCCCACCTCGCGGGCGGCCCGACCGCCGCCGACGCCTGGCTGCTGGACGGCGGCAACACGGCGGTGGTGCTGGCCCGGCTGCGCGCCGAACCCGCCGTCGAGCTCGCCGAGCCGCTCGGCACCGGAGCACGGCCGTGAAACGCCTGCTCGCCGCCCTGCTGACGCTGGTGCTGGCCTGCTGCGCCCTGCCATGCGGGGCGGGCGGCGGCGCCGGCGACAGCGGCGCCAGGGCGGCGCGCCAGGTGCTGGTGATGCTGCGCATGCCGCCGCCGCACTTCCGTCCCGACAGCGCCTACGGCAGCGGCTACGCCGACGACGGCAGCCGCGCCGCGCGCCGCCGCCAGGCCGCGGAACTGGCCGCCGCCCACGGTCTCAGGGTGGTGGACGACTGGCCGATGCCGGCGATCGGCATCGATTGCTTCGTAATGGAAGAGCCCGACGACGTCCCGCTCGAGCGCGTGCTGGCTGCCCTCGCCCACGATCCGCGCGTGGCCTGGGCCCAGCCGGTCAACACCTACCATGGGCTGGACGGTGATCCCCTCTATGCGGTGCAGCCGGCGGCGCGCGCCTGGCACCTGGCCGAGCTGCACCGCGCCGGCACCGGCCGCATGGTGATGGTGGCGGTGGTCGACAGCGGCGTCGACGGCGACCATCCGGACCTGGCCGGCCAGCTCGCGCTGCGCCAGAACTTCGTCGACGGCATGCCGGACGCCGCCGAGGCCCATGGCACCGCGGTCGCCGGCATCGTCGCCGCGCGCGAAGGCAATGGGATCGGCATCGCCGGGATCGCCCCGCAGGCCAGGCTGATGGCCCTGCGCGCCTGTTGGGAAACGGCAAAACAGGAAACGCTCTGCAACAGCTTCACGCTGGGCAAGGCCCTGCATTTCGCGCTGCTGAACGGGGCCCGCATCATCAACCTCAGCCTGGGCGGGCCGGCGGACCGCCTGCTGCAGACCCTGATCGACGCCGCCCTGGCGCGCGGCACGGCGGTGGTCGCCGCGGTCGACCCGCTGCGTCCCGACGGCGGCTTTCCGGCATCCCAGCGCGGCGTGATCGCGGTGGCCCAGGCCGGCGACCGGCATGCCCTGCCGCCCGGCGCCCTGCGCGCCCCCGGCGCCGACATCCCCACCACCCTGCCCGGCGCACGCTGGGGCCTGGTGTCGGGCTCCTCGTACGCGGCGGCCCACGTGGCCGGGCTGGCCGCGCTGGTGCTCGAGCTGCGTCCCGGGACCGCGCCCTTGCAGTTGCGCAGCATGCTGGCGCCGCCGCTGCACACCGCCCTGGCCGCGCACGATGCTGATCGGGAACGGGAGCAAGCTGGTAGCATAGACGCATGCGCGACCATTGCGCGCGCCGCCGGAGCATGCGTTTGCCGATGTCACCAGACCACCGCCATGACCGCCAATGCTTCTCCCTGACGGCCGCCTGCCTGGGCCTCGGTCTTTTCTTGTCCTTGGTTTGCGCGGCCGGCCCGGCATGCGCCCAGACCAGCGGCAGCCTGAGCCTGGTGTCCGAGTACGCGGTGCGCGGCATCTCGCTGAGCGGCGGCCGTCCGGCCCTGCAACTGCGCATCGACCATGACATGGCGGACGGCTGGTATGCGGGCGGCTTCGCCTCGCCTGCCAAACTGGACGGCGACCGCCAGGCCGGACTGGTCCTCTACGGCGGCCGCGCCGGCAGCCTCCCGTCCGGCCTGTCCTGGGACGCCGGCCTCAGCCGCGCAGTCTTCCTGAGCAGCCACGAGTACGACTACACCGAATTCCATGCCGGCATCGCGCTGGACCAGGCCAGCGCCAGCCTCTTCGTGTCGCCCGCCTATTACGGCAGCAAACCCAGCGCCTATCTCGACCTGAACGCCTTCCATCCGCTCGGCGAGCGGCTCAGGCTGACCTTCCACGCCGGGCTCCTGCACCGCTTCGGCGCCTATGCCGGCCCGCGCGACCGGGGCGACCTGCGCCTCGGCCTGGCCTCCACCTTCGGCGACTGCACGGTGCAGCTCGGCTGGCAGACGCTGCTGCGCGCCGGCGGCAACATACCGCGCGCCCGCGCCCTGTCCGGCAGCGTCGGCATCCGCTTCTGACTTCCGATTGAACCTTTGGCGGGCAGAAGGGCATAAACATCTGCCCTTCCTTCGATTCGTCCTGACAGGAGCAATCATGAACCTACATTCCAGAGCGACCGCCTGCCTCAGGGCAGGCCTGTTCGGCGCCGGTCTCGCCGTTGCCCTCGTTTCCTGCGGTGGCGGCGGTGGCGATGGCGGCAATTCCATGCAGATGATGACGCCGCCCCCGACCACCCCCACCATCGCCGGCGCCTTCGCCACCCGGCCCCTGGTCGCGGACAGCGGCAGCGGCGCCGCACACCTCGACGGCCACCTCGTCAACGCCTGGGGCCTCGCCTTCAACCCGACCGGCTTCGCCTGGGTGGCGAACAACGGCAGCGCCACCTCGACCCTGTACGACGGCGACGGCGTGCCCCAGACCCTGGTGGTCGCGATCCCGCCGGGCAGCAGCGGGACCTCCAGCCCGACCGGCATCGTCTACAACGGCAGCACCAGCTTCCAGGTAACCCAGAACGGCGTGAGCGGGGCCAGCGCCTTCATCTTCGCCACCGAGAACGGCACGCTGTCGGGCTGGTCGCCGGCGGTCAACCGCAACAACGCGGTGCTGGTGGTCGACACCGGCGCCACCGGCGCGGTCTACAAGGGCCTGGCGATCGCCACCTATGCCGGCGCCAACTACCTGTATGCGGCGGACTTCCGCAACGCCCGGGTCGACGTCTACGACGCTAGCTGGCACCGGGTGACCCTGCCCGGCGGCGCCTTCGCCGACCCCAACCTGCCGGCCGGCTACGCGCCCTTCGGCATCCAGGCCATCGGCGGCCGCATCGTCGTCGCCTACGCCCAGCGCACCACCGGCAGCATCGATGAAACCAAGGGCGCCGGGCTCGGCGTCGTCGACGTCTTCGATGCCAGCGGCGCACTGGTGAAACGGCTCGTCACCGGCGGCGCACTGAACGCCCCCTGGGGCATCGCGATGGCGCCGGCCAATTTTGGTGGCGCCAGCAACATGCTATTGGTGGGGAATTTCGGCGATGGGAAAATCAATGTCTACAATCCCGACACCGGCGCCTTCGCCGGTACCCTCATGCGCGCCGACGGCAGCGCGATCGTGATCGACGGCCTGTGGGGCATTGCCTTCGGCAACGGAGTGAGCAACCAGCCGACCAATACCCTGTTCTACACCGCCGGTCCCGGCGACGAGGAGCATGGCCTGTACGGCCGTATCGACGCTCAGTGATGCCCGTCAGTGAAGCACGCGCGGCCCCACCGCCTGGGCGATGTGGTCGACCAGCGATCCCGGCTCGACCGGCTTGGCGAGGTAGTCCGTGAAGCCGGCCTGGATCGCCTGGTTGCGGTCGTCCTGGCGCGTGAACGCGGTCAGGGCGATGGCCGGGATGGCGCCGCCGGCGCCGGCCGAACGGCGCCGGATGCGGCGCATCAGTTCGAAGCCGTCGACGTCGGGCATGCCGATGTCGCTGACGATCACGTCAGGCCGCTCGCGCTCCAGCAGCGCGAGGGCGGTGCCGGCGCTGGAGGCGGCCATGGTGGTGGCGCCGTTCTGGTGCAGGATCTGCTGCAGCACGTCGAGGGTGTCTTCGGCATCGTCCACCAGCAGCACCTTGACGCCGGCCAGGCCGCCCTGCCCCTGCGCCCACGCCGTGTCCCGGGGAGCGGCCGCCGGCGCCGCCGCGGCTTCCGGCTCGGCCAGCGGCAGGCGCAGCGTGAAGGTAGTGCCGGCATGCGAGCCCGCGCTGGCGACGTCGATGGTGCCGCCGTGCAGCTCGACCAGCTGGCGCGCGATCGACAGGCCCAGGCCCAGGCCGCCGTGCTTGCGGGTGATCGACGCATCCTGCTGGCGGAAGCGGTCGAACACGTAGGGCAGGAATTCGGGATCGATGCCGATGCCGGAATCGGCCACGCGGATCACGACCTCCTGGCCTTCGCGGCTCATCAGCACCTGCACCATGCCGCCGCTCGGGGTGAACTTGACCGCGTTCGACAGCAGGTTCCACATCACCTGCTGCAGCCGGCCCGGGTCGCCCAGCACGGTACCGATGCCATGCGCGACGTCGACGCGCAACTCGATGCGCTTGGCCACCGCGGCCGGATGCACGGTGCCGAGGGCGGCCTCGATCACCTTGTCCGGCTCGATCAGCTGCACGTCCAGGCGCAGGTTGCCGGAAATGATGCGGCTCATGTCGAGCAGGTCGTCGATCAGCTGGCCCTGGGCGCGCGCATTGCGCTCGATGGTCTCGAGGCCGCGCTTGAGGGTCGCCTCGTCCCTGACGCCGCGCTGCAGCATGCTGGCCCAGCCGAGGACGGCGTTGAGCGGCGTGCGCAGCTCGTGCGAGAGGGTGGCCAGGAATTCGTCCTTCAGGGCGCTCAGGCGCTCGGCCTCGTCGCGCGCGGCGCGCTCGCGCGTCAGCAGTTCCTCGCGCTCGGCGGCGGTGGCCTGCGAGATCGCCAGCACGCGCGCATTCGCCTCCAGGCGTGCATCGAACAATGATGCCAGCAGGGCGAAGCCGAGCACGCCGAAGGTCGCGATCACGACCAGGGTCGCCAGGCCGTCGTGGCTGACGCCGCCCTTCGCGGCCATGCAGACCGAGTCCAGCGGGAAGCTGGCCGCCGCCATGCCGGTATAGTGCATGCCGGCGATGGCCGCACCCATCACCACCGCCGCGCCCATCCGCGGCAGCCACACGTTCGGGGCGTTACGGCGCAGGCGGAAGGCGATCCACAATGCCAGGCCGGACGCGGCGATGGCGATCGCCACCGACAGCGCGAACAGCCAGGGATCGTAGACGATGCCCGGCTCCATGCGCATGGCGGCCATGCCGGTGTAGTGCATGGCGTTGATGCCGATCCCCATCAGCACGGCGCTGACGGCGAGGCGCTTCCATCCCAGCTCGCCGCGGCTGACCTGCCACAGGGCCAGGCCGGAGGCGGCGATCGGCAGCAGCAGCGAGACCAGGGTCAGGGAGAAATCGAAGGCGATCGGGATCGGCAGGCGGAAGGCCAGCATGCCGACGAAGTGCATGGCCCAGATGCCCGAGCCCATGGCGATGGCGCCGCCGACGATCCAGGCGCCGACGGCGCGGCCGCGCGACTGGCTCACGCGGCCGGCGAGGCTGAGCGCCGCATACGAGGCGGCGATCGCGACCAGGATCGAAATCAGGACCAGCGGTGTATCGTAGTGTCCAGTCAGCATCGTCAAACAACCGTTGGAAGACTGAAGATCGGAGCAGCATGCCCGACAGGCAGCGCTCCCCGGAAGGCGGCTGCCGACAGTATGCTACGACTTCCTCCGGTTCGGCGACACTGGAAACATCCGACTCGAAATTGTTACCATTGTGAAACAATTTCATCTATCGTGCCAGGCTGCCGGTGTGCCAGCCCGGTCTCAGCCGGACGCGATGCCTGCCCGCTCCAGCATCGCATGCAGCAGCACGTTGCAGCCCGCCTCCAGGTGGGCCGGCTGGGCGTCCTCGATCTCGTTGTGGCTGATGCCGTCCTTGCAGGGCACGAAGATCATGCCGGCCGGGGCCAGGCGCGCCACGTAGATCGCATCGTGGCCGGCGCCGGACACCACGTCCATGGTCGAATAGCCCAGCTTCGCGGCGGCGTTGCGCACCGCGCCCACGCAATCCGGGTGGAAGGGACAAGGCGGATAGTAGGACACGCGCTCGAGCTGGATCTTCAGGCCGGTCTCGCTGGCGGTACGCTCGACGAAGGCCGTGATCTCCCCGTGCATGGTGTTCAGGAGTTCGTCGTTCACGTTGCGCAGGTCGATGCTGAACTTGACCCGGCCGGGAATCACGTTGCGGCTGTTCGGGAACACCTGCACCATGCCGACCGTGCCGCGGCCATAGGGTGGATAGCGGTTCGCGATCGCCACCGTCTCCTGCATGATCTTCGTCGCGCCCTGCAGCGCGTCGCGGCGCAGGTGCATCGGCGTCGGGCCGGCATGCGCCTCCATGCCTTCCACCGTGCAGTCATACCACGACAGGCCCATCACGGCCGGCACCACGCCGATCACCTTGTCCTCGTCTTCCAGCACCGGGCCCTGCTCGATATGGGTCTCGAAGTAGGCGCCGATCGGATGCTCGCCCGGGGTCTGCGCGCCGCGGTAGCCGATCCTGTCGAGCTCCTCGCCGACGCTCAGGCCGTCGACGTCGCGCGCGGCATAGGCCGTCTCCAGGCTGAAGGCGCCGCAGAATACGCCGGAACCCATCATCACCGGCACGAAGCGCGAGCCTTCCTCGTTGGTCCAGAACGCGACCTCGATCGGGGCCTCGGTCTTTATTTGCAGGTCGTTCAGGGTCCGCACCACCTCCAGGCCGGCCAGCACGCCGTAATTGCCGTCGAACTTGCCGCCGGTGGGCTGGGTATCGATGTGGCTGCCGGTGACGATGGGCGGCAGCGCCGGATTCGCACCTTCGCGGCGCATGAAGACGTTGCCGATCTTGTCGACCGTGATGCTCAGGCCTGCTTCCTTCGCCCACTGGACCACCAGGTCGCGGCCCTGGCGATCGAGGTCGGTGAGGGCCAGGCGCTTGACGCCGCCTTTGTCGGTGGCGCCGATCCGGGCGAGGTCCATCAGGGAGGTCCAGAGGCGGGGGCCGTTGATGTGGAGTTCGTTCATGGGTGCTCCTCAGGATTCGTATTGTTTGATGTACCGGGAACCTAAACCAACGTCGTCCCCGCGCAGGCGGGGACCCAAGTTTGACGAGTAGACGTAACGCACGCGGGAACGACGTTTACATGTTCGTGGCGCTATTCGCGTTCACGCGGCGTTGGCAGTCGTGGCCGTAAACGCCGGCCGCTCCACATACTGCCCGGCCCCCTCTTCCGCCCGCAGATCGCCCTGCGCATACGCCACCTTCCCGGCCGCCAACGTATGCGTCGGCACCCCGCGCACGGTCCGCCCTTCGAACACATTGAAGCCGCCCTTCGAATGCTGGGTCGCGGCGGACAAGGTGCGCGTCGCCTCCGGATCCCACACCACGATGTCGGCATCGGCGCCCACCTGCACCACGCCCTTGCGCGGGTAGATGTTGAAGATCTGCGCCGCGTTGGCCGAGGTCACGCGCACGAACTCGGAGGTGGTCAGGCGGCCAGTGTTGACGCCGGCGTCCCAGACCACGGCCATGCGCTCTTCGACGCCGCCGCAGCCGTTGGGAATGCGGGTGAAATCGTCGGCGCCCATCGCCTTCTGCTCGGCGCAGAAGGTGCAGTGGTCGGTGGCCGTGGTGTGCAGGTTCCCTCCCTGCAGGCCCTGCCACAGCGCGGTCTGGTGGTGGCTGGAGCGGAACGGGGGGCTCATCACGAAGGCGCGCGCAAACGCGGGGTCGGGATTGCTGTAGACGCTGTCGTCGATCACCAGGTGGCCGGCCAGGGCCTCGCCGTACACGCGCTGGCCGTGGGCGCGGGCGCGCGCGATGGCTTCCAGGGATTCGGCGCAGGATACGTGCACGATGTAGACCGGGGTGCCGAGCACGCCGGCGATGGCGATCGCGCGGTTCGCCGCCTCGGCTTCCACCGCCGGAGGACGCGACAGCGGATGCGCTTGCGGTCCGCGGATGCCCTTGGCCAGCAGTTCGCGCTGCAGCTGGTAGACGAGTTCTCCATTTTCCGCGTGCACGGTCGGGATCGCGCCCAGTTCGAGCGCGCGGCGGAAGCTCTTCACCAGGGTCTCGTCGTCGGCCATGATCGCGTTCTTGTAGGCCATGAAGTGCTTGAAGCTGTTCACGCCATGCTCGCGCACCAGCGTGCCCATGTCTTCATGCACCGACTCGTCCCACCAGGTGACGGCGACGTGGAAGGTGTAGTCGGCGGCCGACTTCTTCGCCCAGCCGCGCCAGGTGTGGAAGGCGTCCATCAGCGGCTGCTTCGGATCGGGGATCACGAAGTCCATGATGGTGGTGGTGCCGCCGGCCAGCGCGGCCGCGGTGCCGGTATAGAAATCGTCGGCGGTGACCGTGCCCATGAAGGGCAGCTGCATGTGGGTATGGGTGTCGATCCCGCCCGGCATCACGTACTGGCCGCCGGCGTCGATCACGCTTGCATTGGCGGGCGCTTCGAGACTCTCGCCGACGGCAACGATCTTGCCGCCTTCGCACAGGACGTCGGCACGGAACGCCCGGTCGGCGTTCACGACGGTACCACCGCGGATCAATACGGACATGAGCAACTCCTATCGTTCATGGTGGGCACGGGGCGCCCACGTAGGTCGTCAATCGAGCGAGCGGGCGGGGGCCATGGCCGGCACCGCCCTGCCCTTCATCATCAGGCCGTACACCACCGCGGCGATCGCGATGCCGACGAACCATGCATAGGTGTACAAGGTCTTGAAAGTGGAGCCGACGCCCGGGAAGGCGTCCGGGAAGGCCGCGTTCAGGAAGCCCGGGATGTTCGGCAGCACGCCGGCGGCGAAGGCCACGATGGCGGCCGTGTTCCAGCCGCTCCGGTAGGTATAGATGCCGTCGTCGCGGTAGAGCTGGTCGACCGCCAGCTCGGTCTTGCGGATGAAGTAGTAGTCGATGATCAGGATGCCGGCGATCGGTCCGAGCAGGGCCGAATAGCCGGTCAGCCAGATGAAGATGTAGTTCTCGGTCTTCTCGAGTATCTTCCACGGCATCATGGCCAGCGCGATGCCGGCGGTGATGTAGCCGCCGACGCGGTAGGAAATGCGCTTCGGCGACAGCGCCGAGAAATCGTAGGCGGGGCCGACCATGTTGGCGGCCAGGTTGACGCTGGCGGTATCGATCAGCAGGATCAGCAGCGCCACCAGCACCCCGGCGCCGGTCATGCGGCTGGAAACGTCGACCGGGTCCCACAGCGCCTTCCCGTACAGGACGACGGTGGCCGAGGTGACGGTCACGGCCAGCGCCGCCAGCAGTGCCATCGGCAGCGGCAGGCCGAGCGACTGGCCGACCACCTGGTCGCGCTGGGTCCTGGCGAAGCGGGTGAAGTCGGGAATGTTCAGCGCCAAGGTGGCCCAGTAGCCGATCATCGCGGTCAGGGAAGGCCAGAACACGGACCAGAACATCCCGGCCTTCGGCCCGCCGGGGGCGAATTGCGAAGGCTGGTCCAGCAGCGGCCCGAAGCCGCCGACCTTGTCGTAGACCCACCACAGCAGCAGGAAGCAGATCGCGATCTTCAGCGGCGCGGTATAGGTTTCGAGCTTGCGGATCGAATCCATGCCGTGCACGATGAAATACATCTGGATCGCCCAGAAGCCCAGGAAGCAGCCCAGCTGGCCGGCGTTGATGCCGAGCCCCGGCAGCTTGTCGCCGCCGATCGGGGCGCCGAGCAGCACGCCCAGCAGCGTATAGATCATGCTGCCGCCGAACCAGGTCTGGATGCCGTACCAGCCGCAAGCGACCACGGCGCGCATCAGCGCCGGCAGCCGCGCGCCGCGCGTGCCGAACGAAGCGCGCGCCAGCACCGCGTAGGGAATCCCGTACTTGGTGCCGGCATGGCCGATCAGGAGCATCGGCAGCAGCACGATCACGTTGGCGGCGAACACCGTCATCACCGCCTGCCAGGCCGACATGCCGCCCTCGATCAGGCTCGACGCCAGCATATAGGCGGGAATGCTGATCACCATGCCGACCCACAGGGCGGCGAAGTGATACCAGCGCCAGGTGCGCTGGGCGGTCCCGGTCGGCGCCAGGTCGTGATTCCAGAGGTCGGGGTGTGCGGCTGGGTCCATGCTCATCGGGTCTTTCTCCATCATGACGTAGGGTGGGCGGTCTCCGCCCACGCGAATGGCCACATGATGCCACCATTCGCGTGGGCACGGTATGCCCCCCTACGCGCTCACCTCCGCCCTCGGATTGCGCGGATCCTTGGTCCAGTTCATGTACGGCAGGCCGGTCGGTTGCGGCACCATCGTGATGCAGTCCTCGACCGGGCAGGTGATTTCGCACAGGTTGCAGCCCACGCACTCGGACGGCTTGACCTCGTAGCGCCGCGCCTCGCCTTCCACCAGCCGCGCGATCGCCTGGTGCGAGGTATCCTCGCAGGCCACGTAGCACTTGCCGCACTGGATGCACTTCTCCTGGTCGATGTTCGCGATGACCTGGTAATTCATGTCCAGGTATTTCCAGTCGGTGGTGTTGGCCACCGCCTTGCGCGAGAAAGCCGCGATGTTCTCGTAGCCCTTGCTGTCCATCCAGCGCGACAGCCCGTCCTTCATCTCCTCGACGATGCGGAAGCCGTGCAGCATGGCGGCGGTGCAGACCTGGACCGAGCCGGCGCCCAGCGCGATGAACTCGGCGGCGTCGCTCCAGCTGCCGATGCCGCCGATGCCCGAGATCGGCAGCCGGCTGGTGAGCGGATCGCGCGCGATCTCGGCCACCATGTTCAGCGCGATCGGCTTCACCGCCGAGCCGCAATAGCCGCCGTGGGTACTTGCGCCGCCGACGATGGGGTGGGCCACCATGCGGTCGAGATCCAGGTGGGTGATGGAGTTGATGGTGTTGATCAGCGAGACCGCGTCCGCCCCGCCCGCCAGCGCCGCCCGCGCCGGCGCGCGCACGTCGGTGATGTTGGGTGTGAGCTTGACGATGACCGGCAGCCGCGTATAGGTCTTGCACCAGCGCGTGACCTGCTCGATCAGGTCCGGCTGCTGGCCCACCGCGGCGCCCATGCCGCGCTCGGGCATGCCGTGCGGGCAGCCGAAGTTCAGTTCGATGCCGTCGGCGCCGGTAGCCTCGACCAGCGGCAGGATCTCGCGCCACGGCGCCTCTTCGCAGGGCACCATCAGCGAGACGATCATGGCGCGGTCCGGCCATGCCTTCTTGACCGCGGTGATCTCTTCCAGGTTGATGGCCAGGCTGCGGTCGGTGATCAGCTCGATGTTGTTGAAGCCGATGACTTCGCGGTTCTTGCCGTGCAGGGCCGAGTAGCGCGACGAGACGTTGACGGCCGGCGGATCCTCGCCCAGCGTCTTCCACACCACGCCGCCCCAGCCGGCCTCGAAGGCGCGCACCACGTTGTAGGCCTTGTCGGTCGGCGGCGCCGAGGCCAGCCAGAACGGGTTCGGGGACTTGATGCCGCAGAAATCGATGCTCAGGTCGGCCATGCTGCCTCCGCTTTGGATAGGATGTCGTTATGGATGGCCAGCGCGGCCAGCTTGCCGTGCTGGACCGCCTGCACCGTCAGGTCCTGGCCCGGTGCGACGCAATCGCCGCCCGCGTACACGCCCGGCAGCGCGGTGCGGAAACCGGCGTCGACGCGGATCTTGTCGCGCTCGTGCTCGAGCTCCCGTGCCAGCGGATCGGCCAGTGCCTCCATGCCCATGCCCTGGCCGATCGCCTTGAACACGGCGTCGGCCGCGATCTCGACGATGGCGCCGGTGTTCAGCAGGCGCCCATCTTCGAGCCGGGTCTCCTCGAAGCGCATGCCGCGCACGCGGCCGTCCTCGTCGAGCAGCACCTCGAGCGGCGCGGCCCAGGTGCGGATGCGCACGAAATGCGTCTTGGCGATCTCGATCTCGTGGCCGGTCGCGCTCATGGCCTCGAAGCCGCGCCGGTACACCAGCGTGACCTCGTCGGCGCCCAGGCGCTTGAGCTGGACCGCCATGTCGATCGCGGTATTGCCGGCGCCGATCACGATGGCGCGGCGCGGCACCGGCAGCGCGGCCAGGTCGCCGGCCTGGCGCAGGGTGGCGATATAGTCGACCGCCGCCATCAGGCCGGGCGCGTCCTCGCCGGTCAGGCCCAGGCGGCGGCTGGCGGCCAGGCCGAGGCCGAGGAAGACGGCGTCGAAGCGCGTGTGCAGGTCGGCCAGCTGCAGGTTCTCTCCCAAGGCCTGGCCGTAGTGGATCTCGATGCCGCCGATCGACAGCAGGAACTCGACTTCCTGCTGGGCGAAGTCGCCCGGCAGCTTGTACTTGGCGATGCCGTATTCGTTCAGGCCGCCCGGTTTCTCGCGCGCCTCGAACACGACCACGCCGTGGCCCAGCATCGCCAGCCGGTGGGCGCAGGCCAGCCCGGCGGGGCCGGCGCCGACCACGGCGATGGTCTTGCCGGTGCTGGGAGCGCGCTGGAAGGGATGGCCCTTGAACTGCGCGTTGTCGATGGCATGGCGCTGCAGCAGGCCGATCTTGACCGGCTGCCCCTCGGCGTCGTTGTTGCGCACGCAGGCGTCCTCGCACAGGATCTCGGTCGGGCACACGCGCGCGCAGCTGCCGCCGAAGATGTTCTGCTGCAGGATCTTGACCGCCGCGCCTTCGATATTGTGGTCGTGGATGTTGCGGATGAAGCTGGCGACGTCGATGCCGGTCGGGCAGGCGCGCGTGCAGGGCGCGTCGTAACAGTAGAGGCAGCGCGCGCTTTCGATGGCGGCCTGGCGCGCGGTGAGGGGCGGGGCCAGGTCGGTGAAGCGCTCGGACAATGCGCTGTGCGTGCCGCCTGCTGGCGGCAGGTGCTGGAGTGACTCGATCATGTGCATCCCTTTTTGTTTGAGTACTTCGTACTGCGGGAAATGCTGTGATGCTCGGTACTACGTAGGGTGGGCACCATGTACCCACGCGGACAGCGGCGTTACGCGAACCTCACGCGTGGGCACGGAGTGCCCACCCTACTTCATCTGCGGGAACGCGAACTCCACCCCGCTGCTCGCCGTATTCGGCCAGCGCTGCATCACCGCCTTGTGCCGCGTATAGAACCTCACCCCTTCCGGCCCATAGGCATGGTGGTCGCCGAACAGGCTCTTCTTCCATCCGCCGAAGCTGTTGAAGGCCATCGGCACCGGCAGCGGGACGTTCACGCCCACCATGCCCACCTGCACCTGGCGCACGAATTCGCGGGCCACGCCGCCGTCGCGGGTGAAGACGGCGACGCCGTTGCCGTACTCGTTCCTGTTGATCAGCTCCAGCGCGCTGCCGACGTCCGGCATGCGCACCACGCACAGCACCGGGCCGAAGATCTCTTCCTGGTAGATGCTCATTTCGGGCTGCACGTGGTCGAACAGGGTGCCGCCGACGAAGAAGCCTTCCTCGCGGCCGGCCACCTTGAAGCCGCGGCCGTCCACCACCAGGGTCGCGCCCTGCTCCACGCCTTCGCCGATCAGTTTCTCGATGCGCTGCTTGGCCGCCAGGGTGACGACCGGGCCCATCTCGGCGTCCTTCTCCATGCCGTCGCCCACCTTCAGCGCCTTCGCGCGTTCGGCCAGGCGCGCGACCAGCTGGTCGCCGGCATCGCCGACCGCCACCGCCACCGAGATCGCCATGCAGCGCTCGCCCGCCGAGCCATAGGCCGCCCCGATCAAGGCGTCGACGGCCATGTCCATGTCGGCATCCGGCATCACGACCATGTGGTTCTTGGCGCCGCCCAGGGCCTGCACCCGCTTGCCGGCCGCGCTGCCGCGGGCGTAGATGTATTCGGCGATCGGGGTCGAGCCGACGAAGCTGACCGCCTGCACGTCCGGATGGTCGAGGATGGCGTCGACCGCGGTTTTATCGCCCTGGACCACGTTGAACACGCCGTCCGGCAGCCCGGCTTCCTTCAGCAGTTTCGCATGCAGCAGCGAGGCCGAAGGATCGCGCTCCGAGGGTTTCAACACGAAGGTATTGCCGCAGGCGATGGCGACCGGGAACATCCACATCGGCACCATCACCGGGAAGTTGAAGGGCGTGATGCCGGCGACCACGCCGAGCGGCTGGCGCATCGACCAGGCGTCGATGCCGCGTGCGATCTGGTCGGTGAATTCGCCCTTCAGCAGCTGCGGGATGCCGACCGCGAACTCGACCACCTCGATACCGCGCGCCACCTCGCCCTGGGCATCGGCGAAGGTCTTGCCGTGCTCGCGCGTCACCAGCGCGGCGAAGTCGTCGACGTGCTGCTGGCACAGCTGCAGGTATTTGAACAGCACCCGTGCGCGCGCCAGCGGCGGGGTCGCGGCCCAGGCCGGGAAGGCCGCGTGGGCCGCGGCCACGGCCGCGTTCACGTCGTCGGCCGAGGCCAGCGCCACTCTTGCGCAAGGCTGGCCGAGCGCCGGGTTGTAGACGTCGGCATGGCGGCCACCGCCCTCCACGCTTTCGCCATTGATGAAGTGATTGATCGTCTCGTTCATGATGTTCTTCATTAGTCCAGGTTCATGAGTACGTCCCGCAATTTGCCGAACAGCTCGTCGATATGCTTCTTCTCGAGGATCAGCGGCGGCGACAGGGCGATGATATCCCCGGTCGTGCGGATCAGGATGCCGTCCGCGAAGGCCTTCTTGAACGCGGCATAGGCGCGTGCCCCGGGTTTGCCGGCGATCGGCTCCAGCTCGATGCCGGCCACCAGGCCGATGGTGCGGATGTCGATCACGTGCGGCAGGCCGCGCAGCGAGTGCACCGCATCTTCCCAGTAGGGCTGGATGGCCTTGGCGTTTTCCAGCACGCCCTGCTCCTTGAAGACTTCGAGGGTGGCGATGCCGGCCGCGCAGGCCAGCGGGTGGCCGGAATAGGTATAGCCGTGGGCCAGTTCGATGCCCGGCGGCGCGTCCATGAAGGCGTCGTGGATGAATTTTTTCGAGAACACGGCGCCCATCGGCACGGTGCCGTTGGTGATGCCTTTCGCGGTGGTGAGCATGTCCGGCTCGACGTCGAAATAGTCGGCCGCAAACGGCGTGGTCAGCCTGCCGAAGCCGGTGATGACCTCGTCAAAGATCAGCAGGATCCCGTACTTGCTGGTGATCTCGCGCAGGCGCTTCAGGTAGCCCTTGGGCGGCACCAGCACGCCGGTGGAACCCGATACCGGTTCGATGATCACCGCCGCGATGGTCGACGGGTCGTGCAGGGCGACGATGCGCTCGAGCTCATCGGCCAGCTCGGCGCCGAAGTCCGGCTCGCCGCGCGAAAAAGCGTTCTTCAGCAGGTTGTGCGTGTGCGGCAGGTGGTCCACGCCGGGCAGCAGCGGGCCGAAGTTCTTGCGGTTGGGGCCGATGCCGCCCACCGACAGGCCGCCAAAGCCGACTCCGTGGTAGCCGCGCTCGCGGCCGATCAGGCGGGTGCGTCCGCCCTCGCCGCGCGCCTTGTGGTAGGCCAGCGCGATCTTCAATGCGGTGTCGACGGCTTCCGAACCCGAGTTGGTGTAGAACACGTGGCCGAACTTGTGGCCCGTGTATTCCATCAGCTGCTCGGCCAGGTCGAAGGCGGCCGGGTGGCCCATCTGGAAGGTGGGGGCGAAGTCGAGCTGGCCGACCATTTCGCTGACGGCAGCGACGATCTTCGGCTGCGCATGCCCGCAGGGCACGCACCACAGGCCGGCGGTACCGTCGAGGATGGCATTGCCGTCGACGTCCTTGTAGTACATACCTTCCGCCGATACCAACAGGCGGGGGTTGGCCTTGAAGTCGCGGTTGTTCGTAAACGGCATCCAGAACGACGACATCGACTGGGGCTTTGACTGGTTCATGCGGCTCTCCCAAAAGATTTACCAATTGGCAAAATCATCGTGCAATAATAGTCAGCAAGACAACGGCGGCACATATACACAACCGGCGAAATCGGCCAACCGTACTGGTAGCATAACCGGTACAGTTTGCGGCGTCGCACCGAAGGAGTGGACCATGGCTGGGACTGGAGAAGACCTGCGCGCGATGAAAGCCGACCCGGCCGACCCGGCCGCCCCGGCCTGGCCGGTGCTGCCGATCGACCGCCAGCGCCGCGGCAGCCTGGTCGACCAGATCGTCGCGGCAATCTCCGGGATGGTAAATCGGCGCGAACTGCGGGTCGGCACCAAAATGCCCTCGGTTCGACAATTCGCAAAGGTCAACGCCGTCAGCACCTTCACGGTGGTCGAGTCCTACGACCGCCTGCTGCACTTGGGCGTGCTGTCCTCGCGCCGCGGTTCCGGCTTCTTCGTCGC
Source organism: Massilia sp. 01N417 (assembly GCF_056399645.1). Classification (NCBI taxonomy): domain Bacteria; kingdom Pseudomonadati; phylum Pseudomonadota; class Betaproteobacteria; order Burkholderiales; family Oxalobacteraceae; genus Massilia; species Massilia sp. 01N417. The sequence continues at coordinate 285,102 of NZ_JBFTRS010000001.1, read as the reverse complement.
CCGCGGACCCGACGCCACATCACCGCCCTGCCCCACCGCCTTCACCGGCAACCTGTCCGCCGCGGTCGACGCCCTCACGCCCGACCTGTATTCCGGCCAGTCCGATGCGCTGCCGGTCGGCGCCGGCTGGCTGCCGCCGGAGTGGTATGGCGAATCGACGATCCTGGACGCGGTGCGCCACGCGATGAAGATCCCGGCCGGCCGCCTGCGCGGCTACGGCCATCCTCTCGGTTTTCCCTCGCTGCGCCAGCACCTGGCCCACACCCTGTCGGACGAGCTGTGCGCGGTCGAAGCGGAACAGCTGCTGCTGACGAATGGCGCCACCCATGCCTTCGACCTCGTGCTGCGTACCCTGACCCGTCCCGGCGACGTGGTGTTCGTCGAAGACCCCGGCTACAGCAACCTGCTGGCCCTGGTGCGCCACCACGGCTGCGTCCCGGTCGGCATCCCGCGCGGCGCGGCCGGCCTGGACATGGAGGCGCTGGCGCGCGAAGCGGAGCTGCACCATCCCAAGCTCATGTTCGTCAACACGGTGCTGCAGAATCCCCTCGGCACCTCGCTGTCGCAGGCCCAGGCCCACCGCCTGCTGGCGCTGGCCGAAGCCTTCGATTTCTGGCTGGTCGAGGACGACATCTACCGCGAACTGGCGGCACCCGGCGAAGCGTCGCTGGCGGCGATGGACGGCCTGCGCCGCGTGATCCGCATCGGCAGCTTTTCCAAGACCCTGGCACCTAGCCTGAGGGTCGGCTCGATCTGCGCTTCAAGCTCGCTGATCCCGGAACTGGTGCGGGTCAAGATGCTGACCGGGCTGACGACTTCGGAGGTCAACGAGCGCGCCGTGTTCGATGCGGTCAGCAGCCGCGCCTACCGGCGCCAGACCGAGCGCCTGGCCCAGCAACTGATCGAAGCCGGCGAGCGCGCGCAGGAAAAGCTGGTCGAGGCCGGCCTGCAGCCGCTGGCGCGCCCGCGCGGCGGCATGTTCGTCAGCGCCGGCTGGACCTCTCCCGCCACGCCGGAGCGCAACGGCAGGACGATCGCCGAACGCGCGCTGCGCGCCGGCATCCTGCTGGCGCCCGGCGAATTCTTCAGTTTGCGGCCGCCGCAAACGCCCTGGTTCCGCTTCAACGTCGCCTATGCGCACGAGCCGCTGCTGCTCGACTTCCTGCGCGCCCAATCTTGACAAGGATGGCCATGACCACGCCCACCACCACGACCACGATCGCGCCCGCCAACGACAGCCTGCCCGGCAAAAGAGTCCAGCATCGCGAGGAGGTCGAGGGCGCGATCCTGCGCGAAGCCGTGCGCCTGTTCGCCGAGCGCGGCTTCGAGGGCACGCCGATCCAGGAAGTCGCCGAGCGCGCCGGCCTCTCGAAGCAGAACCTGATGTACTACTTCCCGACCAAGCAGGCGCTCTACGAACGCGTGCTGGACGACGTGCTGGACGACTGGCTGGCGCGCATGGCCAGCCTGGCCGACCCCGACCGGGAGCCGGCCGACGTGCTGCGCGCCTACGTCGCCGCCAAGCTGCGCTTCTCGCGCGAGCAGCCGCTGGCTTCGCGCGTGTATGCGATGGAAGTGATCGGCGGCGCCAAGCTGTACGGCGCGCAGATCCGCGAGCGCGTGGTGCCCCTGCTGCGCCAGGACATCGCCGTTTTCCAGCGCTGGATCGCGGATGGGCGCATCGCGCCGGTCGACGCCACCCACCTGCTGTTCGCGGTATGGGCCATGACCCAGTCCTACGCCGACTTCGCGGCGCAGATGACCCTGGTGCTGGGCCGGACCGAGCTGACGGGACAGGACTTCGAGGATGCCGAACGCGTGATCACGGCGATGGTCCTGTCCCTCGTGCACGGCGGACGCGCTACCTGACGCCCGCCGCCTCCTTCAGGCCGGGCACGAATTCGGCGCCCTGCCTGACCTCGGCGGTGGACGCCTTCAGCGCATCGCCGATCGGCTCCGCGCGCCCGCCCAGGCAGGGCGCCAGGAAGTTTTCGGAGACGGCATTGAAGGCGATGCTGTTGACCGGCCGCGCGAAGCCGTGCCCTTCGTCCGAGAACACGACATAGGTCACCGGGATGCGCCGCGCATTCATCGCCGCGACGATCTGGTCGGATTCGCGCACATTCACCCGCGGGTCGTTCGCGCCCTGCCCGATCAGCAGGGGGCGCGAAATCTTGTCGGCGAAGTTGAGCGGCGAGCGTTCCTTCAGCAGCGCCCGTCCTTCCTCGGTGGTCGGATCGCCCATGCGCTTGTAGAACTGCTGCTTGAACGCCTCCCAATACGGCGGAATGGTCTCCAGCAGCGTGAACAGGTTCGAGGGGCCGACGATGTCGACGCCGCAGGCGAAGGTGGTGGGTGTGAAGCTCATGCCGGCCAGGGTCGCGTAGCCGCCGTAGGAACCGCCCATGATGGCGACCTTCTCGCGCGTGGTGACGCCATTCCTGACCGCCCAGTCGACGGCGTCGAGCAGGTCGTCGTGCATCTTGCGGCCCCACTGCAAATCGCCCTTCGAGATGAAGGCCTTGCCGAAGCCGGTGGAACCGCGGAAGTTCACCGACAGCACCGCGTAGCCGCGATTCGCCAGCCACTGGTGGAAGGAATAATAGCCGTAGCTGTCGCGTCCCCATGGGCCGCCGTGCACCAGCAGCACCATCGGTACCGGGCGCGCGGGCTTGCCGTCGGCATCCGCGCCGGCGGCCTTCGGCAGCGACAGGTAGGACACCAGGTTCAGGCCGTCGCGCGAGCGGATCTCCTGCGGGTACATGGACACCAGCGGCGCGCCCTCGAGTTCCGGGCGCGAGGTGAACAGCTTGCTCAGGCGTTTGCCCTTGCGCTCGTAGAGCCAGGTCGCGGCCGGCGCCGAGACCGGGTCGGCCACGAGCACCCATTTGCTGTCCGCATCGTCGCGCGAGCGGATCGTCAGGTCGCCCTTCACGTGCCCCTTCAGCCAGGCCAGGTCGGGCGCCAGCGCGCGGTCGAGCGGCACGTAGTCGCGCCTCAGGTATTCGAGTTCGTAGGCCTGGGCGCGTCCGGTGCGCGGATCGAACAGGGCCGCGCCGATGTCGGCGCGCGCATCCTGGGCCACGACTTTCGTCGCGCCGGTGGCGATGTCCTGGGCCACCAGCGCCGCCGTGTCGCGGCCGCGCGAGTCGCTCCAGTACAGGGTCTTGCCGTCGGTCGTGAAGCCCTGCGGCGAGGTGGTCAGCGCATCGTCCAGGTCGACCTTGACGAAGGGCGTCTCCTCGGCCTTGCCCCTGTCCTTGCCCATGGCCAGCCGGTAGTAGTCGATGCCGCCATCCTTGCGCGACTTGCTGGCCACGCGCAGGTTCAGCTGCTCGTCCGCGAACAGCTCGCCGTAGTCGTCGACGTTCTTGTAGATGAGCGACAGCTTGCCGCTCTTCAGGTCCAGGCTGTAGGCGTCGTGCCAGCGCGGATCGCGGTTGTTGATGCCGACCAGGATGCGGTCCTTGACGTGGCGGCTGATGTTGATGATCTGGACCCGGGTCTTTTCAAAAGGCGTGAACAGGGTCTGCTTGCCGCTGGCGATGTCGACGCCGTACAGCAGGAAGTTTTCGTCGCCGCCCTTGTCGTTGATGAACAGCAGCGACTTCGAATCCGGCGCCCAGTACACCGTGCGGATCGGCCGCGTCTTCTCCGCGGTCAGCGGCCTGGCTTCGTTGGGTGCGCCGATCGGCGCCACCCACACGTTCAGCACGCCGTCGCGCGGGGCGATCCACGACAGCCACTTGCCGTCCGGGCTGATGCTGCCGGCGGTCTTGCTGGGATTGCCGAACAGCTTGGCGCGCTCGATCAGCGGGACCTCGTTGTTGGCGGGAGACCCACTCTGGGCAAGCACGGCGGGCGTGAAACTGAGGGCGAAACATGCAAGCAGAATAGTGCGCAGCATAGTGACCTCGCGACAGGGATGAAAAGCCATCCTAGCCAGATCGGGCCTTGGGATAAAGACAATTTTCCGACGTGTTGTCAATACTCGACAATGCTAGACTAGCAAGCTTTACCGACTCCGAGGTCCGCCATGCCCACGATCCATCTCCCCGCCATCGAGACCGCCCGCCTCAGGCTGCGTCCGCTGCTCGAGGCCGACATCCCGGCGCACTACGCCGTCTTCTCCGACCCCGATGTGGCGCGCTACTGGAGCCGCGAACCCTGGACCGACATCGCCCAGGCCGAGGAATCGATGAAATCCATCCTGGCCGCGCAGGCGGACGGCAGCGAAGCCCGCTTCGGCATCGAGCTGCTGTCCACCGGCGAATTGATCGGCAACGTGGGCCTGCACCACTTCTTCGGATCCAACCGCCGCTGCGAGATCGGCTATGCGCTCGGCAGCGGCCACTGGGGCCAGGGCTATGCGACCGAAGCGCTGCGCGCGGCGATCCGGCACGGCTTCGAGGCCCTGGACCTGAACCGCATCGAAGCCGACATCGACCCGCGCAACATCGGCTCGGCGCGGGTCCTGGAAAAGCTCGGCTTCAGGAAGGAAGGCTACATGCCCGAACGCTGGTTCGTGTTCGGCGAGTTCGCCGATACGGTCAACTACGGGCTCCTGAAGCGTTACTGGGAAGCCTGACGAGACACGCCAGCCTGAAAAACCTCCAGGGCAAGGCGCATCGTCGAAGACAGTACGCTAGTACGGCGAGACGATGCAACGCCGCCATGGAGGCTTTTTCAGGCTGGCGCCATCCAGACCAGGTTCCACAAGTGGCCATCGATATCCTCGAATCCCTGGGTGACCATGAAGCCGTGGTCTTCCAGCGGATGCGGGCTGCGGCCGCCGGCGGCGACGGCCTTTTCCACCAGGCCCGCCACTTCGTCGCGGGTCTCGCACATCAGGCAGATGATAACCTCGTTGGCTTCCTTCGCCTGCACCACCGGCTTGTCGATCAGGCTCTTGAAGAAGGCTTCGGTGGTCAGCATGGCGCTGATCTTGTCCTTCTCGATGACCACCATCGCCGCGTTCTCGTTGGACATGTTCGGATTGAAGCCGAAACCGAGGCTGGCGAAGAAGGCCTTCGATTTTTCCAGGTTCTTGACCGGCAGGTTGAAGATGACTTGCTTGCTCATGATGTTGTCTCCTTGTCGATTTTCAGTTGAAGCGCTCAGGCCTGGGGCGCCATCCACACCAGTTCCCAGATGTGGCCGTCCAGGTCTTCGAAGGCGTGGGCGTACATGAAGCCGTGGTCCTGCGGCGCCCGCGGGGTGTGGCCGCCGGCGGCGACGGCCTTCGCCACCAGGCCGTCGACCTCTTCGCGGCTCTCGCAGCTCAGGCAGACCAGCACCTCCGTCGCCTCCTTCGCCTGCACGATCGGCTTGTCGATGAAGGTCTTGAAGAAGGGCTCGGTCAGCAGCATCGCATAGATGCTGCCTTCCGCGATGACCATGCAGGCCCCGCTCTCGTTGGTGAACTGCGGGTTGAAGCTGTAGCCGAGCGCGTTGAAGAAAGCCTTGGACTTGTCCAGGTCCTTGACCGGCAGGTTGACGAAGATCTGCTTGTTCATGACATCCCCATGTTGAAAGGTGAGTAAAAAATCGGCCCTACATTTCGACGACGAACGATGATGAACGAAATCGACAAGCGTTTGAAAATAATTTTTTACCAGACCGCTTCGGTATTGCGCCAGGCCGGCAGGGCCTCCACCCGCTCCAGCCAGGCCAGCAGGTGCGGATAGTCCTCCAGCGGCAGGCGGGCGCGTTCGCGGTACATCAGCGGCGCGGCCACCGCATAGTCGGCCAGGGTCACGCCATCCCACACCAGCCAGCGGCGGCGCGCCAGGTGCTTGTCCAGCACCGCGGCGGTGCGCGCCAGCTCGGCCGCGCCGCGCGCCAGTTCGTTCACGTCCGCGTCGACGCCCGTCACCACCTTTTTCCACACGTTTTCCCACACGATCACGCCGACCGCCGGCGAGAAATGCTGGCTGGACCAGAACATCCAGCGGTTGACGTCGGCGCGCGCCAGCGGATCGGTCGGGTAGACCGTCTGGCCCGGCTTGCTGTCGGCCAGGTACTGCATGATTGCGCAGGATTCCCACAGCACGAAGCCGTCGTCCACCAGCACCGGGATCTTGTTGTTGTCGTTGATTTCCGCGAGGCGGCGGCGGTCGGCCTCGCTCATCAGGTTGACTTCGATGAGGTCGAGCTGGATGCCGAGGTGTTCGGCCGCCATCAGGGCGCGGCGGGCGTTGGACGAATACGGGTGGTAGTAGAGCTGCATTGCCATCTCCTTCAGGTTAAGTATGTGGCAATGTTAGCGACGAGCTATGACAGATCCTGTCAGGAATGATCGGGAATGTCGTACATCGCCCGCCACTGTTTCAGCAGGGCGTGGCGCGGCGTCGGATAGCGTTCGCTGCCCAGCTCGGCGTGCACGATGCGGTCGACGCGGAAATGACGGATGGCGTCGCGCAGCTCGCACCAGGCCGCCATCACGCGGCGCTCCTGGAAGAAGGCGAGCGCGAACGGCCACACCAGGCGCTCCGTGGGCGTGCCCTGCTCGTCGCGGTAGGAAATACGCAACTTGCACTGGCGCCGGATCGCTTCGCGCGCCGGCTGCACGAAGGCGTCCGGCTGGGCACCGGCCGGCGCCACCGGCACCCACAGGCTGGTCTCGGCCATGTGGTCGCGCAGGTCGCGCGGGGTGGCGGTCGCGATCTTCGCCAGCGCGCGCTTGGCGGCCTCGCTCAGGCCGGCATCGCCCTGGTGACTCACCCAGCGCGCGCCCAGCACCAGCGCTTCCAGCTCGTCGGCGTCGAACATCAGCGGCGGCAGGAAGAAGCCGCTGCGCAGCAGGTAGCCGACGCCGGCCGATCCCTCGACCGGGGCGCCGAGCTGGGCCAGGCTCTGGATGTCGCGGTAGATGGTGCGCTCGGACACGCCCAGGCGTTCGGCCAGGGTGGCGGCCGTGACCGGGCGGCGGCTGCCGCGCAGGGCATCCATCAGCTGGAACAGGCGGCCGGTGCGGGTCATGGGTTCGGGAAGCCCGGCGGCGGCAGCTCTTCCTCCGGCAAGACGGCAGCCGCGGCGTACAGCTTGCCGTTCATCCATTGGTTGTACGAAGCCAGTTGAGAAAAATAGGCGTTGGTGGTCATGGCGTGGGGGAAATATTCCAGGTTTGCAATACTACAATATCCTTCCATTTATCTGTCTGCATGACCGGCCATCCCATGTTTCCTGCATTTCGTCGGAGCATGCTGGAACCCTGCCGCCGGCGGGATTACAGTGATTCCATCGAAGTACAACACAGGAGTCCCGAACCATGAAAAGCGCCAACTTCAAAACCTTCTGCGACAGCATGGAAGACGTCGCCCACGACATCGTCCGCGCCTGCCGCCGTGGCGCCCGCACCATCGCCGCCATGCCCTGGCCGGCCATGCTGGTCTGCTGCATCCTGCTGGCTTTCGTGATCAGCATCCTGCCGCTGGCCCTGTTCCTGTTCGTCCTGTTCATGGCCGTCAAGGTCGTGGTCGGCGCCTTCGTGATCGACCGCCGCCGCAGCGTGCGCGAGCAGTAAGGAGAAGTATCATGCGTGCCAGCCAGATCAATTCCGGGCTCGATTTCCTGCGCGATGCCTTCCGCGAAGCCAGCGTGCTGTGGTGGCGCTTCTTCGACTGGCTCGCGGTGGTCGAATGGCGCCAGCTGGCGCTCACCTGGTTCCTCGCCCTGATGGTCTGCGTGCCGCTGAACGTGCCCGAGCCGGCGGTCTGGTACGTCATCGTCTCCTTCGGCGTGAAAGTGCTGGCCGGCGGCAAGAGAAAAGCCGAGCTGGTGGCGAAGGAAGCGACCATGCAGGCCAACGTCGCCACCCTGGAACGGCGCCTGATGGAAGCGCAGATGGCGGCCCTGCAGGCCCAGGTCGAACCCCACTTCCTGTTCAACACCCTGGCCCTGATCGGCCAGCTGATCGAGACCGATCCGCCGGAAGCGGCACGGGTGCACGCCCACCTGATCGAATACCTGCGCTCGACCCTGCCGCAGATGCGCGCCCGCGACGGCGGCACCCTCGGCAAGCAGGTCGAGCTGTCGAAGGCCTACCTGGCCATCATGCAGGCGCGGATGAAGGAGCGGCTGAACGTGCGCTTCGAAGTCCCGATGTTCCTCGGCAGCGCGCCCTTCCCGCCGATGATGCTGCAGACCCTGATCGAGAACTCGATCAAGCACGGCCTGGAACCGAAGATCGCCGGCGGCACCGTGACCGTGCGCGCCTACGTCGATGGCGCCACCCTGCACGTCGAGGTCTGCGACGACGGCGTCGGCATCGACCCGCACGCCGACGACGGCATCGGCCTGGCGAATATCCGCGAACGCCTGCAGTTGCTGTACGGTAGCAGCGCCGAGCTGGTGATCCAGATGCCCCCGAGCGGCGGCGCCTGCGCCGTGATCAAGCTGCCCTACAAGATGATGGAGACCGCATGAGCATCGAGCGCGCGCTGACCGCGATGATTGCCGACGACGAAGCGCCGATGCGCGACCTGCTGCGCGCGCGCCTGGCCGCCGTCTGGCCCGACCTGCGCATCGTCGCCGAAGCGGCCAACGGCGTCGAGGCCGTCGCCCTCGGCGAGCAGCACCAGCCCGACATCGCCTTCCTCGACATCCGCATGCCGGGCATGAGCGGCATCGAGGCGGCGCGCCAGCTGTACCGGCGCTCGCACATCGTGTTCGCCACCGCCTACGACCAGTACGCGCTGGACGCCTTCGAACAAGGCGCCCTCGACTACCTGCTCAAGCCGGTGAGCGCGGAGCGCCTGGCCACCACCTGCGCGCGCCTGCGGGACCGGATCGACAAGCGCCTGCAGGCGCACGTGCCCGCCCAGCCGGACATCGGCCAGCAGCTGGCCAAACTCACCGCGCTGCTCGAAAACAAGGGCTCGCCCCAGCCGAAGAACGGCTACCTGCGCTGGATCCAGGCCCAGGTCGGTTCCAGCCTGCGCATGGTGAGCACGCGCGAAGTGCTGTACTTCCAGTCGGACGAGAAGTACACGCGGGTGCAGACGGCCGGCGCCGAATTCCTGATCCGTAAAACACTGAAGGAACTGGCCGAGGAGCTCGACCCGGACGAGTTCTGGCGCATCCACCGCTCGACCCTGGTGCGCGTGGACGCCATCGGCGAAGTCACGCGCGACCTGCGCGGACGCCATATGCTGAAGCTGCGCGGCCACCCCTTCGAGCTGGAGGTGAGCCGCAATCACACCTACCTGTTCCAGCAGATGTAGAGGGATCAGCCGAACAGGCCCTCGTCGGAACCGTCGCCGTCGAAGAAGCCGCCGTTGTTGTCCAGGCCGCCGCCATCGTCGAGGCCGCTGTCGAACAGGCCTTCCGACGCCACGTCGCCCGAGCCGCTGTCGAGCAGGCGATTGCCCGAGGAACCGACGTCGCCCAGGCCGGCCTGGTCGGCCAGCGAGCTGCCCGACTGGTCGCTGAACAGGTTGTTGCCCGGGTCGTCGCTGTTCAGCAAGTGGTTGCCGCCCTGGCCGTGGTGGCCGAACATGTTCTCGATGCCCTGGAACAGGAAATTACCGGCCGCGACACCCGCCGCCGTGGCCGCGATCGAGCCCAGCAGGCCACCGCCGCCGCCAAGGAAGCCGCCGGCGCGCGATCCGAACATGCCGCCCGACATCGGCGGCTGCTGGTATTGCTGCTGGTATTGCGGCGGCTGATACTCGCGCTGGTACTCGCGCCGCTCCTGCTGCATCGGCGCACTGGCGGGACGCGAGTCGCCGCTATTGCCCCAGGTATTCGCGTCCAGGAAGCGCCGGTCGCCCTGCTGGGCATTACGGAGCTGGTCTTCCATCTGGGCGATCTGCCCCTTGGCATTCTTCAGCGCCTGCTCCAGCAGCAGCGAGCGCTGCACCAGCAGGTAGGCGGCGTCCGGCTGCTGGGCAACCGCGCGCTGGATCAGCGCGTCGGCTTCCGCATCCTTCTGGATCCCGCGCGCCTGGATCAGCTGGCTCAGGAAATCATGCAACATCTGTGAATCTTGCGGGCTCATGGCCTTGCCTCCTCAATGTGATTCCGGATAGCCCCCATGTTGGAGGGTGTGGTCAGGATTTCAAGTCACGACCGCCGCTTCGCGTGCCGGCCGCGCCGCTTGCGGCTTGACCGCGCTGCCGGCAGCATCGCCGGCTTCGTCGGACGCGCCGCCGAACTGGAAACCGTCCGCCTCGTGCACTTCCCAGGCCCCCTCCCCCATCAGGTGCAGCACATGGGTGTGATGGCGCAGCACGGCGGGACGGTGGGCAATGCTGATCAGGGTGGCGCCGCTGTCGCGCAGGCGCCCGTACAGCGAGGCTTCGTTGCCGCTGTCGAGGGCGCTGGTCGCTTCGTCGAGGATCACGATGCGCGGCGCATGCACCAGCACGCGGCCGAAGGCCAGGCGCTGCTGCTCGCCCACCGACAGCAGCTTTTCCCAGTCCTGCACCGCCTCCAGGCCGCCGACGCGTTCGACCAGCTGCGGCAGGTGGACCTGTTCCAGGATCGCCAGCAGCTGCTCGTCGCTCAGCTCGGACTGCGCACTCGGATAGATGAGCTGGCTGCGCAAGCTGCCATGCTGCAGGTAGGGCTGCTGGGGCAGGAAGAAGAACTCTTCCAGCGGCGGATGATGGATGGTGCCGCTGCCGGTATGCCACAGGCCCGCGATCGCACGCAGCAGCGAACTCTTGCCGCAGCCGCTGTCGCCGGTGATGAGCAGCGCGTCGCCCGGCTTCAGCACCAGGCTCAGTTCCTTGATCAGCACGCGCTCGGATTGCGGCGGATGCAAGGTCAGGGATTCCAGCGCGAGCTGCCCGGCCGGATGCCGCTGGATGCGCGGATGCTGGCCGTCGCCGGCAGCGCTGTCGGGCGCCGCACCGGGCAGCACGAGTTCGGACAAGGCCTCCAGGCGGGCGATGCCCGCCACGAACCGGCTCAGGCTCTCGAAGTTGTCGACGATGACGCCGACGGCGCCGAGCACCGCGGTGAAGGCGCCGGCCGCCTGGATCGCCCGCCCGACTTCCAGTTCGCCGGACAGGACGCCGTCGGCCAGGATCACGCCCGGCAGCACCAGGGTGAGCTGGCTGAAGGTGCGCTGGAAAAGGTTGAGGGAGCGCTGCTTCTTGATCAGTCGTCCATAATTCTGGATGACCTTGTCCAGTTTACTGTCGATGTGCACCCGCTCCTGGGATTCGCCGCGGTAGAAGGCGATCGATTCCGCGTTCTCGCGCACGCGCATCAGGCTGAAGCGGAAATCCGCCTCGCGCCTCAGCTGCCAGAAATTCAGGTGGATCAGCGGGGTGCCGAATATCCACAGGGCGATGACGGTGCCGAGCGTCGCATACACGGCCAGCACGCCGACCAGCAGGTGGGAAATCGACCACAGCACGGCGCTGAAGGCCACCAGCTGCATGATCGCCCCCAGGAAGATCAGCAGGAAGTTGATCGACCTTCCCGTGAAGGTATTGATGTCTTCGCTGATGCGCTGGTCGGGATTGTCGATCTCGCTGCTCGAACCCAGTTCGTAATACCTGCGCCCTTTCAGATAGCCGTCGAGGAAGCGCCCGGTCAGCCAGCGCCGCCACTGGTTGGCGAACAGGTCGCGCATGTAGTAATAGAAGGCGTAGATCGGCACCGCGAAGGCCAGCACGAACAGGCACATCTTCACGGACCTCCAGAAACGGCCGCCATCCTTGGCCGCCAGCGCCGAGGTCATCTCGCCGGACTGGTCGTTCAGCATGACGGCGAACTTGGTCTCGGCCAGCATCAGCACGATCAGCAGCGCCAGCAGCAGCCAGGCCTTTCCCTTTTCTTCCCCCAGCCAGTAGGGTTTTGCCACGCGGATGAATTGCTTCCAGGCAGCGAGCGACAAGGGCGCAGCGCGGCGTCGTTTCTTTGGTGCCACCGGCGCATCATCGGTCTTGGCGTCGGTCTTGGCGAAGTTGGGCGTGGTCATTTCCAGGGCATGAACGTGATATCAGCCCCAGCATACGACCAGGAATGAAGCCGTTCGGTGCGGAAACGGACATAGCGGCGATTGATTACAATGAATGAAACCGGTGCCGTACACACAAGGGAGAGCCAAATGGGAGCGTGGTCTCACGAGTCATTCGGAAACGATGACGCATGCGATTGGGCAGCACAGCTCGACGAATACGATGACCTGAGCCTTGTCGAGGCGACGCTCGACACCGTGCTCGAGGCCGGCGACGACGAGCTCGAGGCACCGGAGGCGTCCGAAGCCATTGCGGCGGCTGAAGTGGTGGCTTGGCTGCAGGGCAATCCCGGCACGGCGGAAGACTTGCCGGAAGAACTCGGGGCCTGGGTGGAGCGCATCCAGCTCCTGCCCTCGGCCGACCTGGCGGCGAAGGCGCGCCGAGCACTCGATCGCGTGCTCGCCGCTCCTTCCGAGTTGATGGAACTGTGGGACGAATCCGGAGAAGCGGAGGCGTGGCAGGCCGCGGTGCGGGAGCTCAAGGGCCGCATACGCGTCTGACGACGCGCACGCAGCTCGCGGTGTGACAGCTTACTTCTGCAAATCCCAGCCGCCGAAGGCATTCGGCAGCTGGCCGGCGGCCGTGGTTTCCATCAGGTCGCCCTTCAGGTTGGTCAGCACGACCGGCAGCTCGTTGCCGCCCAGTTCGAGGGTCACCTGGCGGCAGGCGCCGCAGGGGGCGATCGGACCGTCGGTATCGCCGATCACGGCGAGGGCCGTGAAATCGCCCGGCTTGTAACCATGGGCGATGGCCGAGAAGAAAGCGGTACGCTCGGCGCAATTGCACAGGCCGTAGGACGCGTTCTCCACGTTACAGCCGCGGAAGATGCGGCCATCCTTGCACTCGAGCGCGGCGCCGACCTTGAACTTCGAGTACGGGGTGTAGGCCAGTTCGCGCGCGGCGCGGGCTTCTTCGATGAGTTTTTCGTATTTCATGGGGATGTCTCGTTAACTGTAGGGTGGGCACCCTGTGCCCACGATGTGTTTGCAGACCGCATGCGTTCCGTGGGCACGGGGTGCCCACCCTACGGTGCCAGGCGGCTTACGGACGAATCGTCTTGTAGATCATCGGCTGCGCAGCCGGCGCCTCGGCCGCGATGCGGTAAGCCGCCTGCACCTGGCGCACCGCCTGCTCCGCCGCTTCCCTGGAGCGCGCATGCACCAGCGCGATCGGCTGGCCCGCTTCGACCTTGTTACCGAGTTCGATCAGGTCGGTCAGGCCGACGGCGAAGTCGATCGGGTCTTGCGGACGCACGCGGCCGCCGCCCAGCGCCACCACTGCCAGGCCCAGACCGCGGCAGTCGGTCGAGTAAGCGTAGCCCGATTCCAGCGCCGGCACCGGCACCACGATAGGCGCCTTGGCCAGGTGGGCATCCGGCTTGTCCATCAGGTCGGCCGGGCCGCCCAGGGCGGTAACCATGCGTGCGAAGCGTTCGGCGGCTTCGCCCGAATCCAGGGCGTGCTGCAGCTTGGCGTGGGCTTCTTCGCTGGTCGCGGCCAGGCCCGAGATGACGAGCATCTCGGCGCACAGCGCCATCGTCACTTCATGCAGGCGCTTTGGTCTCGACTTGCCGGTCAGGTAGTCGATCGCGACGCGCACTTCGACCGCATTGCCGGCCGCCGGGCACAGCGACTCGTTCATGCCGGTCAGGATGGCCGAAGTGCGGGTGCCGGCGCCATTGCCGACCTTGACGATCGACTCGGCCAGCTCCACCGATTTTTCATAGGTCGGCATGAAGGCGCCGCTGCCCGCCTTGACGTCCATGACCAGGGCGTCCAGGCCCGCCGCCAGCTTCTTCGACAGGATCGAGCCGGTGATCATCGCCACCGATTCCACGGTGGCCGTGGTGTCGCGGATGCTGTAGAAGCGCTTGTCGGCCGGCGCCAGCTGGGCGGTCTGGCCGATGATGGCGACGCCGACTTCCTTCACGACCTTCTTGAACAGCTCGGGATCCGGCACGGTCGAGTAGCCCGGGATCGAATCGAACTTGTCCAGGGTGCCGCCGGTGTGGCCCAGGCCGCGGCCCGAGATCATCGGTACGAAGCCGCCGCAGGCCGCGATCATCGGGCCCAGCATCAGCGAAACGACGTCGCCGACGCCGCCGGTCGAGTGCTTGTCGACCACCGGCCCCGGCAGGTTCAGCGACTTCCACTCCATGACCTGGCCGGAATCGCGCATCGCCAGCGTGAAGGCGACGCGCTCGTCCATGCTCATGTCGTTGAAATAGACGGCCATGGCGAGGGCCGCGATCTGGCCTTCGGTGACTTCACCGTTCGGAATGCCGCGCACGAAGAACTGGATTTCTTCCTTGCTCAGGGTGCCGCCGTCGCGCTTTTTGCGGATGATTTCTTGGGGGAGGAACATAGCGTTATCGCTCTCTATAAAACTCGTAGGGTGGGCACTCCGTGCCCACGCGGATACCGGCATCGCGCCGACGTCACGCGTGGGCACGGGGTGCCCACCCTACATGAAACAAACAATCAAACGCCGTACGGAATCCAGACGTTCTTGACCTGCGACGCATGCTGCAGCACGACTTTGCCGCAAGCCTGCTTGGCATCGAACCAGTCGCGGCCCTTGGCGCCGCCGGTCCAGGTACGCTTCAGCGACTCGCTCGAGAGGCGCTCGACTTCCGCGCAGCCTTCCGCCGAACCGTCGTGGCGCCACACGGCATCGACGTCGAAGTGCGAAGCCAGGGTACGCGCCAGTTCGTCGGCGGAACCGGTGACGATGTTCAGCGCGCCGCCCGGCAGGTCGGAGGTGTCCAGCACCTGGTACAGGTCCAGCGCCGACAGCGGATGCGCTTCCGACGGCACCGCGATCACACGGTTGCCCAGCGCCAGCGCCGGGGCGACCAGCGAGATGAAGCCCAGCAGCGGGTTCTCGTTCGGGCAGATGATACCGATCACGCCGACCGGTTCGTTCAGCGCCACGGTGATGCCGTGCATCGGCGGCTGGTGCGCCAGGCCGTCGTACTTGTCGGCCCAGGCGGCCCAGTAGAACAGGCGCTCGATCGAGGCCTGCACTTCGGCGGCGGCGCTCTTCGAACCGGTTTGCTGGGCGATACGCGAGGCGAATTCGTCGGCGCGCACGGCCAGGTTCTCGGCGATGTAATACAGCACCTGGGCGCGGTTGTGCGCGGTGGCTTTCGACCAGCCGGCCGCCTTGTGCGCGGCTTCGACGGCGTTACGGATGTCCTTGCGGTTGCCTTCGCCGATGTCGGCCAGGAACTGGCCGTTCGCGCCGTTGATCGCGCGGCTGTAGGCGCCGTCCGGGCGGGCCTGCTTGCCGCCGATGTAGAGCTTGGCGGTGCGGTCGACGGCAAACGGGCTGCCCTCGTCGAGCTGCTTCACCTTGCCCTTTTCAGGCGCAAGCGGTGCGGCCGGGCGGCGGTCTTCCGCCAGCGGGGTCAGGTACTCGTACATGCCCTCCTTGCCGCCTTCGCGGCCGAAGCCCGATTCCTTGTAGCCGCCGAAGCCGCAGGCGGCGTCGAACTGGTTGGCGGTGTTGATCCACACGACGCCGGCCTTGATGGCGGGGGCGACGTCCAGCGCCAGGCTGATCGACTCGGTCCACACGCAGGCGGCCAGGCCGTAGACGGTGTTGTTGGCCAGCTGGACCGCTTCGCCCGGGGTGCGGAAGCTCATCGCCACCAGCACCGGGCCGAAGATTTCGGTCTGGGCCACGGAGGCCGAGGTCGAGGCGCCGGTGATCAGGGTCGGCAGGTACCAGGAGCCGGCGGTCGGTGCTTCGCAGGCCGGTTGCCAGACCTCGCAGCCCTCGGCGCGGGCCGATTCGACCAGGCCGTGGATGCGCTGCTGCTGCACCGGATCGACCAGGGCGCCGATGTCGTTCGATTTATCGAGCGGCGAGCCGACGCGCAGGTTCTGCATGCGCGCCTTGACCTTTTCGATGAAGCGCGGGTAGACCGATTCCTGCACCAGCAGGCGCGAACCTGCGCAGCAGACCTGGCCCTGGTTGAACCAGATCGAGTCGACCAGGCCTTCGACGGCGGCGTCCAGGTCCGCGTCTTCGAAGACGATGAAGGGCGACTTGCCGCCCAGTTCCAGCGACAGCTTCTTGCCGGTGCCGGCGGTGGCCTTGCGGATGATGCGGCCGACTTCGGTCGAGCCGGTGAAGGCCAGCTTGTCGATGCCCGGGTGGTTGACGATGGCTTCGCCCACGCGGCCGTCGCCGGTGACGATGTTGACCACGCCGGCCGGCACGCCGGCCTGCTGGCAGATCTCGGCGAACAGCAGGCTTGTGAGCGAGGTGAACTCGGCCGGCTTGAAGACGATGGTGTTACCCGCGGCCAGGGCCGGGGCGATTTTCCACGCCAGCATCAGCAGCGGGAAGTTCCACGGCACGATCTGGCCGACCACGCCGACGGCGCGGTAGTCGGCGAATTCTTCCGACTGCAGCTGGGCCCAGCCGGCGTGATGGTAGAAGTGGCGCGCGGCCAGCGGCAGGTCGGCATCGCGGGTTTCGCGGATGGTCTTGCCGTTGTCCAGGGTCTCGAGCACGGCGAACAGGCGCGAGTGCTTCTGCAGCAGGCGGGCGATCGCGTACAGGATCTTGGCGCGGCCGTGGCCGCCCATGGCGACCCAGGCCGGCTGGGCGCGGCGCGCGGCTTCGACGGCGCGGTTCACGTCGTCGCTCGTCGCTTGCGTGACTTGCGCGAGTTCATTGCCGTCGGCCGGATTGAAGGAGCCGAAGGTCTCGGTGGCTTCAGTCCAGGCGTTGTCGATGAAAAGGCCGAAACGGCGGCCGTGCTGGTCCAGCCACGCTTGCGCTTCCTTGGTGCTTTCGGGTGCGGGACCGTAATCCATAGTTTGCAGAATCTCTTTGATAGTAGGCATGACGAATCCGTGTTCTTAGGGTTGCGCGTGGCGGTGGGCGGCCGAGTAGTAACCGGTCACGTGGTGCTCGAGCTGGCGCTCGATGTCGGTCAGCAGGCTGGATGCGCCGATGCGGAACAGGTGCGGCTGCAGCCATTCATTGCCCAGCTCTTCCTTCATCACGGTCAGGTACTGCAGCGCGGACTTGGCGGTGCTCACGCCGCCCGCCGGCTTGTAGCCGACCTTGAAGCCGGTGCGCTCGTAGTACTCACGGATCGCACGCACCATCACCAGCGACACGGGGATGGTCGCGTTCACGCCTTCCTTGCCGGTCGAGGTCTTGATGAAGTCGGCGCCGGCCATCATGCAGACCCAGGAGGCCTTGGCCACGTTTTCCAGGGTGACCAGGTCGCCGGTCGCCAGGATCGCCTTCACGTGCGCTTCGCCGCAAGCCTGGCGGTAGGCCAGCATCTCGTCGTACAGCGCCTGCCAGTTACCGGTCAGGACGTGCTGGCGGGTGATCACGATGTCGATCTCGGTCGCGCCCGCGGCCACGGAGAGTTCGATCTCGCGCAGCTTGGTTTCCATGCTCGACAGGCCGGCCGGGAAGGCGGTCGACACCGCGGCGATCGGCAGCCGGCCTTTCAGCACCTGCACGGCCGGGGTGATCATCTCGTGGTACACGCAGACGGCGCCGGTGGTCAGCGAATCCAGGCCCAGTGCCTGCATCAGGTCCGCGCGCAGCGGGCGCATCGCCTTCATGCACAGGCGCTCGACGCGGCCCGGGGTGTCGTCGCCGGACAGGGTGGTCAGGTCGATGCATTCGATCGCCTTGACCAGCCAGGCGGCCTGGTAGTCCTTCTTGACCGTGCGGCGGTTCGCCAGGCTGGCGGCGCGGCGGTCGGCGGCGTTGCGGTTGACCTTGAGGTGGTTGATCCAGCCCAGGTCGAGGCCGATGGCCGTGTTACGCGCATTGATCACATTAGAGTCGAGGTTCGGGCTCATAAAAGGGCAGTTCCGTTCGAGAGGGGTTTGACGCCGAGGTGTTTGGCGAGCGTTGCGCCGATATCGGAGAAGGTGTCGGCAATCGGCAGTTCTTTGCTCGGCGCGGCCGGGCCGAAGAACAGCATCGGGATGTGTTCGCGGGTGTGGTCGGAGCCGGGCCAGGTCGGGTCGCAGCCGTGGTCGGCGGTGATCACGACCAGGTCGCCTTCCTTGAGCTTGGCCATGAATTCCGGCAAGCGCGCGTCCAGTTCGTGCAGCGCGTTCGAGTAACCGGCGACGTCGCGGCGGTGGCCGAAGTGCATGTCGAAGTCGACGAAGTTCACGAAGGTCAGCGACTTGTCGCCGGCGGTGTCCACGACTTCCAGCAGGCGGTCGAACAGCGCCATGTTGTCGGCGCCCTTGATCAGCCGGGTCACGCCCTGGCCGGCGAAGATGTCGCTGATCTTGCCGAGCGCGATGACCTCGCCGCCGGCATCCTTGACGTGGTCCAGCAGTGTCGGCGCGACCGGCGGCACCGCATAGTCGTGGCGGTTGCTGGTGCGCTTGTAATCACCGTTGCTGCCGGTGAAGGGGCGCGCGATCACGCGGCCGATGTTGTAGGGCTTGACCAGCTCGTACGCGGCTTCGCAGACCTGGTACAGGCGCTCCAGGCCGAAGTGTTCTTCGTGCGCGGCGATCTGCAGCACCGAGTCGGCCGAGGTATACAGGATCGGCTTGCCGCTGGCGACATGCTCGTCGCCCAGTTCGTTGATGATGGTGGTGCCGGAAGCGTGGCAATTGCCCAGCCAGCCCGGCACGCCGGTCAGCTCCTGCAGCTTGTCCGTCAGCTCTTTCGGGAAGCTCGGCACGGTCTTGGGGAAGTAGCCCCAGTCGAACAGCACCGGGACGCCGGCGATCTCCCAGTGGCCGCTCTGGGTGTCCTTGCCGGTCGACTGCTCGCGGGCGACGCCCCAGGCGCCGCTGAAGCCTTCGCGTTTCTCGAAACCGGCCGGCCATTCGCCGCTGGCTTTATGCGCCGCGGCGCCGAGGCCGATGGTTTCCAGGGTCGGCAGCGACATCGGCTTGCCTTCCCTGGCGGCCCATTCCGCGATGTGGCCGAGGGTGTTGGCGCCAGTGTCGCCGTACTTGCCGGCGTCGGGCAATGCGCCGAGGCCGAAGGAGTCAAGCAGTAGGATGAATGCGCGTGACATATAGTTATCTCACATAAAAATTGCTGGCTCGTCGCCCCCGCGCAAGAATGACGGTTGGTCGCGGGAACGACGGAGCAGGTTAAGCAGCCGTCGCAGTCGAACCCAGACGTTCAATAAACGCATGCATCAACGCCACCAGATCCTTGGCCGCCACCGCAGCATACTTCAGGGTCTGCTCGTGCGACAGCGGGAACGGGGTCAGGCCTTCGGCCAGGTTGGTGATGGCGGACACGCCGGCGACTTTCAGGCCGCAGTGGCGGGCGGCGATCACTTCCGGGACCACCGACATGCCGACCACGTCGGCGCCCATGGTGCGGAAGGCGCGGATCTCTGCCGCCGTTTCGAAATGCGGGCCCGGGGTCGACAGGTAGACGCCTTCGTGCAGGGTGATGCCCTTCTCTGCCGCCACGGTCTTCACCAGTTCGCGGGTTTCATGGTCGTAGGCATTGGCCATGCTGAAGAAGCGCGGGCCGAAGCGGTCGTCGTTCGGGCCGGCCATCGGGCTGCCCGGCAGCAGGTTGATGTGGTCGGTCAGCAGCACGATGCTGCCGGCGTCCACTTCCGGACGCAGCGAGCCGGCCGCGTTGGTCACGAACAGCAGTTCGCAGCCGATCAGTTTCAGGGTGCGGACAGCGGAAGTCATCACGCTGGCGCCGTAGCCTTCATAGAAGTGGCCGCGACCCTTCATGCAGGCGACCGGCACGCCGGCCAGGGTGCCCAGCACCAGTTCGCCGGCATGGCCGTGCACGGTGCTGATCGGGAAGCCAGGCAGGTCGGCGTAGCTGATCGCCACCGCGTCCGTCATCTGCTCGGCCAGCACGCCGAGACCGGAGCCGAGGATGAGCGCCACACGCGGCGTGAAACCGGGCTTGCGGGCGCGGATGACGTCGGCGGCTTCGAATGGGGTGTTGCTGAGCATGGATGGCTTCCTTGTGATATCGCTGGATTGGAGTGTCTTGCTGGATGACCGGAGAGGCTGTTACTGCAGAAGCTGCACAGAAAGCGGGAGCCCGGTGCACCAAATAAACCAAACTATGCATTATCGTGGATTGGTATGGCAAATACCAAATTTTTGCTCGATTTATACTTAGAAGGTATAAATGAACTATGCTGCCTGTTAGCGCCCGGAGACAGCGATCGATTGACGCCGGCCAAACAAATGTTTAAGATCAAAAACAATTGTTTATACCTTCTTGAATCGGAACCACCGTGAGCGAACACTCAAAAAAACAACAGTTGCTTGAGCTGATCCGCGCGAACCCCTTCATTTCGCAGCAGGACCTGGCCGCCAGCCTCGGGCTGTCGCGCTCGGCCGTGGCCGGCTATATCGCCGGCCTGATCCGCGAACGCAAGCTGCTGGGACGCGCCTACGTGCTGCCGGACCGCCGCCCCGTCACCTGCATCGGCGCGGCCAACCTCGACCGCAAGCTGCGCTCGCTGGCCGGCATCGCCATGCACACCTCGAACCCGGCCGTCCAGAGCGAATCCTTTGGCGGCGTCGCCCGCAACATCGCCGAGAACCTCGCGCGCATGGGCACGCCGGCCGCCCTGCTGACCGCGACCGGCAAGGACAGCTCGGGCGCCGCCCTGCTCGCGCATGCGCAAAGCCTGGGCATCGACATCGGCGGCACGCTGCAGCTGCCCGACCTCGCCAGCGGCACCTATACCGCGGTGCTGGACCAGGATGGCGAGATGGTGGTCGCGCTCGCCGACATGGCCCTCTACGACCGCCTCGATCCCGCCTTCATCGACAGTTGCCAGACCCGGCTCGCGACCAGCGCGCTGGTGGTGGCCGACCTCAACCTGCCGCTCGACACGGTCGACGCCGTGATCGCCGAAGCGCGCCGGGCCGAGGTGCCGCTGGTGCTGGTGGCGGTGTCCGAGCCGAAGATGGCGCGCCTGCCGCGCGACCTGTCGGGCGTGCGCCTGTTGATCCTGAACCGCGGCGAACTCGCGGCGCGGGTCGGACGCGAACTCTCCAGCGAGACCGAGCTCGATGCCGCGGTGGCCGAAGTGCGGGCCCAGGGTGCGCGCGACCTGATCGTCACGCGCGGCGCCGACGGCGTACTGTTCACGCGCGGCAGCACCGGTGAAGACCAGATCGTCCGCCTGTACGCGCCCGGCACCGAGGTGGTCGACGTCACCGGCGCCGGCGATGCCTTCGCGGCCGCCGTGTGCTGGTCGCTGGTCCACGACGGCGAAGACCTCGAACTGGCCTGCCGGCGCGGCCTGAAACTGTCGGCGCTGACCCTCGGCGTGACCGAGACGGTGCATCCGCGCCTCGGCCCGGACACTCTTACGAACATGAACCACCAGGACTGACCATGCAAGCCTTTCTCCAGTTTTCTCCCGAAGTGCAGGCCGCCCGCGCCGCCGGCAAACCCGTCGTCGCCCTCGAGTCGACCATCATCTCGCACGGCATGCCCTATCCGCAGAACGTGCAGACCGCGCGCGAAGTCGAACAGGTGATCCGCGACGCCGGCGCGGTGCCGGCCACCATCGCCATCATCGACGGCCGCATCTGCATCGGCCTGTCCGACGACCAGCTCGAGCAGCTGGGCCAGTCGAAAGACGCCATCAAGGTCAGCCGCCGCGACCTGGCCTACGTGCTGGCCACCAGGAAGCTCGGCGCCACCACCGTCGCCGCCACCATGATCTGCGCGAAGCTGGCCGGCATCGAAGTCTTCGTCACCGGCGGCATCGGCGGCGTGCACCGCGGCGCCGAGACCAGCTTCGACATCTCGGCCGACCTGCAGGAACTGGCCCGGACCGGCGTCGCCGTCGTCTGCGCGGGCGTGAAGTCCATCCTCGACATCGGCCTGACCCTCGAGTACCTCGAAACCCACGGCGTGCCGGTGGTGAGCGTGGGCCAGGCGGCCTTCCCCGCCTTCTTCACGCGCGACAGCGGCTTCAAGGCCGACTTCCAGCTCGACACGCCGGAAGAACAGGCGCGCTTCATCCGCACCAAGTGGCAGCTCGGCCTGGAGGGCGGCGTGGTCGTCAGCAATCCGGTGCCGGAAGTCTCGGCGATGAAAGGCGAAGAGATCGACGCCATCATCGCCCAGGCCCTGGGCGAAGCGGACCGGCAGGGCGTGAAGGGCAAGCTGGTGACGCCCTTCCTGCTGGCGCGCATCAAGGAACTGACGGGCGGCCGCAGCCTGGCCACCAACATCGCCCTGGTCAAGCACAATGCCCTGGTCGGCACCAAGCTGGCCGTGGCGCTGCACGCCACCCATTAACGACAGCCTGACGGGTTCTCCATGTCGATCGACCTGAAGCAGTTGAAGTATTTCCTCGCGGTGGCCGAAGAGAAAAGCTTCAGCCGCGCCGCCGAGCGCCTGCACATCTCGCAGCCGCCGCTCTCGCAGCAGATCATGAAGCTGGAGAGCGAGCTGGGGGTGCGCCTGTTCGCACGCACCACCCGCAGCTTCGAACTGACGGTGGCCGGCAAGGCCTTCATGCAGGAAGCCTCGGACCTGCTGGGGCGGATGCGGATGGCGGTCGACACCATCCGCCAGATCGACCGCGGCGAAGTCGGGCGCCTGCGCGTGGGCATCGTCGGCTCGGCGATGTGGGGACCGATCCCCGGCCTGCTGGAGCAGTTCCAGAGCCAGTTCCCGCGCGTGACCTGGACCATCCACGAACTCGGCCCGAACGAGCAGTGGGACGCCCTGCGCGGAAAACAGATCGACGTCGGCTTCTGGCGCGAACCGAAGCGCGACGAGGACGAACTGAAGCACGCCAGCCTGCGCCAGGACCTGTGCTTCCAGGAGAATTACTGCGTGGCGGTGAACGTCCAGCATCCGCTGGCGCGCAAGGACCGCATCGAGCTGACCGACATCGCCGGCGAGCCGCTGCTGATCCTGCACCTGGACCAGTCGGCCGAGCCGCGCTACCTGATCCAGTGCTGCGTGAACGCCGGTTTCCAGCCGACCATCTTCCAGGAAGCGGCCGAGCCGCAGACCCTGCTGGCGATGGTGGGCGCGGGCCTCGGCGTGGCCCTGATGCCGGAGACCACCGGCCGGATCGGCTGGCCGGGCGTGCGCTTCCTGCCGATCAAAAACCATCCGCCGTCGGCGAACCTCTACATCACCTATCCGATCCAGGACGATGCGCCGGTGGTGCGGGCCTTCCTGAAGATCGTCAATCCGGAAGGCGAATCCTGATCACCCCGGCGGGCCGGCCGCATCCACCAGGTTGGTCCGCAGCTTGACGATGGCCTTCTGCAGGGTCCGGAACTCTTCCGGCGTCAAACCCGCGGCCTTGGCCGTGATCTCGCGGTAGTCGAAGGCTTTTTCGCGCAGCTGGCGTCCGGCCTCGGTCAGGGACACCCGGACGCTGCGCTCGTCCTCCGCGTCGCGCTCGCGGCGTACATATCCCATCGCTTCCAGGCGCTTGAGCATCGGCGTGAGCGTGCTCGGCTCCAGGAACAGGTTTTCGCTGAGGCCCTTCACCGTCTGCCGGTCCTGCTCCCAGAGCGCGATGATGGTCACGTACTGGGGATAGGTCAGCCCCAGTTGCTCGAGCACCGGCTTGTAGACGCGCGAATAGGCCAGGTTGGTCGAGTAGATGGCAAAGCACATGAAATCGCCGAGCTTTGCGGCGTTTTTGCGCTTCTGATCGTCCCTGCTCATTTGACATCCCCAAAAATTAATTATCGCGATAACGATTATCGTACTTGAAAAGCGCCGAAGCTTCGTATAAATTTACGATCATAATGATTATCGTCGCAAGTAATTTTCAGCAACTTCTCCTTCAACCGTCATCGGAGTCAAGCATGAGCAAGCACGACAAGCAGTCCGGCATCCGCGTCCTGGCAGCGGCAACCGCCCTGGCCGCCGCATCCTTCGCCCTGCCCTGCGCGGCGCAAGCGGCAACGCCGGCACCGGGCTTCGCCTCGGTCAAGCAGGTGGACGCGGGCGTCCTGAATGTCGGCTACGTGGACGAAGGCCCGGCCACGGCCCCCGTCGTGATCCTCCTGCACGGCTGGCCCTACGACATCCACAGCTACGTCGACGTCGTTCCCCTGCTGACCAGGGCCGGCTATCGCGTGATCGTGCCCCACCTGCGCGGTTATGGCAGCACCCGCTTCCTCGACGCCCATGCCGTGCGCAACGGCGAACCGGCGGCGCTCGCGACCGACGTCGTCGCGCTGATGGATGCGCTGAAGATCGACCGCGCGATCCTGGCCGGCTACGACTGGGGCGCGCGCACGGCGGACATCGTCGCCGCCCTGTGGCCGCAGCGCGTCAAGGGCCTGGTGTCGGTGAGCGGCTACCTGATCGGCAGCCAGGAAGCCGGCAAGCAGCCGCTGCCGCCCGCCGCGGAACAGCAGTGGTGGTACCAGTTCTATTTCGCCACCGAGCGCGGCCGCGCCGGCTACGCAAAGAACCGCCGCGATTTCGCCAAACTGATCTGGCAGACGGCCTCGCCCCGCTGGCACTTCGACGACGCCACCTTCGAACGCAGCGCCGCCTCACTGGACAACCCGGACCACGCCGCCATCACGATCCACAACTACCGCTGGCGGCTCGGCCTGGCGGACGGCGAAGCCAGATATGCGGGGCTGGAAGCCAGCCTCGCCGCATCGCCCGCCATCACGGTCCCGACGATCACCATGGAAGGCGACGCCAACGGCGCGCCGCATCCGGAACCGGCCGCCTACGCCAAGCGCTTCACCGGCAAGTACAAGCATGAACTGATCCGCGGCGGCATCGGCCACAACCTGCCGCAGGAAGCGCCGCGCGCCTTCGCCGACGCCGTGATCGAAGTCGACCATCTCTGAGACGGAAAGGAAACCCGCCATGTTCGCATTCGAACGCATGCTTCGCCATCCGCTGCGCCGGCTGTCCGGCGCCGTCCTTGCGGCGGCCGCGGCCGGCGCCGCCGTCTCGATGATGCCGGCGGCCGGCGCCGCCGGCACCGACTATCGCAGCGACCTGCCGGTACTCGGCACCCTGCCGCCACTGGACGGCGCCGTGACCTGGCTGAACTCCCCTGCCCTCACCGGCAGGCAGCTGCAGGGCAAGGTGGTGCTGGTCGACTTCTGGACCTATTCCTGCATCAACTGCATCCGCACCTTGCCCTACCTGCGCGCCTGGGAACGGAAATACCATGACCAGGGCCTGGTCGTGGTCGGCGTCCACACGCCGGAGTTCGACTTCGAGAAGGACCTCGCGAACGTCAACCAGGCGCTTGCACGCTTCATGATCGACTACCCGGTGGCCGTGGACAGCGACCGCCGCATCTGGACCGCCTTCCGCAACAATGCCTGGCCCGTGTTCTACATTGCCGATGCGCGCGGCCGGCTGCGCGCGCGCGTCGTCGGCGAAGGCAACTACGAGAAGACCGAACGCATCATCCAGTCCCTGCTGGCGGAAGCGGGCAAGGCCGGCGCGCCGGACACCCTCGTCACACCGCGCGCCGCCGGCGAACAGTCCGCCCCCGACCTCGCGCACCTGGGATCCGGCGAAACCTATCTAGGCTATGCGCAGGCCGCCAATTTCGCCGGCGGCAGGCGGCTCGAACGCGATGTGGCGCACGATTACGCGAGGTCGGAGGTCGGATCGAACCAATGGAGCCTCGGCGGCAACTGGACCGTCGGCGCCGAGCGTGCCCGCCTGAACAGCCCGGACGGCAGCATCGCCTACCGCTTCAGCGCGCGCGACCTGCACCTGGTGCTGGGACCGGGCCCCGGCGGCAAGCCGGTGCGCTTCCAGGTCCGCATCGACGGCCGCGCGCCCGGAGCGGATCACGGCTCGGACACCGACGTCGACGGTAACGGCAGCATCGGCGAGACGCGGCTCTACCAGCTCGTCAGGCAGTCCGGCGCGGTGAAGGAACGCCTGTTCGAGATCCGCTTCCTCGACGCCGGCGCCAGCGCCTTCGCGTTCACCTTCGGCTAAGACTTTCGCCCGTCCCCAGCCATCCGCCGAATGGCCGGGGATCGGAAAACTCAATGCGTCGCCCCACCCGCCAGCGCCACGTCGGCATCCACTTCCAGCGCCACCTCGACCGCAAGCCGCAAGCCCGCCACGATCTCCTCCAGTTCCATCGACGGTGTCGGCTCGGGCCAGGCCGCGGCCTGCTCGGGCAGGAAGGGCACGTGGATGAAGCCGGCCTTCACGCCCTGCCCGCGCAGGTGGTGCATCAGTGCATAGAACACGTGATTGCACACGAAGGTGCCGGCGGTCTGGGACACGCCCGCCTTCAGGCCCTGCTCGCGCATCGCCGCCACCATGGCCTTGATCGGCAGGGTCGTGAAATAGGCGGCCGGGCCGTCCTCGACGATCGGCACGTCGATCGGCTGCTGGCCGGCGTTGTCGAGGAAGCGCGCGTCGTCGACGTTGATGGCGATGCGCTCCACCGAGATCTCGGGGCGTCCGCCGGCCTGCCCCACCGCGATCGCGATGTCGGGACGGACGTCGTCGACGAAGCCGAGCAGCGCCTCGGCGGCGCGGCCGAACACGCAGGGCAGCAGGCGCACTTCGACCTTGAAACCATCGCCGGACCAGCCTTCCAGCAGGCGCACGGCTTCCCATGCCGGGTTGATGGATGCGCCGTTGAAGGGCTCGAATCCGGTGAGCAGAACAGTCTTCATGAGATCATCGATACATCAGGAAATAGAGCAGGACGATATTTGCCAGCAGCAGCGGCAGCGCGGTCGGCAGCTGGGCCTTGATCACGGCGTTCTTGTCCGGCAGCTCGAGCAGGGCCGCCGGGACGATGTTGAAGTTGGCGGCCATCGGCGTCATCAGGGTGCCGCAATAGGCGCTGAACATGCCGATCGCCGCCATCACGGCCGGATTCGCATGATACACCCCGACCAGTATCGGAATCCCGATGCCGCCGGCGATGACCGGGAAGGCGGCGAAGCCGTTGCCCATCACGACCGTGAACAGCGCCATGCCGATGCAGAAGGCGGCGCAGGCCACCAGCCGCGAATCCATCGGAATATAGGAGGTCGTGATGTGGGCCACGGCCTTGCCGACGCCGGCTTCCGAAAACAGCAGGCCGAGCACGGCCAGCATGTGCGGCAGCACCACCGCCCAGCCCATCGCGTCGATCAGGCGGCGCGCCTCGCGCACGCCCTGCAGCGGCGTGGCGCGCGTCAGCCAGCAGGCCAGCGCCAGGGCGACGATGGAACCGCAGCCCATGCTCACCAGGGTCAGGTTCTTCGGATCGAGCAAAAAGGCGGCATCGATGCGCACGTCCTTCAGCAGGGTCGAGCCGATCATGGTCACCACCGGAATCGCCAGTGCCGGCACCAGCAGCTTGTGCCCGAGCCGGGCCGCGCTGGCGCGGCGCGCGTCTTCCGGCGGCGGATTCGCCTTCCCTCCCCTCACCAGGCCGACGCCCGCCACCAGCGCCATCGCGACCATGAGCAGGCCGGTGGCGGCCGGCGGCATGCGCCCGCCTGCCAGGTAGAGCAGCGCATACAGGCCCCAGAACAGCGCGCTCGTGAAACGGCGCGGATTGCTGCGGTCGCGCAGGTTCATGATGGCCGTGGCCGCGAACAGCAGGCCGACCACCACGTAGAAATCGTCGAGCGCGAGGATCATTGCGTCACTCCATCGGCCACGCGGCGCGGCGTGTTCGTGCAGCGCAGGATGCGGGCGTCGAGCCGGCGCAGGTTCCAGGCGTGGATGAGGAAGGCCGTGACCGCGGTCGGGATGCCCCACAGCGCCATGTGCAGGGGATCGACTTCGAGCCCTTCGGCGCGCAGGATGGTCTGCATCAGCACGATGGCGCCGAAGGCCACGAACACGTCCTCGCCGAAGAACAGGCCGACGTTGTCGGTGGCGGCGCTCATCGCGCGGATGCGCTGGCGCATCGCTTCGTCGAGGTTCAGGTTTTTCTCGTGATAGCGCGCTTCGGCGGCCGCCTCCGCCATCGGCGCCAGCAGCGGCCTCACCATGTTCGGATGGCCGCCCAGGCTGGTCAGGCCGAAGGCGGCGGCGAGTTCGCGCACCAGCAGGTAGACCGTCAGCAGGCGCCCGGTGGTGGCGGAGCGGATCTTCGCGATGCTGGCCTGGGCGTGTTCGCGCAGCCCGGCGCGCTCGAGCAGGCCGATCGCGGCCAGCGGCAGCAGCAAGATCAGGGGCAGGTTGCGGGTCTTGACGAAGGCGGTGCCGAGCGATTCCAGCAGGTGGACCAGGGACAGGCCGCCGGCCAGCCCGGTCACGCCGCAGGCGGCGATCACGACCAGCACCGGATTGGCGCGCAGCAGGAATCCGGCGACGACAACGGCAATGCCGAGCAGCGGCCACAGATTGACAGCGGTGTGCATGGGTCTCCGTATGGATTTTTTTATCGTGGAGATATTACCTCAGCAGGGGGCGCGTCCAGCGAATGGATGAGATCCGCCATCGCAGCCGGCGCCGGCGTGGCTTTTATATCGGACGCATTGCGTGTGCACATGACAGGCCGGCGCCCACCCGCTATGCTCGGTGGGTCACCCAAGGAGGCAGCCATGAATTCGCTATTGCGCAGGGTCTCGCTGCTGGCCGCGCTTGGCCTCGCCAGTTGCGGCGGCGACGTCGGCTTCGGCATCGGGGTCGTCTGGCACGACGGCCCGGAACACCCCTGGCCCAACCACCCCGACTGGCCCAGCTGGCCCGACCGGCCGCAGGGCGCGACCGGGCTCTTCCCCATTGCCGGGGACGTCTGCGGCGTCTGCAGCGGTTCGAAGGACGGTACCGGCTCGGCGGCCCGCTTCAATGCGCCGGAAGGCATCGCCGCCGACAGCGCCGGCAACCTGTATGTGGCGGAACCGGCCAGCGCGACCGTCCGCAAGCTCACGCCGAAGGGCGTGGTCACGACCCTGGCCGGCAGCCTCGGCGCGGTCGGCTATGCGGACGGCAGCGGCGGCGCGGCGCGCTTCAACGGGCCGAGCCGGCTGGCGGCGGATACCCAGGGCAATGTGTACGTGACCGACACCGGCAATTCCGTGGTGCGCAAGATCACGGCGGCCGGCCTGACCGGCACGGTGGCCGGCAACGGCACCTGCGGCAGCGCCGACGGCCGCACGACGTCGGCCCAGTTCTGCAATCCGAAGGGCATCGCGCTGGACCGCCGCGGCAACCTGTGGATCGCGGACACCGGCAACCACACGGTGCGCCGCATCGACATCGACGGCAAGGTCAGCACCGTGGCCGGATCGCCGGGCGTGTGCGGCAGCGCGGACGGACGCGGCGGTGCGGCCCGCTTCTGCAATCCGCAGGACGTGGGCGTGGACGAATGGGACAACGTCTATGTGGTCGATACCGGCAATTCGACCGTCCGCATGATCAAGTCCGACGGGACGGTATCGACCCTGGCGGGCCAGGCCGGCCAGTGCGGGGCGGTGGACGGCAGCACCACCGTGTCGCGGCTGTGCGCGCCGAGCGGCATCGCGGTCGAGGGCAACGACTTGTATATTGCGGACACCGGCAACGCCACCATCCGCAGGATCAACCTCGACAACGTGACCAGCACGGTGGCGGGCGTGGCCGGCCGCCAGGGCATCCAGCTGGGTGCCCTGCCCGGCGGCCTGGACCGGCCGATGGGGGTGGCGCGCGCACCGGACGGCTCGTTCGCGCTCACGACCCATAACCTGGTCGTGAAGCTGTTGCCGGCGAAGTAGAAAGACTAGTCGGGGTGAACCGGGTTGAAGGCATCCTTGCCCACCACCGTGGTCCAGGGACGCACGCGCCAGCTCGTCACCAGGCCCTGGACGACGTAGGGGTCGGCCTTGGCGAAGCGCTCGGCGACTTCCGGCGCGTCGCCGCTGAACAGCAGGACGGCGGTGTCGGCCGGATCGGCCAGGGCGCCGGCGATCACGAGCTCGCCGCGCTGCTCGGCCTCCCAGGCCAGTTTCAGGTGTTCGTTGCGGCATTCGCCGCGGCGCGCCAGGTAGTCGGGCGCCAGTTCATACATCAGCAGGTAGTGCACGGAGTCTCCCGGAGTGGATTCGACAGGACCGAGGCATCTTAACGCATCCGAATGCGGGCACGGCGGCTGAGTGGGCCCTGCCTGCAGCTTTGCGCCAGCCATGTTATCGTTGCGACATGGCAACGTCGCTTGGGTAAATATTCCGCCTCCATGGCTTTGTACCTCAGCGCACAGAACGTTTCAGGATGGCAGAGGTAGACTAGTAGCATGGACACCAGGAAAAAAGTAGCGGCAGGGATGGCTGGCTTTGCCAGCATGCTGTGGCTGGGCCTCACGGCTGCGGTCGCGGCCAACCAGCGCCGCCTCGTGTTCAATCCTACCGTCGAGCGCGAAGTCAAGAGCCCGCGCAGCAGCGGCCACCGCACCCGTCCCGTGGTGCTGCGCGCCGCCGACGGCACCCGTCTCTGCGGCTGGTTGATGACCCCGCAGATTCCTGGCCCGCATCCCGCCGTCGTCTATTTCGGCGGCCGCTCCGAGGAAGTCTCCTGGGTGGTGCGCGATGCCGGCAAGCTCTTCCCCAACATGGCCGTGCTGGCCGTGAACTACCGCGGCTACGGCGATTCGCACGGCGACCCGGCCGAGATCCACATGATCGAAGACGGCTGCATGCTGTTCGACTGGATGGCCGCGCGCGCCCACGTGGACGCGCGCCGCATTGCCGTGGTCGGCCGCAGCCTGGGTTCCGGCGTCGCCGTGCAGGTGGCCAAGGAGCGTCCGGTGCATTCGGTGGTCCTGATCACGCCCTACGATTCGATCCTGGCGATCGCCAAGCGCAAGTTCCGCGTGATGCCGATCGAGTACATGCTGCGCCACCGCTTCGAGTCGATCAAGTACGCCCCTGCCCTGAAGGCGCCGACTTATGTATTGCGCGCGGAAAGCGACGACGTGGTCCCGCATTCGCATACCGACCAGCTGGTGGCCAAGCTGGCCCAGTTGTGCGGAGACGACATCGTGCCCGGCTCGGACCACATGAACATCCCCTATCTGGAAGGCACCCAGAGCCGCATCGCCGGCTTCCTGAGCGCCCAGTTCGCCAAACCGCTGGAACAGGCCGCGTCGAGCGCGCCGATTCCGGCACCCGGCATCGCCTCCGTCGCCACCGACGGCGCGCCGGCGCCTCTCATTCCCGTCCCCGCCGCGGCGATTCCCGTCGCGGCCGCCCTTCTTCCCGACCCGGCCGACGCCATCCCGCTGCCCGCCCTGGACGCCGGCCCCAGCCTGGCCGCGCTGCCGATCCAGGTCGCCGGAAAGTAAGCGGCAAGCTGGTCCGCAGCGGCCCCGGCAAGCCTTTCGCAGCTGTCAAGACCTGTGGTTTTCTGCAAGAAACCACCGAAAAGTGGCACTATTTATATTTCCAGTAAATAAATTGCGAAGTAAAATCGTATTTGCCACGAATAAACAGACTGATGCATAGTTAAACGTCAAGGACGAATACGAAGCTCAGCTGCGGCCGACTCTCCGGTCTTGCCCGCCTCGGCCAGATTACATAATCGACACCATAGATTCACCAAGGTTTGACACAGTCCGCGAGGAGACCCGCGGATGGCTGGTCCTTGCTTTGCCGCGTAGCGCGCAAGCTTGCAGGTCCTTCCAGATTCAGGAAAAACAGATGAAATTCAAGCAACTCAGTCTGACGATCGCGGCACTTTGCTTCAGCGCCAGCGCATCGGCCGACATCGCCGGCGCCAAGCTGGCCATCGTCTACGACGCTGGCGGCAAGTTCGACAAGTCCTTCAACCAGTCGGCGGCCGAAGGCGTGACGCGCTTCACGAAGGAAACCGGCATCAAGGTGTTCGAAGCCCAGGCAAACTACGACACCCAGGCCGAGCAGGTGCTGCGCGCCCTCGCGCGCAAGAAGCTGAGCCTGATCGTGTCGATCGGTTTTTCCCAGACCCAGCCGGTGCAGAAGATCGCCGCCGAATACCCGAACGTCCATTTCGTCATCATCGACGGCAATGCCCAGGGCAAGAACGTCAACTCCGTGCTGTTCAAGGAACAGGAAGGTTCCTATCTGGTCGGCGTGGCCGCCGCCATGGCGTCCAGGACCAAGACCATCAGCTTCGTCGGCGGCATGGACATCCCGCTGATCCGCGCTTTCGCCTGCGGTTACGTGCAGGGCGCCCGATCGGTCGTCCCGAAGATCCCGGTCCTGCAGAACATGGTCGGCACCACCAGCGCGGCCTGGAACGACCCGGCCAAGGGCGGCGAACTGGCGCGCGCGCAATTCGACCGCGGCTCCGACGTGGTGTTCGCGGTGGCCGGCGGCTCCGGCATGGGCGCCCTCCAGATGGCCAAGGAAAAGGGCAAGCTGGCGATCGGCGTCGACTCGAACCAGAACTACCTGTATCCGGGCACCATGCTGAGCTCGATGGTCAAGCGCGTCGACAACGCCGCCTACGACGCCTTCATGAAGGCGAAGAACGGCCAGTTCACCTCCGGTATTACCTATGAGGGGCTGAAGGAAGGCGGGGTCGACTGGGCGCTCGACAAATACAACCGGGCCCTCATCACGCCCGAGATCGAGAAGCGCGTGCTCGCCGCCAAGGACGACATCATCAGCGGCAAGATCAAGGTGGTCGACTACCGCGCGTCGAATTCGTGCCCGCAATAGGCGAATGCTTGTTTTACGTAGGAAGCGCGCCGCGCCGGCCTGAAACCGGCGCGGCGCGCTTTTGAATGAATGCTTTTCATAATTACTTTGTCTAACGAAAACGGATCGCTATGCAGCCAGCCGTAGAATTCCGCAATATCAGCAAGGCCTTCGGGGCGGTACAGGCGAATGCCGACGTCAGCTTCTCGATCGCCAAGGGTTCGATCCACGGCGTGATCGGTGAAAACGGCGCCGGCAAGTCGACCCTGATGAGCATCCTGTACGGCTACTACAATGCCGACAGCGGCCAGGTCCTGATCGACGGCCAGGCGCAGGATATCCGCACCAGTAACGAAGCGATCGCCCTCGGCATCGGCATGGTGCACCAGCACTTCATGCTGGTCGAGAACATGACGGTGCTCGACAACGTCATGCTCGGCGCCGAAGGCGGCTTCAAGCTGGCCGCGCACCGCGCCGGGGTCGAGGCGAAGCTGCGCGAGATCTGCGAGCGCTACCGCCTCGACGTCGATCCGCTGGCCACCGTCCACGACCTGTCGGTGGGCGCCCAGCAGCGCGTCGAGATCCTCAAGCAGATCTACCGCAGCGCCAACATCCTGATCCTGGACGAGCCCACCGCCGTCCTGACCGCCCAGGAGACCGCCTCGCTGTTCGAGATC
This sequence comes from Massilia sp. 01N417, assembly GCF_056399645.1. NCBI lineage: Bacteria > Pseudomonadati > Pseudomonadota > Betaproteobacteria > Burkholderiales > Oxalobacteraceae > Massilia > Massilia sp. 01N417. The sequence goes on along the minus strand of NZ_JBFTRS010000001.1, from coordinate 251,895 downwards.
CTGCGTCTGTTCAAGGAACAGGGCAAGACCATCATCCTGATCACCCACAAGCTGCAGGAGATCATGGAGATCACCGACGAGGTGACGGTGATGCGCGCCGGCCGCGTGGTCGGCGCCGTCAAGACTCCGGAAACCTCGAAGGAACAGCTGGCCAACATGATGGTCGGCCGTCCGATCCAGAGCGAGCTGCCGCGCGCGCCCTACAATCCGGGTGCCGAAGTGCTGAAGGTCTCGAACGTCCAGCTGAAGGACGCCAACGGCGTCGCGCTGCTGTCGGACATCGACTTCACGCTGCGCGCCGGCGAAGTGGTGGCGATTGCCGGCGTGTCCGGCAACGGCCAGAGCGAGCTGCTCGAGATCCTGTCCGGCATGCGCCTGCCGACGTCCGGCAAGGTCGAATTCCTGGGCAAGGACCTGCCCTACGCCGGCCGCGCGAACGCCGACGGCCTGCCGGCCACCTTCCGCAACCTGGGCATCGGCCACGTGCCGGAAGACCGCCTGCGCGACGGCGTGATCAAGGATTTCTCGGTCATGCAGAACACCGTGTTCGGCTACCAGGACCACGTCAAGAACCGCTGGGGCCTGTTCGACTTCAAGAAGATCGCCCAGCGCTGCGCCGGCCTGATGCAGGCTTTCGACGTCCGTCCGAACAATCCGGACCTGCGCATCGGCCTGCTCTCGGGCGGCAACCAGCAGAAGGTCGTGATCGCGCGCGAAGTCGCGTCCAGGCCGAAGATGATGCTGGTCGGCCAGCCGACCCGCGGCGTCGACATCGGCACCATCGAGAGCATCCACACCCAGCTGCTGCGCCTGCGCGACGAGGGCGTGGCCATCCTGCTGTCCTCGGTGGAACTGGAAGAAGTGCGCGCACTCGCCGACCGCATCCTGGTGATGTCCGGCGGCCGCATCACCGGCATCCTGCCGATCGATGAATTCGACACTACCCGCATCGGCCTGCTGATGGGCGGCTTGCACAAGTCCTGACGGTAAGAGACATGAAAAAGACTGAACTTCCACGCTGGGCCACGGGTTTCGCCCTCCCCATCCTGAACCTGCTGTCGGCGCTGCTGGTGGCGGGCCTGGTCATCCACCTGCTCGGCGAAAGCCCGTCGGAATCGCTGCACATCCTGGTCGACAGCGCGATCCTCGATCCGGAAGGCCTGGGTTACACCCTGTTCTATGCCTCGACCTTCATCTTCGCCGGCCTCGCGGTGTCGATCGCGATGCAGGCCGGCCTCTTCAACATCGGCGCCGAAGGCCAGATGTATGTCGGCGGCCTCGGTCTCACGCTGGCCGTGCTGGCCTTCGATGCCCACCTGCCGGGCTGGCTGATGATCCCGGTCGCGATGATCGGCGCCGCCCTGTTCGGTGCGCTGTGGTCCTTCCTGCCGGGCTACCTGCAGGCCAAGCGCGGCAGCCACGTGGTGGTCACGACCATCATGTTCAACTTCATCGCCGCCAGCCTGATGAACTACGTGATCCTGAAGATGATCCCGGAAGGCCAGCAGAACCCGGCCTCGCGCGTGTTCGCCGACAGCGCCGCCCTGCCGCTGCTGAACAAGATCTTCCCCATGTTCGGCGACACCCCGCTCAACATCAGCTTCCTGCTGGCGATCCTTGCCCTGGTCGTGTACGGCGTGGTCGTCTGGCGCTCGTCGTGGGGCTACAAGCTGCGCGCGACCGGCCTGAATACCCATGCCGCGCACTACGCCGGCGTGCGGATCGACCGCATGATCATCGTCACCATGCTGGCCTCGGGCGCACTGGCCGGCCTGGGCGCGGTCAATTCGGTGATGGGCTCGACGCACTACCTGTCGCTGAACTTCCCGGCCGGCGCCGGCTTCGTCGGCATCGCGATCGCGCTAATGGGACGCCAGCACCCGGTCGGCATCTTCCTGTCGTCGGTGCTGTTCGGCGCCCTGATCCAGGGCGGCTTCGACCTCTCGCTCGAGAAGCCGAACATCCCGCAGGAGACCTTCATCTTCATCCAGGGCCTGATCATCCTGTTCTGCGGTGCGATGGAGAATTTCTACGCGCCGGCGCTCCTGAAACTGATCAACCTGACCCGCACCAGCAAGGAAGCATAAATGGAAGACTTTCACATCGCCAGCATCGTGGTGTCCATGATCCGCAACGCGCCGGTGCTGATGTTCGCCGCGATGGCCGGCCTGTTCGCCGAACGTTCCGGCGTGGTCGACATCGGCCTCGAAGGCAAGATCCTGGCCTCGGCCTTCGTCTCGGCCTCGGTCGCCTACGTCACCCAGAACCCCTGGCTCGGCATCCTGGCCGGCGTCGGCGTCTCGAGCGCCCTGGCCATGGTCCAGGCCTTCGTCTCGATCACCCAGAAGGGCAACCAGCTGGTGTGCGGCATCGCGATCAACATCGCCATGAGCGGCCTGACTTTCGTGCTCGCCCAGTTCTTCTTCCATGAAGGCGGCCGCACCCCGGACCTGCGCGAGGCGCGCCTGTTCGACATCGTCCTGCCGGGTACCGCCGCGCTGGACAACATCCCGTTCATCGGCTGGCTGTACGGCCACCTGATCGGCGGCCAGTCGGTGCTGGTGTACGTGGCCTTCCTGCTGGTGCCGGTCGTGCACTGGGTGATCTACCACAGCCGCTTCGGCCTGCGCCTGCGCGCCTGCGGCGAGAACCCGCACGCGGCCGACGCCGCCGGCGTCTCGGTCGAGCGCACCCGCTACCTGGCGATGCTGGTGGCCGGCGTGCTGTGCTCGTTCTCGGGCGCCTATCTCGCCATCGTCCAGAGCGGCTTCTTCCTGCGCGACATGTCGGCCGGCGCCGGCTACCTGGCCCTGTCGACCCTGGTGTTCGGCAACTGGCGTCCGCTGCATACCGTGCTGGGCTGCCTGATGTTCGGCCTGTTCGGCGCGATCCAGATCCAGCTCGAAGGCGTCGAGCTGCCGGTCGTTGGCAGCATCCCAGGCTCGCTGGTGCAGATGATCCCGTATGTGGTGACCGTGATCGTGCTGGCCGGCCTGATGGCCAAGTCGGTGGCGCCGAAGGCGATCGGCAAGCCGTTCGTCAAGTCGCGTTGATGACGCGTGGGCTCGGAGAGCCCACCCTACGGGAATGCACGTCATCGTAGGGTGGGCACCCCGTGCCCACGAGTGCTTTCATTCGGACGCGCGCGCTCTTTCCGAAGAGCGCGCGAAGGTCCACGCAAATCCGATACCGGCCGATGTGCCGGTATTTTTTTTCATCAGCGGACTGTCCTGGTTCGCCGCGCCCGAGTAGGTTTCGTAGCGGACGAAGCCGAACATCCTCAGGTCCGGGTTCAGGCGATACGTGCCGAACAGCCCCGTGCGCACCAGCAGCAGGCCGGACTCCGCCTTGTAGGCCGGCCGCTCCGCGGTCGCATACTGCGGCTGCACTTCGTAGAAATAACGGTTGATGCGGCCGTCGCCGAACACGGCGCCGAGCTGGGCTTCCATGGTCCAGCGCGCGGCCTCGCCACGCTTTTCCCACACCAGGCGCGGCTCCATGGTCCAGCCCTGGCGCCGCAGTCCGCCCCTGGCCTCGATCACGGCGCGCAGCGGCAGTTCGAATCGCAGCCTGCCGCGCTCGCCCAGGTCGGCAAACTTGACCTTTACGCGCGGGCCGAATTCGACCAGGGTGCCGAGGTCGGGCATGCCGCGCCGCGCCTCGACGTCGTTCGAGTGCGCGGGCAGCGAGCCGGCGAAGCCGACGTCGAATTCGACCTTGTCGGTGTTCACCAGGCGTGCGCCGATGCCGTTCTGGTCGGCGCGGAAGACCTTGCCGCGGTAGATCAGGTAAGGCAGGGCCAGGCCGCGGTTCGAGCGGTCCGATGAACCCGGATAGGCTGGCGTACTGAAGGCGGCGGCGCCGATGCCGGCTTCCCACAGCGGCAGGTTGCGCTCTTGAGGCTGGGCCTGGGCGGCGGCGATGCCGGGCAGGATGGAGGCGGCCGCGAGGGCCAGGAGGGATAGTTTGTGCATGGGCGCCATTTTAGCGGCGCCTGCGAGCGAATGGCGCGGGAAGTTGTATCGTGGGCACCGTGTGCCCACCCTACGTTATCGATGGTTCGTAGGGTGGGCACACCGTGCCCACGCCAACATTATTGGTAGATAGCCTGCAGCACCTGCGCCAGGTGATAACCGCCCTTGATCAGCTGGGTCTTGGCAATCGCGGAGCTCGGCACCGGATAGTTCTGCGGCACTTCCAGGCTCCAGGTGTAGTAGGTCTCGCCCTTCTTGCCGGTCTGCGGCGTGATCTTGCCGACGGTGACGCCGTCGAACACCTGCTTCGACACGGCCAGCGCATCGTCCGCCCATTGATACGGCCAGGTGGCCAGGTCGCCGGTCGAGCGGGCGACGTCCGGCTTGCTGTCGATCGCGGCCTGCGCAAACTTTTCCGGCGTCTTCGTCTGGATGCGGCGGAAGGCGTAGTTGACGGTGGTACTGTCCCAGTAGGAGTGGAAGGGCTTGGTCAGCGCCTTGGGCACGCCTTCCTTGACCGGCCTGGCTTCTTCCGGCGGGATCACGCTGGACAGGTTGGCGACCAGGCCGGCGAGCTTGGCGTCGTCCATCAGCAGGTTGTTGCCGCCGCGCGAATCGAAGATCGCGGTCTCGTCGATCTCGGCCTTGGTCTTCGGCACCACGAACTTGCCGTCCTTGTCGACGAAGGCGGCGCCCACGTGCAGCGGCTGGTGGATGTCGCCGGTCATGTGGGTCAGCAGGATCAGGGCCTGGCGCGGGGTGAACTTGTGCGGATTGGTGGCCGGGGTGTCCTTGCCCTGCAGGACGGCGATCGCCTGCTTCAGGGTCTGCACGATGTCGTCGTCGGCGGTGCCGGCGGCGCCGTCATGGTAGTGGTCCAGCTGGAACGGCACGTCGGTGTAGTGGTACTCGCTGTGCTTCGGGTTGGCGTTCACGTAGTCGACCATGTCCGGGGTCTGCGGACCGCACCAGTTACCCTTCACGCAGTCGGGCCAGGTGGCGATCGATTCCAGTGTCTCGCCCGGCAGCAGGATGGCTTTCACCTGCTGTTCGGCCTTGGTGCCCTTGATCAGCTTGTCGGCGATGGCGCCGACCGCGCGGTGACCGTCGTTGCCCCAGGCGAGGGCGTCGGCCGAAGCGAAGGCGCCGGCCAGCGCGAGTACACAAGCGAGTTTTTTCATGATGGTTCCTTGTCTGGACGTTTCATCGAACGGTGCTCAGCGCACCTTGTTGATTCGGGGCTGGGGCGCGGCCATGCCGGTCGCGCCGATGCCCGGGGTCTGCTTCAGGTAGGCGATCAACGCGTCGAGGTCGCGCATGCCGGTGTCGTGACGGTTGACGCCCTGGGCCAGTGCCGGGAAGTTGTCGCCGCCTTCGGCCAGGAAGTTGTTCGCCACGATGCGGTAGGTCTTGCCCTCTTCGACCGGCTTGCCGTCCACCTTCAGGCTGCCCGGCACCAGGCGCTGGCCGACCGGACGGGTGCTGTCCCACGAATAGGACAGGCCGCGCGAGACCTGCAGCATGTACTGGCTGTTGCCCGGACGGTCCCACTGCTGCTCCAGCATGGCGCGCAGCTGGGCGCCGGTGATGTCCAGCACCACCAGGGTATTCCCGAACGGGAGCACGGCCTGGGCCTGGCCGAAGCTGACCACGCCGCCCTCGCCCGCTTCCAGGTCCTTGCGGATGCCGCCCGGGTTCATGAAGCCGAGCAGCACGCCCTGGTCGCGGGTCGCCGCCACCGCGGCGTCGGCGATCACGTCGCCCAGCGGCGATTCGCCGGCGTCGCTGTCCTTGCGCGACACGCCGGACGCGGAGATGCGCGCGATCGGCCTGGCCAGTTCGGCGGCGCTGCGGGCACGCACGTCCTGCAGGTAGGCCGTCATCTGCGCATCGGGGGTGAACGCGCCCGGCGCCATGACGACGTTGCGGACCTGGATGTCGTCGACCTTGCCGCTGCCCGGCTCGACCGTCATCTTGATGCGCGACAGCACGTGGCCGGCATAGTCGGCCTGCGTCACCACGCGGCCGTCGACCTTGCACAGGTAACCCTTGTGCGAGTGGCCGGTGATGACCAGGCGGATCGCCGGATCGAGCTTCTTGACGATGCCGACGATCGGGCCTTCGAGGCCGTCGCAATAGGTCTTGTCGAAGGGTTCGCCGGTGTGGCCGCCCTCGTGGATCAGGACCACGAATACCTGCGCCCCCTGGGCGCGCATGGCGGGAATGACTTTATTGATGGACTCGGCCTCGTCGAGGAAGGACAGGCCCTTGATCGAGGAAGACACCGTCACCGATGGCGTGTCCTTCAGCACGGCGCCGACCAGGCCGACCTTCACGCCCTTGACGTCGACGACGCGCCAGGCCGGCACCAGGTTCTTGCCGGTGCTTGCGTCGACGACGTTGGCGGCCAGGTAGGTAAAGCCGGCGCCGAGGAAATCCTTCGACAGCCGGCAGGCCTTGTCCGGGCGCGGCGAATCGCAGCCGCCGTGCTGCTGGCGCAGCAGTTCCTTGCTGCCCGGGTCGAACTCGTGGTTGCCGAGCGAGCTGGCGACCAGGCCCATCCGGTTCATCGCCTCGATGGTCGGCTCGTCCGCGAACATCGAGGACACCGCCGGGCTCGCGCCCACCAGGTCGCCGGCGGCGACGAACAGCAAATCCTTGTCTTCCTTGCGGAAGGCGTCCAGCGCCCCCTTCAGCACATCGATGCCGCCGGCGCGGATGTTCTCTTTCTTGTCGCTGCCGGCCGGCGCATAGCTGTAGCGGCTGGGTTCCAGGTTGCCGTGGAAATCGTTGATGGCGACGATATTGAGTTCGATCGGGCCGCGCGGCGCCGTTGCGGGCGCGCTCGCGCAACCCGCCAGCGCCAGGCCGGCTGCCAGCACGGTGAGGCCGGTGCGGAGGGGACGGGAAACGGTCATGAAGTGGTACACCTTATCTTGTTGCGATGGATTGCAAGCCGAAGATTATTGCATGTAATCCAGTCACTGCGGGAAAGAAAAACGGCCGGTGTCGCCACCGGCCGTCTCGATCATCCAGCTACGAATTCAGCAGATCAGAAGTCGTAGTGCAGGGAGATCTGCGCCGACCACTGCGATTCGCCCTTGTTCTGGCGGATGCTGTAGTCGTCGTTCTGGGTGCGCACGGCGTAGACGTAGTGGCCGTTTGCATCCAGGCCGGCGTAGTCGACGAAGCCGCGGGTCTGGCCGCCCGAGGACGAGAACGGCATCTCCATGATGTGGCCCCACTTCTTGTTCAGCAGGTTGCCGACGTTCATGATGTCGAAGTCGATACGGCCCTTGTTGCGTGCGAACAGGCCCGGGATCTCCTGGCTGAACTTCATGTCGACGCTGTTGGTCCACGGTGCGAAGTCGCTGTAGCGGCCCACGACGCCACCGGCGGAATTCTTCAGCGCCTTGTTGGCGTTAACGATGTCCCAGAAGCGCTGCTCGTTGGCATGGCTGGTTGCGGTATCGCCGGCGAACGTGACTTCACCCGAACCGAAGGCTTTCGGGATGTACATCAGGTCGTTGGTCGAGATGCCGTCGCCGTTCATGTCGTTCTTGAAGGTCCAGCTGTACGGCTTGCCCGAACGGCCTTCGTAGAACATGCCGAAGCGGGTCTTGTAGCCGGCCAGGAAGGCCTTCTCGAAGCTCACGTTGGCGTTGATGCGGTTCTTGACCAGGTAAGCCGAGTTCGAGGCGACGTTTTCGTTCGGGTTGAACACCGAGCGCGCGCCGAAGTTGGAGCTCGAGGTCGACGAAGTCAGGTTCGACACTTCGGTTGCGTAGGTGTGGGTCGCGGAAATCTTCCAGCCCAGGCCACGGGTCATCGGATAGGCCAGCGCCACGGTCTCGACACGGCTTTCGCCCTTGTCGGTGCCGGTTGCCATCAGCACGTTACCGTAGTTCAGGTTGCTCAGCGCCTTGTTGGTGGTGGTGCAACCGGTCGCGGTGCTGACCGAGTTGTTACCCACGTTCCAGCAGCGCTGCAGCAGGCCGCCGTTGGCGTTCCAGAACAGCTGGCGGCCGTCGGTGCCGGTGGCGGTCGGGGCGCCGATGTTCAGGTTCTGGTAGAAGATGCCATCCTTGGTCTTGATGTACAGGGCTTCAACACCCGCCACCAGGCCATACCACGGCAGTTCCATGTCGAAGGCCAGGTTGGCCTTCCAGTTGGACGGCTGGCGCAGGCTCGGGCTCAGCAGGTCGACACCGGCGGTCGACGGTGCACCGTTGACGCTCTTCTGGGCGTCAACGTTCGGGGTGAAGGTGCCGTCCGCGTTCGGGCAGCGGGTTGCGCCCGAGCCCGAGCACTGGATCGAGCGGGTGGCGATACCGGCGTTCTGGTACGGGTTGGCCAGCCACACGCTCAGGGCCGCGCCCTGGAACAGGCCGGCGCCGCCGCGCACCTGCATCATGCGCGGGGTGTCGAAGCGGTAGTTGAAGCCGAAGCGCGGCTGGAACAGCTTGGTGCCGTCCGGGGTGTAGTTATTGGCGAGACCAAAGCCGCCGGTCTGGCGGCCGCCGTTGACACCGGCGACGAGCGGGGTCGCGAAGGCGGCGTTGGACGGCGGGGCCTTGTCCACGCCCACCTGGTCGACACGGAAGCCGTAGTTCAGGGTCAGTTGGCGGTTGACGCTCCAGGTGTCCTGCAGGAACAGGCCGGTGTTTGCCATCGAGAACGCCGAGATCGCGTCGTTCAGGGTGTAGCCCGCAGCGGCGGTTTGCAGGGTATACGAGGACGGACGGCCGTGCTGGAAGTTCTCCAGCACTGCAGCTTCGACCTGGGACAGCGACGCGGTGCCGCAGTTGATCGAGCCGAACGAGTACGTGAAGTTGTTGTCGCAGGCAAAGGTGTAGTTGCCGTAGACGTTCTGCAGGAAGGCGTTGTAGATCTTGTTCTTCTGGTAGTCCAGGCCGAACTTGATCTCATGGTCGCCGCGGGTCCAGGTGGCGCCGCCGTAGTAATCCTGGGTGGCGGTACCCAGCACGTTCTGCTGGCGCGAGTTCTCGGTACCGGCGTTCAGGAAGCGGTTGCCGGTGCGGGTGCCGCCCGGCGCGTCCGACGGCAGCGGGCCGCTGAACTGGAAGCCCAGCGTCGGCAGGCGCGCATTGTTCTTCGGCACCGAGTCGTAGTCACGCTTCGAGGCCTTGAACTCGGTCGCGAAGGTCGGCGACCAGTCGGAGAAGACCTGGGCAACCACGGTCTCGATCTGCTTCTTCTGGGTGTACAGGAAGGAGCTCAGCGAGATGCCGGTGTTCGAGAAGCTCGGGTAGATCGGCTCGGACTGCGAGGTACGCTGCAGGCGCAGGTTGGCGCGGTGGATGTCGCTGATGTTCCAGTCGACTTTCAGCATCTGCTCGCGCGAGCTCAGTTCGCTGCCGCCGGCAACCGGGTTGCCGAGGTCCATGCCATAGGTGTTCTTGGCGATGTTCTTGACGCGGTCGATCTCGCTCTGGGTGATGCCGACGGTGGTGCCCAGGCCCTGGCCGATGTAGCCGAAGTCCGGACCGGCCTTGCTGGAGCTGGTTTCTTCGCTCAGGGCGTAGAAGAACAGCTTGTCCTGGATCACCGCGCCGCTGGTCCACACGCCCTTGGTGGTTTCGGTGAACTTCGGCGCATCGCTGTATTCGCCGCTGGAGACGTTCAGGCGCTTGCCCGACAGCTGGTCGTCACGGTAGACGTAGTAGACGCCGCCCTTCCATTTGTTGGTACCGGACTTGGTGACGGCGTTGACGTTACCGCCGATGTAGCCCTTCTGGGTCACGTCGTAGTTGGCGACGTTGACCTGCACCGACTGGATCGCTTCGATCGAGATCGGCTGGCGCGCGGTCGGGCTGCCGCTGGCTTCCAGGCCGAAGGTGTCGCTGACGTTCACGCCGTCGACGGTCATCGTGTTGAAGCGCGAGTTCTGGCCGGCGACGGACATCTCGCCGCGGTCCTTGTCGGTCTGCGAGACGCGCGGATCGGCACGTGCGAAGTCCTGCAGGTTGCGGTTGATCGAGGCCTGGGTCTGCAGGTCGGCGTTGCTGATCGAGGTGCCCGAACCCATGTTGCTGCGGTTGAAGATGTCGGCGCGCGCGCGGCTGCCGGCCACGGTCACGGTCTGCATCGGGGCGCCGATGGTGGCGTCGACGGCAGCGGTTTCGGCCAGCTGCAGGTAGATGCCTTCACGCTTCTCGGTGACGCCGTTCTTCGTGATAATGATCGTGTACGGACCGCCGGTACGCAGGCCGCGTGCGACATAGCGACCTTCGGCGTCGGTAGTGACGTTGCTGACCGAACCCGACTCGGTGTGGATGATTTGCACCGCGGCGCCGGCGGCAGGCTTGCCGTCCGGACTCGTGATGCGACCGCCAACTGCCGAAGTCGTGTTCTGGGCAAGAGCCGGTGCTCCTGCCAGTGCAATCGACAAAGCCAGCGCCAGCTTGGTCAGCTGGATCCGTTTTTGATAGATCATTGGATTAACCCCAAAAAGACTAATTTTATTTATAAGGGAACGTCGTTCCCTCTCTCACAGTACTGCAACCCTTGGAAGCGACCGCTCTTCGCCGTCGTCCAGACATTCTGTACAACCCGCTCCCGCCCTTACCAAACAATCAAGAACAAAGGCGGCGCACGCGATTCTAGCGGTCAAATATTTCCCGGCCGTTACAGCCATTGCTTGCCAGCTTCGTCTTTGCCATTGGTTAATAAAAGACCAATATGCATGAAGGCAAATCTGATAGCAAATACGTTTTCTCTTGGGAATTTATAGCTTGCGCGTATAAGTTGATGAAAAAACGGGCAGGAATTCGCGTGTGGGGCGGCTTTCCCCTAGGAAAAGCGCACGGCGGGATTATAAGGGAGGCATTCTGTAGAAAAATTGTTTCGCTTGTTTTTTGGGCAAAGCAGTGAAGAAAGCGTTATTTTTGTAGCGAGTTGACCACAGCGCCAGCATATACATATGCATTTTTTGGGTAGTTACGTAGACCAAAATACGTCGTCCCCGCGGAGGCGGGGACCCAAGCTCTGCTTATGCCGTCGAAACGCATGCAAACTTGGGTCCCCGCCTTCGCGGGGACGACGGATTTGTCGCGGGGACGACGGATTTGTCGCGGGAACGACGGATATGTCGCGGGGACGACAGTATTCCTGCTAACTGATTATCAGCGCTTCGCCGCAGCCTTATCCAGCCCGGCAATCTCCGCCTCGAACCTCGCGAAGCGCTGGTCCAGCTGTTTGGTCAGGCGCGCCTTGTCGGCCGCATCCAGGAAGGAATAGCGGATGCTGTTGTAGGAAGCCTTCTTGAGCTCGGCGTAGCCCGGCTTGTAGCGGCTGGCGAACAGCACGTATTCGTTGGCCAGGTTGTGGCGGGTCACGCCGGCGTCGTCGGTGGAGATGACGTAGGGGACGCCGTACTTGCGGTACAGGGTGACCGGGTGGTTCTCGCCTTGCACGCCGTTGATGAAGGCGTTCGAGGTCAGGTTGATCTCGACCGGGATGTCCTTCTCGCGCATGCGCTGCATGATGGCGACCGCATTGCTTTCGTGGGCCAGGTCGATGCCGTGGCCGATGCGGTCGGCGCCGGCCAGGTTGACCGCCTGGTCGATGTGGAACTGCAGGTCTTCCGGCGGGACGTCGCCCAGGGCCAGCTCGCCGGCGTGCATCGCCACCTTGACGTTCGGGTAGACCGACTTCAGGAAGCGGAACATCTTCATGTGCAGGGTGTAGTCGCGCATCGACACCATCTGGCTCTCCTGCCCGACGATGTTGACGCCGACGATCTTGCTGTCCTTGCCGGCGGCCTTGAAGCCGGCGAGCATCGAGGAGAACACCTGCGAGGGGTTCAGCAGGCGCAGCACATAGGTCTGGTAGCGCATGGTGAAGCGCTCGTCGTCGATGCCGGCGGCGGCTTCGTCGATCCTGGCCGTGAAGTCGGCGATGGCCTGGTTGAACTTCTGGTCCGCGTCGAGCTGGGTCATCCAGGCGCGCATCTGGGCTTCGAAGGCCTTGTCGTCGTGGGCGTTCTGCCAGGACTGGGCGTCGAAGTCCTTGTTGGCGACGAAGGGCGACATCTTGAACATGGTCTCGATGTAGCTGACGTTCTCGCGGATCGCGCGCTCCTTGATCTCGACCAGGCCTTCGTGGAAGTTGGCGTTCGAGACCGGGCCGAAGTAGCCGAAGGTCTGGAAGAACTGGCGGTCCGGCGGCGCCTGCAGCGCGCCGTGGTTATGGAAATCCTTGCTCGACCAGCGCTGCAGCAGCTCGCGGTAGGTGAAATCGTCGGCATAGACGTCGGCGGTGCCCAGGCAGTTGCGCTCTTTGGCCGGCTTGGCGCGCTCGGCCTCGACCAGCGCCTTGTCGGTCTCGATCCTGTAGGTCTGCTTGTTGACGCAATAGCCCTGCTTGTCGAGGAAGTCGACATAGGTCTCGGCGTAGACGGCGCCGGAATAATGGTGGTGCAGGTCGCCGCCCTTGGGCATCTGGGTGAAGAACATGGTCAGCTCGGCCGTCTTCGGCTCGGCGCCCGCGATCAGGGCCGCGTAATGGCGGGCGGTGGCGGCCTCGTTGGCATTGGCGGCGGTCGGGCGCGCGCCGGCATTGGCGGCCAGGGCCAGGCCCAGTGCGACGGCGAGCGGGAGGCGGCGGCTGAATGTGTTCTGCATAAAGTTCTCGTGGCTGGTCCAGGGGCGAAACGTCTAGTAAACCTCAGGGCAGCGTCCGCTCGTGGACCGCGACTCATGCCACTGGCATGAGTCGCCCAGCCGCGTAGGTGGCGCGGATGGCACGGTCGTCGCCCAGCAGGGCCAGCGCAAACAGGGTTTCCTCGAGCGTATTGCTGTGCGCGGTGCGGCGCTCCAGCAGCGGCGTGGCCTTGGGGTCGAGCACGATGAAATCGGCTTCAAGCCCCGGAACGAAATTCCCGATCGTGCCCTCGAGCTGCATGCTGCGCGCGGCGCCCAGCGTGGCGAGGTAGAACATGCGCAGGGCCGGGAGGTAGCTGCCTTTCAGTCGCGCAACTTTATACGCTTCATTCATGGTTTGCAACATCGAGAAGGAAGTGCCCGCCCCCACGTCGGTGCCCAGCGAGACCAGCGCGCCGGCCTTGTCGGCGCGCGCCATGTCGAACAGGCCGCTGCCCAGGAACAGGTTCGAGGTCGGGCAGTGGGCGATCGCCGAACCGCTTTCGGCCATGCGTGCGACGTCGGCATCGTCCAGCCAGATGCAGTGTCCATACATGGCGCGCTCGCGCATCAGGCCGTAGTGGTCGTACACGTCCAGGTAGCTGCGGCGCTGCGGGAACAGCTCGCCCACCCATTTGCACTCGTCCCTGTTTTCCGAGACGTGGGTCTGGATGAAGGTGTCCGGATAAGCGCGCGCCAGTTCGCCGGTGGCGGCCAGCTGGGCCTCGGTCGAGGTCGGGGCGAAGCGCGGCGTGATCGCGTACATGTTTCTCCCCTGCCCGTGCCAGCGCTTGATCAGTTCCTCGCTCTCGCGCAGGTCGGCGGTGTCCTGCAGGAAGTCCGGGCAGTGGCGGTCCATCAGCACCTTGCCGGCGCCCATGCGCAGCTCGCGCGCCGACGCCGCCTCGAAGAAGGCGTCGACCGACTCACGGTGCACGCTGCAGTAGACCAAGGCCGTGGTGGTGCCGTTCCTGAGCAGCTCGTCGAGGAAGAACTCGGCGGTGGCGCGCGCGTGCACGGGGTCGCCGAACCTGCGCTCGGTCGGGAAGGTATAGGTCTCCAGCCAGGGCAGCAGGCCCGGCGCCGGCGAGGCGATCATGTCGGTCTGCGGGAAATGCAGGTGGGTGTCGATGAAGCCGGGCGTGATGATTTTGCCGCGGTAGTCGGTCACCTCGACGCCGGCCGGCAGGGTCGAGGCCAGCTTCGCGTAGTCGCCGGCCGCCTTGACGCGGCCGTTCTCCACGACCAGCAGGCCGTCCTCGTGCCAGGCATGGGCGGACTCCAGGAAGGCCGGATCCGCGTGAAAGTGCAGCAGGCTCGCGCGGTAGGCCTGCAGGTTCTGGGTGTCGATCGACATTAGATTCTTCCTGTTGAAGCGATTGTGGCGGCGTGGGCTTCCCACACCATCAGCAGTTGGGCGGCGACGGCGGCCGCGATCACGGCGGGCTGCTTGCCTTCGATGCCGGGCACGCCGACCGGGCAGACCATGGCATCCAGGCGACCGGCGTCCACGCCGCGCTCGCGCAGGCGGTGCTCGAACTGCTTGCGTTTGGTATTCGATCCGATCAGCCCGAACCAGTCCTGATCGAAGGACGGGCGTTTCAGGATCGTTTCGGCCAGGCGCTGGTCGAGCGCGTGGCTGTGGGTCATGACGAGGAAACTGGTGCCCGGCGCGGCGCTTTCCGCCAGCGCCTCCGGGATATCGGTGGCTTCGGCGGCGACGTTGGACGGCAGGCTCGCGGGGAACAGGTCCTCGCGCTCGTCGACCCAGGTCACGCGGCAGGGCAGCTCGGCCAGTGCGCGCACGATGGCCGCGCCCACGTGGCCGGCGCCGAACAGCACCAGGCGCGCGCGCGGCGCTTCGACGGCATCCGCCAGCCAGCGGCGGCCGTCCGGCCCGCGCATTATATGGGTAGCGGCGGGGCCGCGTGCAAATTCCGGCGCCGCGCCGCCGTGGACCAGCCGTCCGTGCGCGTCGAACAGGGCCAGGTCCGGCGCGCCGTCCAGCGCCACCAGGCGCCAGCTGTCCTGGTTGGCGCGCGCCGCCAGGGCCGCCAGGTGGCCGGCGTCCGCCAGCTCGAAGGCGAGGTGCACCACGCCGCCGCAGCACTGGCCCAGGCTGGGGCCGAGCGGGAAGCGCTCCAGGCGCCGGGTCTCGCCCGCCGCCAGCATGGCGCGTGCGGTCTCGACGCCGCGCAGCTCCAGGTGGCCGCCGCCGACCGTGCCCCACTGGCGCAGCGCATCGACCAGCATCTTCGCGCCGGGTTCGCGCGGCACCGAGCCTTCGACCGCGGCCACGGTCACCAGGACCTTCGGCGCGGCATCAGGCCCGGCATCGGATGCCGCTGCGGACAGCCAGTCTTCCATCTCAGCCTGCCCGGGTGGCCGCTTCGACGGCAGCGACGGCGTCGAGGATGGCTTCGCAGGTCGCCGGCGCGTTCAAGGGCGGATTGACCTTGTGGCCGCCGACGCTGGAAATCGCATCGCGGATCGCGAAGAACACCGAGAACGGCAGCAGCAGCGGCGGCTCGCCCACGGCCTTCGAGCGGTGGATCGAATCCTCGACGTTGCGGTTCTCGAACAGGCGCACGCGGAAGTCTTCCGGGCAGTCCGACACCGCCGGGATTTTATAGGTCGACGGGGCGTGGGTCATGAGCTTGCCGCCCTCGTTCCACCAGAGTTCTTCGGTGGTCAGCCAGCCCATGCCCTGGATGAAGGCACCCTCGACCTGGCCGATGTCGATCGCCGGATTCAGCGACTTGCCGGCATCGTAGAGCGCATCCGCGCGCAGCAGCTTCCATTCGCCGGTGAGGGTGTCGACGATCACCTCGGACACCGCGGCGCCGTAGGCGAAATAGGAGAAGGGTCGGCCGGTCATGGTCTTCGGATCCCAGGACAGGCCGGGGGTCGCGTAGTAACCGTCCGACCACAGCTGGGTGCGCGCCAGGTAGGCTTTCGCCACCAGCTCGCCGAAGGGGATCTCGGCGCCGTTCGCGAACACCGTGTCGGCCGCGAAGCGCACGTCTGCCGCTGCGCCGCCGTGCTGCTTCGCCGCGAATTCCGCCAGCCGCTCGCGGATCTGGCGCGCCGCATCCTGGGCCGCCTTGCCGTTCAGGTCCGCGCCGGTTGAGGCCGCGGTTGCCGAGGTGTTCGCGACCTTGCTGGTATTGGTGGCGGTGATGCGCACCCGCGACAGGTCCACGCCCAGCTCATGCGCCACCACCTGCATGACCTTGGTGTTGACGCCCTGCCCCATCTCGGTGCCGCCGTGGTTGACGAGGATGGAACCGTCCACGTACACGTGCACCAGCGCGCCGGCCTGGTTCAGGTGGGTGACGTTGAAGGCGATGCCGAACTTGACCGGCGTGAGCGCCAGGCCCTTCTTCAGCACCGGGCTGGTGGCGTTGAAGGCGTCGACGGCGGCGCGGCGGGCGCGGTATTTGCTGCCGGCTTCCAGCTCGTCGACCAGCTCGTGGATCACGTTGTCGACGATGACCTGGCCGTAGGGCGTGACGTTGCGATCCATACCGTCACCACTGCGGCCGTAGAAATTCAGCTTGCGGACGTCGAGGGCGTCGCGGCCGAGATTACGGGCGATCTCGTCGAGGACGTACTCCATCGCGATCGCGCCCTGCGGACCGCCGAAGCCGCGGAAGGCGGTGTTCGACTGCGTATTCGTCTTGCCGCAGGCGGCGCGGATGTCGACGTCGGACAGGTAGTAGCTGTTGTCGAAGTGGCAGACGGCGCGCGTCGCCACCGGGCCGGACAGGTCGGCCGAGAAGCCGGCGCGCGAGACCATGTCGACTTTCGCGCCGATGATGCGGCCTTCGTCGTCGTAGCCGACTTCGTATTCGTAGTGGAAGCAGTGGCGCTTGCCGGTGACGAGCATGTCGTCGTCGCGGTCGGCGCGCAGCTTGACCGGACGGCCGCACAGCCTGGCCGACACGGCCGCCGCCGCCGCCCACAGCGCCGACTGCGATTCCTTGCCGCCGAAGCCGCCGCCCATGCGCCGGCATTCGACCACCACGTGATGCGAGTGCAGGCCCAGCGCGTGCGCGACCACGTGCTGCATCTCGCTCGGGTGCTGGGTCGAGCACAGCACCAGCATGCCATCGTTTTCCTGCGGGATGGCGTAGGCGATCTGGCCTTCGAGGTAGAACTGTTCCTGGCCGCCGGCGTGCAGCTCGCCCTTCACCCGGTGCGGCGCGCGCTCGAAGGCCGCCTGCGCATCGCCGCGCGCCAGCCGCATCGGCGGCAGCACATAGCTTTGCGCGGCGCGCGCGGCCTGCGGCGTCAGGATGGCCGGCAGCTCGTCGTAGGCGACCACGCCTTTCTTCGCGGCGCGGCGCGCGTTGTCATGGCTGTCCGCCACCACCACGAACAGCGGCTGGCCCACGTACTGGACCAGGCCGTCGGCCAGGATGGGGTCGTCGTGGATGATGGGACCGCAATCGTTGGTGCCGGGGATGTCCTGCGCGGTATAGACGGCGACCACGCCGCGGCTGGCACGGACCGGCGCCAGGTCCATCGAGACGATCTTCGCATGCGGCTTGGCGGAGAGACCCAGGGCCGCGTGCAGGGTGCCGCGCACCTCGTCGATATCGTCCGTGTAGTCGGCCTGGCCGAGCACGTGCAGGCGGGCCGATTCGTGGGCCCGCGAAACGCCGACCGCGCTCCACGCCGCCGTGTCCAGTTCCGGTGCGCTCATGTCGTTCATGGTCAGTGTCTCCTTACGCGAATACGTTGACTGCTTCGGCCGGCAGCGGATTCTCGGCCCGCGTTTCGAGCCAGAAGCGGCGCAGCAGATTCTGCGCGCCCCGCATGCGGTAGGTATTCGAGGCGCGCATGTCGGTCAGCGGCGCATAGTCCCTGGCCAGCGCCGCCATCGCATCGGCCAGCGCGGCCTCGTCCCAGGCGCGGCCCTGCAGCAGGGCCTCGGCCGTCGCCGCGCGCTTCGGTGTCGCGGCCATGCCGCCGAAGGCGATCCGCGCCTGCCTGACGGCGCCATCGTCGAGCTCGAAGGCAAAGGCGGCGCACACCGCCGAGATGTCCTGGTCGAAGCGCTTGGCCAGTTTATAAGTGCGGAAAGCGACGCCCTCGCGCGGCAGCGGAATCCGCAGCGCCTGCACGAACTCGCCCGGCTGCAGGTCCTTCTGCTGGTAGCCGAGATAGAAGTCTTCCAGCGCCAGCTCGCGTTCGCCGGCCGGGCCGCGCAGCACCAGGCGGCTGCCGAGGGCGATCAGCCAGGGCATCGAGTCGCCGATCGGCGAACCGTTGGCGACGTTGCCGCCGAGGGTGCCGGCGTTGCGGATCGGCAGGGAAGCGAAACGCTGCCACAGCTCGGACAACTCGGGATAGCGCGCGCAGATCGCCGCATAGGCATCGTTCAGGGATACGCCGGCGCCGATCTCGAGCAGGCCCCCGTGTTCGCGCACGGATTTCAGTTCCTCGACGTGGCCGAGGTAGACGATGTCGGTGAGTTCGCGCATCTGCTTGGTGACCCAGAGGCCGACGTCGGTCGATCCGGCCAGCAGCACGGCTTGCGGATGGGCGGCGCGCGCGGCCACCAGTTCGTCGACGGTGCGCGGGGCGTGGAAGGTCTGGCCCTGTGCGCTGTAGACGGCGCCCGCTTCGCGCTGCAAGCCGCGCAGGGTGGCGGCCAGCGCCTCGCGGTCGAAGTCGACGCGCGGCAGTTCGGTCATGCGGCGGGCGGCGTCGATGATGGGACGGTAGCCGGTGCAGCGGCACAGGTTGCCGGACAGGGTATCGTCGATCTCGCGGCGCGAGGGACAGCCCTGCCCTTCGCTCTTCAGGTACATCCCCCACAGCGACATCGCGAAGCCAGGCGTGCAGAAGCCGCACTGCGAGCCGTGGCACTCGACCAGGGCCTGCTGCACGGGATGCAGGGCGCCGCCGGCCTGCTGCAGGTCTTCGACGGTGAACAGGGCCTTGCCGTCCAGGGTCGGCGTGAACTGGATGCAGGAGTTCACGGCCTTCATCTCGAGCCGGCCGTTTTCCAGCGAACCGATCACCACGGTGCAGGCGCCGCAGTCGCCCTCCGCACAGCCCTCCTTGGTGCCGGTGCAATGCAGGTCTTCCCGCAGGTGCTGGAGGACGGTCTGCGTGGGGGCGGCGCCGTTCACTTCATGGACGGCCCCGCGGTAGAAGAATCGGATCGGTGTGGACATTGTTGCCTCGGATTTAACCCAGCGTGCGAGATTAACATCGGCGGGGGCGCATGATATATCCGATTGATGATTTTGAATATCATCAATATAGAATAGTTCAACCAAAGCTCTCATCCCAGTATATTCCCGGTGCGGGCCCGTCGGCTGAACGAGACGAGGCGAAACGCCGGAACTTGCTATGCTTGAGCCGTCTCGAGGAGGAAGCATGGCGCTGCACATCGTTCATTTCATTGGTCCCATCAACGCCAACTCGGCCTGCACGGTGCGCAACCTTTGCCTGCAAGCCCTGCAGAGCGGCGCCAGCGAAATCGAACTCCATATGTCGACCGAGGGCGGCAACATGACGGCCGGCTTCGCCCTCTATTTCTTCCTCAAGTCCCTGCCGCTGCCCCTCACCACCTGGAATGTCGGCAGCGTCGAATCGGTCGGCGTCGCGATCTTCCTGGCCGGCCAGAAGCGCTACGCCTGCCCCGGCACCCGCTTCCTGATCCACCCGCTGCACTGGGGCTTCGGCAACCTGGTGGCGGCCGATCACGCCCGCATCTCGGAATGGCGCGACTGCCTGGATTTCGACGCCGAGCGCTATGCCTCGATCTTCGAAGACGCCACGCACGGCGCCCGCAAGCCCCAGGACATCCGCGGCTTCCTGACGGGCAGCTCGCGTATCTACACGGCCGAGCAGGCTGCCGAGGCGGGGATCGTCCACGATGCGCGCCAGGCCCGATTGCCGGAGGCGGGTACGACTTCGCATTGGTGGAACTGAACTTGCAGCCCCCACCCCCGTACCTTAGAATCGACCTCTCCCCGATTCTTCACGGTAAACCTTGGAATCCGTACCCCTTTGGGCGCTCGTCCTCGCCCTCGTTCTCCTGATTCTCTGCTCGGCCTTTTTCGCGATGGCGGAAACGGCCCTGATGGCAGCCAATAAATACCGCCTGCGCCACCTGGCCAAGCGCGGCCACCGCGGCGCCGTCACCACCCTGTGGCTGCTGGAGCGTACCGACAAGCTGCTGTCGCTGGTGCTGATCGCGAATACCCTGATCAATGCGATGGCCACCGCCCTGGTGACGGCGATCGCGATCCTGTTCTTCGGCCACGAGGAAAGCGTCATCACGATCGCCACCGCCAGCGTGGCCTTCCTGCTGATCGTGTTCGCCGAGATCGCGCCGAAAGTGATCGGCGCCACTTATCCGGAACGCATCTCGCTGGGCACCAGCCTGGTGCTGCGGCCGCTGATGAAGCTGGCCAAGCCGGCCATCTGGTTCGTCAACCTGTTCGTCTCCGCTCTCTTGCGGCCGCTGGGCATCCGCGGCGGGGCCGACGCCCACCAGCAGCGCCTGTCGCCGGAGGAATTGCGCACCGTCGTGCTGGAGGGCGGCAACTTCATGCCGCAGAAGCACAAGAGCATCCTGCTCAACCTGTTCGACCTGGAGAAGATCTCGGTCGAGGACATCATGACCCCGCGCAGCCAGATCGAAGCCCTGAACCTGGCTTCACCGGTCGAGGACATCGTGGCCGAGCTGACCACTTCCTACCACCGCAAGCTGCTGGTCTATGAAGGCGAGATCAACAAGGTGGTCGGCATCCTGGCGGTCCGCAAGGCGGTCCGGCTGCTGAACGAGGCGGACGAGCTGACGGTCGACCACATCCGGGGATTGCTGAACGAGCCCTACTTCATCCCCCAGGACACGGACGTCTTTACCCAGCTTCAGTATTTCCAGGAAAACAAGGAAAGGCTGGGCATCATCGTCGACGAATACGGCGAAGTGCAGGGCCTGGTCACGCTCGAGGACATCATCGAGGAAATGATCGGCGACTTCACCACCTCGACCCCGAGCAATGCGCGCGCCGACGCCATGGCCTGGAACACGAAAGGCGAATGCCTGCTCGAAGGCAGCACACCTCTGCGCGACATCAACAAGAAGCTGGGCCTGGAATTGCCGCTGGACGGGCCGAAGACGGTCAACGGCCTGCTGCTGGAACTGCTGCAGGAAATTCCCGAGTTTCCGATTGCGCTGAAGGTGGGCCAGTGCGTGATCGAAGTGGTGCAGGTGCAGAATCAGTCAATCAAGATCGTGAAACTGTTGCGGCCGGCTGCCGTCAAACGGTGGCTGGCGGCCTGAAAAGCCGCCACGTCGCCCCCGCGAAGGCGGGGGCCCAGGTTTGTATGCGTTTCCTTAGCTCAAGCAAACTTGGATTCCCGCCTCCGCGGGAACGACGATGTGCTTTTGCCCACCCAGGAGCCGCAATGACCCCAGCCACCAGCTTGTCACCTCAGCAATACCATTCCGTCTACGTGGTATGCACGCCTCTCTCCCGACGCCAATCTCTTTACAAATTTGATGCCTGCGGGCATGATCCCAAGCAGCCGCCGGGCATCACCGTCCAGCCCGGCCCCTTGTCGCCACTCCGTCCCTGATCCTATGGCAGCAGTCCTCCCCAACACGACCGCAGGCACCGCATTGCCCGGGTTGGCGCGCGCCCTGGTCCAGGCGGGGCGATTGACGCTACCGCAGGCGGACGGCCTCCAAAAGAAGGCCGTCGCCGACAAGGCTGGTTTCATCGACACCTTGCTCGGCGCCGGAATCATCGATGCGCGGGGCCTGGCGGTATTCTGCGCCGAGACCTTCGGCTATCCCCTGCTCGACCTGTCCACCTTCAGCGTAGACTCCCTGCCCACCAACGCCATCGACGCCCGCCTGATGCAGGGCCAGCGCGTGGTGGCGCTGTCCAAGCGCGGCAACAAGCTGTCGGTGGCGCTGTCCGATCCGACCAATTCCCAGGCCCTGGACCAGATCAAGTTCCAGAGCGAAGCCTCGGTCGAGCCGGTGATCGTCGCCCACGACGTCCTGCTGGCCCTGCTGGCCGGCCTGTCGAAGAACGCCGAACAGAGCATCAGCGAGCTGGTCGGCGACGATGCCGAGATCGAATTCGCCGACGACGAACCGCAGGCCGCGGCGGTCGAAGCCGCCGCCACCGAAGTCGAGGACGCGCCCATCGTGCGCTTCCTGAACAAGGTGCTGATGGACGCGATCACGCTGGGCGCCTCGGACATCCACTTCGAGCCCTACGAAAAGCAGTACCGGATCCGCCTGCGCGTGGACGGCGTGCTGCGCGACCACCTGGCGCCGCCGCTGTCGATCCGCGACAAGCTGGTCTCGCGCATCAAGGTGCTGGCCAAGCTCGACATCTCCGAAAAGCGCGTGCCGCAGGACGGCCGCATGCGCCTGGTGCTGTCGCCGACCAAGTCGATCGACTTCCGCGTCAGCACCCTGCCGACCCTGTTCGGCGAAAAGACGGTCATGCGTATCCTCGACGCCACCCAGGCGCAGATGGGCATCGACTCGCTGGGCTACGACCCGGACCAGAAGGCGCTGCTGATCGACGCCATCACCCGCCCGTACGGCATGGTGCTGGTGACGGGGCCGACCGGCTCCGGTAAAACCGTGTCGCTATATAGCTGCCTGAACCTGCTGAACAAGCCGGGCATCAACATCTCGACGGCCGAAGACCCGGCCGAGATCAACCTGCCCGGCGTGAACCAGGTCAACGTCAACGAAAAGGCCGGACTCACCTTCCCGGTCGCCCTGAAAGCCTTCCTGCGCCAGGATCCGGACATCATCATGGTCGGCGAGATCCGCGACCTCGAAACCGCCGACATCGCCATCAAGGCCGCCCAGACCGGCCACATGGTGTTCTCGACGCTGCACACGAACGACGCGCCGTCGACGCTGACGCGCCTCATGAACATGGGCGTGGCGCCCTTCAACATCGCCTCCTCGGTGATCCTGATCACGGCCCAGCGCCTGGCGCGCCGCCTGTGCACCTGCAAGCAGCCGCTCGACATCGAACGCGACGTGCTGAAGGCGGCCGGCTTCCGCGACAGCGACCTGGACGGCGAATGGAAGCCCTACGGCCCGGTCGGCTGCGAACGCTGCCTGGGTTCCGGCTACAAGGGCCGGGTCGGCATCTACCAGATCATGCCGATCAGCCCAAGCATCGAAGCGCTGATCCTCGCCAACGGCAACTCGATGGAGATTGCCGCCCAGGCCGAAAGCGAAGGCGTGAACTCGCTGCGCCGCTCCGGCCTGATGAAGGTGAAACAGGGGCTGACCAGCCTCGAAGAAGTGCTCGGCTGCACCAACGAGTAGTAACTCAATACGGGAAAACACATGGCAACTTCGGCCCAAGTCCGCACCGCTGGCGGCGCCCAGATCAAGGAGCATGTCTACGCCTGGGAAGGCAAGGACAAGACCGGCAAGACCGTGCGCGGCGAGATGCGCGCCGGCGGCGAAACCATCGTCAACGTGACCCTGCGCCGCCAGGGCATCATGGTCACCAAGGTCAAGAAGAAAGCCTATCGCAGCGGCAAGAAGATCGTCGACAAGGACCTGACCCTGTTCACGCGACAGCTCGCCACCATGATGAAGGCCGGCGTGCCGCTGCTGCAATCCTTCGACATCGTCGGCAAGGGCCACGCGAACCCGTCGATGTCCAAGCTGATCATGGACTTGCGCGCCGACATCGAGACCGGCACCAGCCTGAACAACGCCTTCCGCAAATACCCGCTCTACTTCGACCCGCTGTTCTGCAACCTGGTGGGCGCCGGCGAACAGGCCGGTATCCTGGAAGACCTGTTGACGCGCCTGGCGATCTACAAGGAAAAGACCCTGGCCCTGAAGGGCAAGATCAAGTCGGCCCTGATGTACCCGATCTCGATCCTGGCGATCGCCTTCATCGTCACCGCCGTGATCATGATCTGGGTGGTGCCGGCCTTCAAGGAAGTGTTCACCACCTTCGGCGCCGACCTCCCGACCCCGACCCTGGTGGTGATGGCGATGTCCGACTTCGTGGTGAAGTGGTGGTACATCATCTTCGGTTCGCTGTTCGGCGCCATCTACTTCTTCTTCCAGTCCTGGCGCCGCTCGCTGAAGATGCAGCAGGCTATGGACCGCCTGATGCTGCGCCTGCCGGTCTTCGGCGACGTGATCCGCAAGGCGACCATCGCCCGCTGGACCCGCACCCTGGCCACCATGTTCGCGGCCGGCGTGCCGCTGGTCGAAGCCCTCGACTCCGTCGGCGGCGCCTCCGGCAACGCGGTCTACCTGGACGCGACGAGAAAGATCCAGACCGAAGTCAGCACCGGCACCAGCCTGACGGCGGCCATGCAGAACGCCAACGTGTTCCCGAACATGGTCACCCAGATGGTCGCCATCGGCGAAGAATCCGGCGCCCTCGACGGCATGCTGGGCAAGGTTGCCGATTTCTACGAAGAGGAAGTCGACGAGGCGGTGAGCGCGCTGTCTTCGTTGATGGAACCGATGATCATGGTGATCCTGGGGGTGCTGATCGGCGGCCTCGTGGTGGCGATGTATCTGCCTATCTTCAAGCTGGGGTCGGTGGTTTAAGGCCTGCCGCGACTCACGAAGCGAGAATGGAGCACCGCCACCAACGGTGCTCCAAACGCCAGCACGAACACCCCCAGCACCTTGTCCCCCCGCTCCAGCCCGAAGGCGGCAACCAGCATCCCAAGCCCGCTCAAAACAAAAATCCAGCGCCCGGCCTTGCGCGATTTGTCGAGTGCCCCGATCGCGATATAGAGCATGCCCAGCGCAAGGGCAATATAGTTGCTGGTATCGACCTCACGCCCCAGCGCATGAATCGCGATGACGGCCTGGATTGCAAGCTGGACGAACAGCAGCCGCGAAAACACGGTGCGCCGGACCCGTGCCGGCGGGACCGACTCTCCCGACGACGAAAAGCCCTGCGGCGAGACGGACATCAGGAACCACACCACACAGGCGACGATCGGAATGATGAAAAGGCCTGCCCACTCCCCGACCCAGGCGTCCGGCCTGCCATCCGAACCCCAATGAATCACGACCTGCCCACCGGCAGGCAGTTCGTGGATCGTCCAGAGCGCAATGCCGAACATGGCGGCAATGAGAATCGCATTCAGGGCTGCAGCGAAAAGCTTGTTCAATTTTTCCCTTGCAATCAGTTAGCGCTTCCAGAATACCAGCTCCCACCCTGCGCGCATTAGAACCTGATGCTCGATTTCAGGCCGATCACGAAAGCGTTGCCGTTGCGTGTGGTGCCGCCCGGATGCACGATGTACTGCAGGTTGGGACGCAAATATACCGAGGGCAACGGCACCCAGGAGTAATACAGCTCGCCCACGTATTCGTAGCCGTCGCCCGCGACGGTGTCCTGGCCGGTGCGGGCATTGTTCTGGCGCGTGAAATCGGCGAAGCGCCCATTGTTGTGGGTGGCGCCCACGGCAAAGCCGATCGAGTCCTGGGCGCGGCTCCCGAACGGGCCCTTGTACTGCACGCCCAGTGTGAGCTGGTGGTCCAGCTGGGCTGTGTCGTGGTCGGCCTGCGTGAAGTTCAGGAACAGCGTCGCGCCGCTGCCCTTGGCCGTTCCGCTCACCTTTTGCTGCAGGCTCAGGTAGGCGCCATACTGGCCGTCGCCCTCGAGCGGCTCCAGTCCGGTCAGGCCGCGCGGGTTGTGGTTGCGGTCGAAGAACAGGTCCTTGCCATCCGACGTGTTGTACCAGGCGCCCAGCTTGTAGGAGCCCGGCAGGCCCTGCCAGTCGGGCTGCCAGCCGACTTCCAGCGGGATCAGGGCGCCGGTCGTGCCGCTCGGGTTGTTCGGCTTCCAGCCGTTGTGGCGCGCGTAATTGTCGTCCACGTATTTCGGATTGACCTGGTAGACGCCCAGCTGCACGTAGCTGTCCTCGGATGGGTGGTATTTGATGCGCGTGGCCCATTGGCTGGTCGGCCAGTTGACCCAGTAGTTGCCGACCAGGTTGCCCGGCTGGGCGCTGCAGAAAGTCAGGTTCTGGAAGTCGCAGGAAAAGCTGAAGAAATCCTCGCTGAGGGTCATGCGGCCGAACTTGAGTTCGAAGCGGTCGTCAAGCAGCTTCTGGTTCAACCACAGCTGCGTCAGGTGCCAGGTCTGGCCGCGTCCATAGACTTCCTGGATCAGCATGTCGTTGCCGATGTGCGCGTCCGCGCCGAGATTGCGGCCGTTGCGGTCGGTCATGGTGAACTGGAAGGTGCCGCCGCGCCAGCCCCAGCGCTTGTCCATGTCCACCGTGGTGCCGAATTCCCACTGGTCGGTGTCGCGCGTCAGGTGCTCGGTGCCGCCGCTGAAGTTGTGGGCCAGCTGGTTGCCGTAACCGAGGTTGAACACCACGCCGCGGTCGGCCAGCTGCTTGCGCAGGCCGCCCCAGTCGCCGCTCAGGTTGGGTCGGGTCGTGATGTCATCGGCGTGGACGGTGACGGGGCCGAGCAAGGCCGCCATGGCAAGGGCGCCGGACCGGACCAGGGAGCGTCGGGAACGGAAAAGCCTGTCTAGCGTCGCCATGGGTCCTCCCTGCTTTGAAACTTTGGAGTCGCATCGGGGCGATGGAGTTCACCTAGGGCAGCGCGTAGGCGATCACATAATCGCCCAGTCTGGTGCCAAAGGAACCGTGACCGCCCGCGGCGATCACGACGTACTGTTTGCCGTCGACGGCATAAGTCATCGGCGTGGCCTGGGCGCCGGCCGGCAGGCGGGCTTGCCAGAGCTGCTTGCCGGTGTTCACGTCGAAGGCGCGCAGATAGTAGTCCGCGGTCGCGCCGATGAAGGCGACGCCGCCGGCGGTCACGATCGGGCCGCCCAGCATCGGCATGCCCATCTTGAAGGGCAGCGGCAGCGGCGAGCTGTCGCGCACCGTGCCGATGCGCTTCTTCCACACGATCCTGTCGGTCTTCAGGTCGATCGCGGCGATATAGCCCCAGGCCGGCTGCTTGCACGGCAGGCCGATCGGCGAGAGGAAGGGGTTCAGGGTCACGCCGTAGGGCACGCCGTATTGCGTCTGCAGGCCCAGTTCCGAGCCGCCGCCCTTCGCGCCGGGCACCGGTTCCACCGGATTGTCCGGGCCGCGCGGCACCAGGCGCGAGACGAAGGGCAGCGCGATCGGATTGGCGATGGCGATCTGGCGGTCGGTGTCGACGGCGATGCCACCCCATTCGAACATGCCGAGGTTCCCCGGGAACACGAGCGTACCCTGCACCGAGGGCGGCGTGAAGGTGCCTTCGTAGCGCAGGCGGTGGAAGATCACGCGGCACACGAGCTGGTCGTACATGGTCGCGCCCCACATGTCGGCATCGGTGAGCAGCTTCTGCGGGCGGAAGCTGAGTTCGGAGAAGGGCTGGGTCGGCGACACCCGGTCGCCGGGCGCCGCGCCCTGCGGCACCGGCCGTTCGGGCGCGGGCACGACCAGCGCGCCGGTACGGCGGTCGAGCACGAACAGGTTGCCCGTCTTCGTCGGCGCGAACACGACCGGGATGGTCTTGCCGTCCTTGCCGGTGATGTCGGCCAGCGTGGGCTGGGACGGCAGGTCCATGTCCCACAGGTCGTGGTGCACGGTCTGGTAGAACCAGGCCAGCTTGCCCGTCGACGCATGCAGCGCCAGCAGGCCGGAAGCAAAGCGCTCCTGGTCGGGCGTGCGGTTGCCGCCCCAGATATCCGGCGTCGATACCCCCATCGGCAGGTAGACGATGTCGAGCTGCGCGTCGTAGGCGGCGGGCGCCCACGAGTTCGGCGAATTCCATGTGTAGTGTTCGCCGGGGCCCGGAACCCTGTTCGGATCGGGCGCACCCGGATCGAAGGCCCACAGCAGCTCGCCCGTCCTGACGTCGAAGCCGCGGATCACGCCCGAGGGTTCGCGCGTGGAGTAGTTGTCCTCGACCGCCCCCGCCACCACGATCACCTTGCCGGTGACGACCGGCGGCGAGGTCGGTTCGTACATATTCCTGGCCTGGTTCGTCACCGGCATGCCGTGCTGGAGGTCGAGGTCGCCCTTGTCGGCGAAGTCGGCGCAGCGCTCGCCGGTGAGCGCGTCGAGGGCGTAGAGGTGGCCGTTATTGACCGGCAGGAGAATGCGGCGCGTGCAGGCCGGTGCCGGACCGGCAGCTGGAGTCTCGCCCTGCGCCAGGTCGACATGGGACACGCCGCGGCAGGTCACGTGCTGGAAGCTCGGGTCGGTCCGCAGTCCCGGATCGAACTTCCACTTCAGCGCGCCCGTCTTCGCATCGAGGGCGAACAGCTTCTGGTGCGGCGAGCACAGGTACAGCAGGTCGCCGATCTTGACCGGCGTGACCTCATCCGTGATCTCGGCGGGGTCGCCCGGCCCCTTCATGTCGCCGGTGCGGAAGGTCCAGGCCACCTGCAGGTTGCTGGCGTTGTCCGGCGTGATCTGCCGCAGCGGCGAATAGCGCGTGCCCTCCTGCGTGCGGCCATACGCGGGCCAGTCGGCTGGATCATTGGCGCCGGTATTCACGTTGGCGTTGGCGTTCGCCGCTTGCGGTCCGGCGGCCGCGGCGAAGCGGCCGTCGACGGCCTGCGGATCGCTGAAGGCTGCGTAGAGCAGCACGCCGGCCCAGATCAGCAGCGCCCCAAGCAGCGCGCCGCTGTCGAACCTGGGCGGCGCCACCGGACGCAGGCTCACCAGCAGCAGCCAGACGCCGAAGACGACCAGCACGCCCGAGCGCGGCGCGAGCGCCCAGAAATCGGGTCCCGACTCCCACAGCGACCAGGCCGCCGTGCCGACCAGCACCAGGGCATAGAGCGCGAGCGCGCCGGGGCGGCGGCGCAGCAGCAGCCATGCCACGCCGAGCAGCACGATGCCGGTGATGAGGTAATACGCCGATCCGCCCAGCGACAGCAGCCAGGCGCCGCCGATCAGCAGATACAGCCCTGTCAGCACGGTGAACAGGAGGCTGACGGCGCCGGTGAATCCCAGCGGCCTTGCTTGTTCTGTGGACATGATGATCTAGCGCTTGAGCCTATGCAGACAGGATCAGCTTACACCTCACGCGGGAATTGGCGCGCGCCAAACCATCTCAACAAAACGAAAGTTGAAAATCCAGCCCAGCCATAAAACGAAATATATATTTGGTGTTTCAACACATTATCGGCATAAAACTTATGTTTTTGTTGACGATACTTTCTTTTGTTCGTAAATTAGCCGGGCAATCGTAATAAAAAAGAAAGAATATTCATTAATATCTTTCGATTTATGACAATCACATAAGGAGATGCAATGGAACGCAGGATCAAGTGTTTGAATGCTGCCGCCTTCGCCGCCGCCGTCGCCCTGGCGCCTTTGCCGGCAGCGGCCAACGACGCCGTGGTCGCCCTCGCCGGCAACGCCTTCGTCACCAGCGCGGCGCCGAACGCCGCCGAAGTCATCACCAGCAATGGACTCGGCAACTGGACCAGCGCCGGCACCGTCACCAGCACCTACTTCCGCGTGGCCGCATCGCCCAACTGTTCGCGCAGCTGCCCGGCGGCGGTGACGGTGTCGCTCAATGCGCGCCTGGCCGGCAGCACGCGCAGCACCGTCCGCGTCAGCATCAACGGCACGCCCTTCGACGTCACCTTGACGGGCAACGTTACCCGCAACTACCCGGTCGGCACCGTGATCGTCCCGGCCGGCTATGTGAAGGTGGACCTGCAGGGCGTGAGCAAGGATGGCGGCTATTTCGGCGACGTGTCCTCGATCGGCGTGTCGACCGAGGCGACGCTGAACTACGCGAACGATCCGGCCAACTACTACTGGTCGCGGCGCGGTCCTTCGGTGCACCTCGGCTTCACGGTGCCGGCCAGGACCGAGTACTTCTACAACGAGGTCACGGTGCCGCAGGGCCAGGACAAGATCGGCTCCTACTTCATGGCCAACGGCTTCACCGGCGGCTACTTCGGTATGCAGGTGAAGTCGCCGAGCGAGCGCTGGATGCTGTTCTCGGTCTGGGATGCCGACAACGGCGCCAGGACCACCCTGGTGAGCAAGGGCGGCGGCGTGGTCGACAACGGCTTCGGCGGCGAAGGCACGGGCGGCCAGTCCTACCTGCGCTTCAACTGGATCGCCGGGAATACCTACCGCTTCATCACCCGCGCCCAGCCCGACGGCGCCGGCGGCACCGATTACTCGGCCTGGTTCTTCGCGCCCGAAACCGGCGCCTGGAAGTACATCGCCACCTGGAAGCGGCCGGGAACCTCCGGCTACCTGACCGGCGTCTACTCCTTCCTCGAGAACTTCATCGACACCAACGGCTACATGGAGCGCTCGGCCGACTACGGCAACCAGTGGGCGCGCTCGAACACCGGCAGCTGGACCGAGATCACCACCGCCCGCTTCACCGGCGACGCCACCGCGGCCAACGCCCAGCGCATGGACTATGCCGGCGGCCGGCGCGGCAGCGGTTTCTACCTGCGTAACGGCGGCTTCTTCAGCAACTACGTGCCGATCAACCAGAGCTTCACCCGCCCGGCCACCGGCACCCCGCCCGCCGTCGACCTCAACGCCCTGCCGCTGCAGTGAGCGCAAACCACCAGGAGACCATCATGTTCAAACGATCGCCGCGTGCAGTCTTCCTCGCCGCCCTTCTCGTCCTTTCAGGCGCCGCCCAGGCCAACATCATCGAAGGCTTCGACGACATCGCCAGCCTGGCCGCCAGAGGCTTCATCCTGCGCAATGCCGGCGCGCCGGCCGGCAGCAACGGCTTCTTCCAGGGGAACAGCCGGGTGTTCGGCGCCCAGAGTGGTGCGCCCGGCGCCTACCTCGGCGCCAACTACCAGAGCGCCGCCGCCGGCGGCAGCATCGACGACTGGCTGATCAGCCCCGAGTTCTCGACCAGCGCCGGCGGCACCATCTCCTTCTATGTGCGGGCGGCGGCGGACCAGGGCTACGCGGACCTGTTCCAGTACGGCCTGAGCACGGGCGGCACCGGCGCCGCCGATTTCGTCCTCGGCAGCCTGGGCACCGCGCCGACCGGCGACTGGACCCGCGTCAGCCTGGACTTCGCCGGCACCGGCACGCCGGGCAGCGTCGGCCGCTTCGCGATCCGCTACACCGGCCCGGCGGACACGGCCAACTACATCGGCTTCGACACGCTCTCGCTGCCGCTGCCGGAACCGGCCAGCCTGGCGCTGCTGGGACTCGGGCTGGCCGGCCTCGGCGCCAGCCGCCACGGGATCAGGCGCTCGGCCCGCTGACGGCAGCGTCGCCGATGAAACGGCTGGGCGCCACGCCCAGCGCCCGCCGGAACATCGCCGAGAACGCGCTCTGGCTCTCGTAGCCCATGCGCGCCGCGACCTCGCCCAGCGGCAGGCCGCGGACCATCAGTTCGATCGCGCGTTCCAGTCGCAGCTGCTGGCGCCAGGCGCCGAAGCCCAGATTCATCTCGTCGCGGAACAGGCGCGCCAGCGTGCGGGCGCTGGCGCCCACCTGGCCGGCCCAGTCTTCCAGGGTCCGGTGCGAGGCCGGATCGGCGGCCAGCGCCTGGCACAAGGCCTGCAGGCGGCGGTCGCGCGGCATGCGCAGGCCGAGCGACAATGCCGGCGCCCTCCCCACTTCCACCAGCAGCAGCTCCGTCAGCAGGCGCCGCCGCCCGTCTCGCTGTTCGTCATCGCTGGGATCCGCCGCCAGCAGGGCTTCGAACAGCGCCCGCGTGAGCTCGGATATCTCGATCACCGCGCAGGAGTCTACGGCGCGCGGCGCCGCCTCCGGCGCCACGTAGATGGTGCGCAGCTCGACCTCGCCCAGCATGGTCACCTCGTGCTCGACGTCCGGCGGAATCCACACCGCGCGCAGCGGCGGCACGATCCACATCATCTCCTGCGCCTCCACCTGGATGCTGCCCCGGAAGGGATAGGCGATCTGCGCCCAGGCGTGGCGGTGCTTCGGTACCCGCAGCTTGGGCGCGGGCCGGCGCAGGTTGACCGTCACCGGCTCCGCGATGGAGGGGATGCGGCGCGGGTCGGGGTCGAAATCGAGGAATGTCAGCATGTCGACAATTCTTGTCAGTTTGCCGAAATCCTGTCAAGGCGCCGCTGCCTAGAATGGCGGCTTGTTCCAACAGGAGACCGTTCGATGAGCACTCACACTACCGTCCGCCGCATCACCGTGCCGCAGATCCGCGCCATGAAGGGACCGGGACGCATCGTGTCCCTGACCGCCTATACGTGCTTGATGGCGAAGCTGATGGACGACTGCGTCGACCTGATCGTGGTCGGCGATTCGACCGGGATGGTGGCCTACGGGATGGAATCGACCCTGCAGGTCGGTCTCGACATGATGATCGCCCACGGCAAGGCGGTGGTGCGCGGCGCCGCGCGCGCCTGCGTGGTGGTCGACCTGCCCTTCGCCACCTACCAGGAATCGCCGCGCCAGGCCTACCGGAATGCGGCCAGGGTGCTGGCCGAAACCGGCGCCCAGGCGGTCAAGATGGAGGGTGGGGAAGAGCTGCTGGAGACGGTGGATTTCCTGGTGCGGCGCGGGATCCCGGTAATGCCGCACATCGGCCTGCTGCCCCAGCACGTGCAGGCGATGGGTGGCTTTCGCTACCAGGCCCGCACGCCGGAGGAGATCGCCGCGCTGGTGCGGCTGGCGCGCGGCCTCGAACAGCGAGGCGCCTTCTGCCTGCTAATCGAAGGCACCAGCGAGGCGGCGGCGCGCGCCGTCACCGAGGCCGTGGCGATCCCGACCCTGGGCATCGGCGCCTCACCCAGCTGCGACGGCCAGGTGCTGGTCACCGAAGACATGCTGGGCCTGTTTTCCGACTACCGGCCGCGCTTCGTCAAGCAGTATGCCGCGCTGGCCGACAACATGCGCGAGGCCTTCGGAAGGTACCGCGACGAAGTCCGCGACGGTACTTTCCCGAGCCTCGATCACTGCTTCGCGGCGGCCGGCGCCGCGGGTCAGAAGAACTTGTAGGCGACCGACACCGAGAACTGGCGGCCGAACAGGTTCTGGCTGTGGTTATAGCCTTCCCAGCCGTTCGGATCGTAGTACGGGCGCTTGTCCAGCAGGTTCTTGACGTTCAGCCCCAGCTCCAGGTTCTTCACCGGCTTCCAGTTGAAGCCCAGGTTGACCGTGGTGTACGACGGCGCGCCGTCGCAGGAGCTCTCCGGCAGCGACACGCCGGCCGCGGTGCAGTTCTCCGGCGCGTTGTCGGTGTCGTAGGGACCGTAGGCCCATTTGGTGCGGCCGGTGAAGTTCACGAACAGGCTGGTCACGAAATTACGGTAGCTCCAGTCGGCGTTGACGGTCGCACGCAGGCGCGGCGAATCGTAGTAGCCGACGTAGTTGCCCGAGAAGCCGCTGCCGTCGTCGTAGTTATAGGTCTCGCGGCGGCGGATGGTTGCCGCCACGCCCGTGTTCAGCTTGCCCCAGGCGCCCAGCGAGAAGCGGGTGCGCGCATCGATGTCGAAGCCGTCCACCAGCGTGCGCCCGCGGTTCAGGTAGGAGTTGATCAGGCCGCCCAGGTTGCCGACCGAGTAGCTCGGCACGCCGCCGGCGCAGGCCGCGGCATTCGCCGCATTGGCGCACATGCTGCGCACCGCCGCCATGTTGGCGCGGTCGGCGTCGGTGAGATCGTTGCGGATCGCCTGGCTGGTGCCTTGCAGCGCCGGGCCGTACTGGTCGACCAGGTCGGTGAACAGCTGGTTGAAGTCCTGGCGCACGATCTCGTTGCGGCGGTTGACGATCCAGTAGTCGATCGAGATGCTGACGTCGCGGGCCGGCTGCAGCACCACACCCAAGGTGCCGATCTTGGCCTTCTCCGGCTGCAGGTTCGGATTCGGCGGGGTCAGGCCGCCCACCGTGGTCGAGCAGTTCGAGTTCAGCAGGGTCTTGCCGAGATCGACGTCGGTCGGCGTCACCGATTTCATCAGCAGGCGCGCCATCGCATTGGTCTCGTCGCAGCGCACGGTGTCGCGGATGCCGCCGACCTGGGCGAACACGCCGCCCTCGCCCGATTCCGCCAGGTTGGGCGCGCGGAAGCCTTCCGAATAAGTGCCGCGCACCAGCAGCTCGGGACGGGCGCGCCACTGCACGCCGATCTTCGGCGCCAGGTTGGCGGCAAAGTGCGGGTACTTGTCCAGGCGCGCCGCCGCGTTCAGTTCCAGCTTGTCGGTCAGCGGCACCACCACTTCGCCGAACACGGCGCCGATGGTACGCTTGCCGTCGAACCAGGAACCGCCCTGCTGGGTGATCAGGCCGTTGGCGGCATCCGGATTGCCCGGGGTCTCGAAGCTCTCGCGCATCAGGCTGGTGCCGACGGCGGCGCGCACCTCGCGCTCGCCGATCTTCGCGATCGTGCCCTCGATCTTGGCGTCCCAGGTAATCAAACGGGTCCAGGACTGGATGTCGAAGGTCGGGAAGGCTTCGCGCAGCAGGGCCGCATTGGCTTCGCTGATCTCGCCGAACTTGTAGGCCGGATTGTCGGCGATGTAGGGACGCTTGGTGACCGGATCGATGGTGGTCGGGCCGAACGCCTTCTCGAAGCCCTTGGTGTTGATGTTGGTGGTCTGGTACAGGGTCGAATGGCTGCCGGCGACGGCCAGCGCGGTCTCGAAGTCCCAGTCGCCGAACACGGTGCCGCGCAGGCCGGCCAGCGCGCGGTAGCTGTCGTCGATATTCGTCTGGCCGAAGTGGCCGGGCGCATCCTGCAGGATGTAGTTCAGGCCGGCGGCGCCGCCCATCTTGGCGGCCATGTCCGGATCCAGCCTGCCCTTCAGGTAGACGTTGTTCGGTCCCAGGTAGGGATTGACGAAGGTGTTCAGCGTGGTCCCGGTATTGCGCGCGAACCAGTTGCTGGTGCTGCCGCTGTTGAAGGTGCGCGGGCCGTTCTCGCCGCGCATGCGGATATGGGTGTAGGCGCCTTCGGCGAAGCCTTCGAGGCTGTCGCTGATGCGCAGGCGGCCGGCCAGGTAGCCGGTGGCGCGCTTGGAGGACGGGCCGGTGTCCAGCGCATACGGCAGGTTGTTCCAGATGCAGCGGGTGCCCGATGCTTCGACGATCGAGGACGGGCAGCCGTTCACCGCGCGCTGGGTGCGGGCATTGTTCTTCAAAGGGTCGAACACGAAGAAGGTACCGGGGTTCATCGTGCCCGGCTCGCTGCCGGTACCGATGCGGAAGTTCGGGATGAAGTTCGGGTTGTTGACGTAGAAGTACTCGGGGCGCTTGTCGTAGGTGTCGGCCAGGGCGATGCGGTCGCGCTGGTAGAGGTTCAGCGAGCCGTAGACGTTGTAGCCGTCGTTGCCCAGGTCGCCCCTGCCGAACAGGATGCTGCCCTGGCGCTCGCCATAGGACGAGACCCGCGACGAGGAATCGTTGCTGCCGCGGACTTCGAGGCCCTGGTAGTTCTTCTTGGTGATCACGTTGATCACGCCGGCCACCGCATCCGAACCGTACACCGCCGAAGCGCCGTCGGTCAGCACTTCCATGCGTTCGATCGCCGCGGCGGGAATCGCGTCGATGTTCACGAACATGGTCTGGAAGCCGGCCGGCGCACCGTAGAAGGACAGGCGGCGGCCGTTCAGCAGCACCAGCGTGCCCTGGGCGCCGAGGCCGCGCAGGTTGGCCTGCGAGCCGCCGTCGGAGCCGGTGAACATCGAGCGGAAGTCTTGCTGGGCCGGACGCGCGGCCGGCAGGTTGTCGAGCACCTGCAGCAGCGTGCGGGCGCCCATGTTCTCGATCTCCTTGGCGTCGATCACCTGCACCGGCGAGGCGGTTTCGGCGTTGATGCGCTTCAGGCTCGAACCGGTCACTTCGACCCGCGCCATCTTCGCTTCCTGGCGCGCGTCGTCGGACTTCGCCGGCTTGTCCGCCTTGACCGCCTGGTCTTCCGCCTGGCCGGCAGCGACGGCGCTCGACGCCAGTCCAGCGGCCGCCAGGGCGGCCAATAATGTCTTCAGTTTCATGTCTCTCCTCCTGTGTTGTTGATCTTGTGTGTCAGCTTGTGTGAAGCAGCAGCGCCGATCCGGCCGGCAGCGCGAGTTGGAGCCCGCCGTCGCGCGCCACCGGCGGCATGTTCCGGTAGCGCAGGGTCCAGCCAGCGCCCGGCGCCAGGGCGCCCTCGCCTTCGCCGAAGGCCAGCGCGTAGCGCGCCTCCAGGCCTGGCGCCCGCAGCGGCGCGGCGCGTACGCGGGCGCCCTTCGGCAATCCCGTGAGGCTGAGCAGCCGCGATTCGGTGGCACTCGTATTGATGGCGACGATGCGCACGCCATCTCCGTGCGCGGTCGCGTACACGCGCAGGCCCGGCAGCGGGTCGGCGCGTTCGAGTTCATAGAAGCGGCCGCCGGCCAGCAGCCGGGCGCACAGCAGGCCGTAGTACAGCGGGCGCGGCGCGAAGCCGGTCTCGAGGTCGCCGCCGATCGGCGAGTAGTTCGATGCCGCCGCCTCGATGCGCGCCAGGACGTCCTCGCCGCGCTTGTCGATCCCGCGGCCGCGGGTGTCGTGGCCTTCGAGCGAGCTCTCGATGCTGCGCCGCGGGCCGCCCTGGAAGCAGATCCCGGTGGCGCCGTTGAACGCCGCCGACAGCGTGAAGT
Organism: Massilia sp. 01N417; assembly: GCF_056399645.1. NCBI lineage: Bacteria > Pseudomonadati > Pseudomonadota > Betaproteobacteria > Burkholderiales > Oxalobacteraceae > Massilia > Massilia sp. 01N417. The sequence continues at coordinate 215,685 of NZ_JBFTRS010000001.1, read as the reverse complement.
CCAGTCCCCACAACGCCGAGGCGAAGGCGTTGCTGACGCCGTCGCGCCCGCCGCGGTAATAGGAATTGGTCTCGGTCAGCCAGAAACCCTGCGGGTGGCTGCGCGCCGCCTGGGCCAGCGCGGCGATCTCGCGGTCGACATCGCTGTCGTGCAGCAGGATGTCGGCCAGCGATCCGCGCTCGGCCGCCTCGCGGTAGTAATGGCGGCTGAGCAGCACGGACGCCGGCACCTCGTTCCCGAAGCGCTGCACCCAGTCGGTGTTGGCGCCGCTGTCCGGTCCCGCGATGCCTTCACGGCCGAGCGGCGCGGCCAAGCGGTCCCAGGCCGCCTTGTAATCCTCGTAGCGCTTGAAGTAGTTGTTCGCCTCATTGCCGACCTGGAGCGCCAGCAGGCGCGGGCCCAGCCGGCTGCGCACCATGCGGGCATGGCGCTCGACCAGGTCCACGCTGCCGGCCCGCATGTTCAGGCCGAACACGACTTTCCAGCCGGTAGCGTCGAGGAAGCCGGCCAACGCATCGATCGCGTCCGGGTTCACGTCGTAATAGGGCTGCACCCGTTCGCGGTCGCGGTACAGCGGGTGCAGCACCGGCAGCGGGCCGTCGAAGCCCGCCGGTTTCGCCAGGTCGCTGGTGTTCCCGCCCAGGCGCAGCACGCCGTGCGGATTCAGGCGCCGGAAGGCGTCGACCAGACCGGTGTTGGCGGCCGCGAAGAAGCGCGGGTCGCGCAGGTTGTCGGTCTCGTAGCTGAGCCCGACGATGGTCTGCGCAACCGTGTTGCCGGTGGCGCGCGCCGGGATGGCGATGCGCGCACCGGCCGCCGTGCCGGCGGCAGAAGCGGCGCTGGAAGCCAGCGGCAGCGCCATGGCGGCCATGCCCTGGATGAAGCTGCGTCGGTCGAGCATGGGATCAGTAGCGGTCGTCGAATGCGAAGATCGGCTTGCGGTCGCGCCAGGCGCCGCGCGTGAAGTCGGGGAAGTCCAGGGTCTGGAAACCCTGCGCCACCGACTGCTCGGACAGCGGCGTGATCGCGCTCCAGGTGACGGCGTCGTAGATATCGATCGGCATCGGCGCATCCGCCTTCAGCGCTTCGACGAAGGCGTGGATCACGAAGAAGTCCATGCCGCCATGGCCGGCGCCGGCCGCGCGTTCGCCATAGCGGCGCCACAGCGGATGGTCGTACTTGTCCTGCCAGGCCTGGAAGGCATCCCAGCTGTGCGGCTTGCTCACGCCTTCCACGTGCACGCCCTGGTTCAGGTCCATCCACAGGCCTTTGCTGCCCTGCACGCGGAAGCCCAGCGAATACGGGCGCGGCAGCGAGGTGTCGTGCTGCAGCAGGATCGTTTCGCCGTTCTCGGTGGAGAGCGTGGTGGTCACCACGTCGCCCAGGCTGAACTTGAGCTTCGTGTTCGGATGGCCGGGCGACTGGCGCTCGATGTAGTCATGCAGGCCGCGCGCCTTGGTGGCGAAGCTGTTGATGCGGGTGAAGCGGTTGCCGCGGTTGATGTTGGTGTACATCGCGCAGGGGCCGATCCCGTGGCTCGGATACAGGTCGCCGTTGCGGCGCACCGAGTGCAGGGTGCGCCAGCGCGCCTCGGACCAGCCCTTGTCGCCGAACTCGACCCCGCCGCCATAGACGTGGGCCGCATCGCCGCCGTTCAGCTTCACGGCGCGCAGGTCGTGCTGGTAGCCGCCCTGCAGGTGTTCGAGCTCGCCGAACACGCCGGCGCGCACCATCTGCAGCACCGCCATCACGTCGCGCCGGAAGCACACGTTCTCCAGCAGCATATAGGGGGTGCCGGTCTTGAGCTGGGTGTCCAGCACGTCCCAGTGGTCGCGCAGGGTGACGCCGGCCACCACTTCGCAGCCCACCGGCACCTTGGCGCGCATGGCGTCGATCGCCATCGGCGCATGCCATTCCCAGGGCGTGGCGATGATCACGCCGTCGATCTGCTTCGAATCCAGCAGGCGGCGGTAGGCGAACAGGTCGCCGTCTTCGCCATAGGTGCGCGGACGCGGCTTGCCGGCCTTCTCCACCTGGGCCAGGGCCTGGCCCAGCATCACGGGCTCGATGTCGCACAGGGCGGCGACCTCGACGTCGTCGCGGCGCAGCAGTTCGTGCAGCAGTACCTGGCCGCGCATGCCGGTACCGATCATGCCGAGGCGCAGGCGTTCGCGGGTGGCGCCGAAGACCGGGCCGGCCAGGCCGGCGGCCAGGGCGGCACCGCCGGCCTGGGCGGTCTTCAGCAGGAAATCGCGTCGATTCATCATTTTGTCTGTCTCCATTCTCAAAAGTTGTATTCGGCACTCACGCGGACCGAGCGCGGCGCGGTGCGGCTGGCCACCTGCAGGTAGCTGCGCGAGATGTCGCCACTGCCGTCCTCGCGGGTCTCGTTGTAGCGGGTGACGGTCTGGCGGTTGAGGACGTTGAACACGTCCAGCTTCAGGCTCAGGCCCCTGGCGAAGACCGGGTTCCAGGCCGCGTTCAGGTCGAGCTGCATCTGCCACGGCGTGCGTCCGCGGCTGCCGCGCGGCGACGGCTTGCCTTCGCAGAAGAAATAGGCGGCGCCGTAGTCGTCCTCGAAGTGCAGATCGGCCGGCAGTTCGCCGATGCAGTTGCGGGGCGAGCCCGAGATCAGGGCCAGGTTGCCGCCCAGGGTCACCTGCGGGGTCACCTGCACGAAGCCGTAGGCCTTGATCTGGTGGCGGTGGTCGCCCGGCAGGTAGCCGTAGGCGTTGTACATCAGCTCCTTGTGGTCGTCGCTGACGGTCAGGGCCACGTCGCCGCCGCCGATGGTGTCGGTCTGGCCTTCCATATTGCCCTTCAGGCTTGAGAGCGTATAAGTCAGCTTGCCGTACCAGCCGTCGGCGAACGGGTGCTCGACGAACATGGTCAGCGCCTTGTAGGTGCGCTTCGGCAGCGGGTTGCCCCACTCCGCCGCGCTGATGTCGACCCGGCGCAGGCCCTTGCCGTCGGCGAAGTCGATGTACAGGTCGTTGTCGCGGCCCGGGTTCATGATCGCGCACTGGAAGCCGCCCCAGTTGCTGGTATCGACGCCGTTGCGCGCGGCCCAGGCATCGATCGGACGCTGGTCGCAGGTGTCGTCGTTGGTGTCGTTCAGGCGGCGGTACAGGACGCTGGCGCCGGCCACCAGGCGGCGGCCGAAGGCGCGCTCGAAGCCCAGCGAGACCTCGTCCTGGGACAGCGGCTTGAGGCCGATCGCCGTCACCTCGCGCGCATCACGGCCCTTGCCGTAGGCATTGTTGGCCGAATACGGATCGCTGATCGCGTGCAGGCCGGTCGGCGCGCCGGTGACCGGGTCGACGCCGGTATAGGTGTAGTACTGGCTGGTGCGCAGCAGCGGCGCGGCCATGTTGCTGGACAGGTTGGACGGCACCGGCAGGTGGTAGCGGCCGGCGTTGGCGAACAAGCGCAGCGAGCTGTCGCCCATCACGTCCCAGGTGGCGCCGAAGCGCGGCGCGATCATGTTGCGCTGGGAGATGAAGGCTTCGCCGCTGGTCGTGTAGTTGGTGAACTGCTCGCGCCGCAGGCCGAGGTCGAGCAGCACGCGCTCGCTCACCTGCCAGTGGTCCTGCAGGTACTGGGCCGACTGCACGCTGGTCGGGCGCGCCAGGTTGGTGTCGAGGTCCTTGCTGACGTAATAGCCCTGCGGGCCGTAGCCGCCGCCCTGGTCGGTGGTCTCGAAGGCGCCGTTCAGCAGGCGGGTCGGGTTGGTGGTCTTGCGGTAGGTCCAGCGGTAGCCGCCGGCCAGCACCGTGCCGACCAGCGAATCGACCTTGATGCGGTCGATACCGCCGCGCAGCGCGTGGGCGCCGAGCTTGTACTCGAGGTCCAGGCGCAGGCCCTTCTGGCTGTCTTCCGAAGCCGGATCGGGCAGGCTGCCGGTCACCTTCTGCGGGTTGTTGTAGACCAGGCCCGGCACCTGGGTCGTGATGCTCGACGAGGTCTGGGCCAGGGTCGGATCGTAGCCGACCGGGATCCGCTGGTGGATCGAGCGGGTGTCGCCGTACAGCGCGGTCGCGGTCAGGTTGTCGCTCAGGTAGCCGGTGTACTTGAGGATGGCGGCATCGGCGCCCGGGGCGGAACCGCCGCCGCAGCAGTTGATGGTCTCCGGGTTGACCACGGTGACGGTGTTGCCGCGCCTGAAGCCGTTGTAGTCGAAACCGGAATATTGGCTGTTGCCGGTGGTGCGGTCAAACAGGCGGGTGAATTCGATGCGGTGATCGTCGCTGATGTTCCAGTCCAGCTTGGCCAGGTAGCGGTCGGTGACGGTGTGCGCGCTGCTCCAGCCGTTGGTCGCCTTGGCGGCGGCGCTGGAATCGGTGGAAGCGGCCACCGCCTCGCTGTTGCTGACGGTGCGCTCCAGGGCGACGAAGGCGAACAGCTTGTTGCGCAGGATCGGACCGCTGCCGTACACGCCGGTCACGCGGCTGCTGGTCGTGTTGTCGCGGTTCCAGTACAGCAGCTTGCCGTCGGTGTCCGGATGGGCGCCGGTGTTCGGCCAATAGATGTTTTCCGGCGCGCCGCGCAGGCGGCCCGGCAGGAATTGCAGCTTGCCGCCGAACTCGAACTTGTTGCCGCCGCTGCGGGTCGTCACGTTGATTACGCCGCCGGTCGAGCGTCCGAACTCGGCGCCGTAGCCGCCCGACAGCACCTGCATGTTGGCGATCGCGCCGAAGGGCAGCTCGGAGGCGCCCACCTGGGTCAGGATGTTCGTCACCGGGAAGCCGTTGACGTAGAAGGCGTTCTCGGACTGGCCGGAACCCGAGATCGAAGGCGCGTTGCCGTACTGGCTGTTGGTGCCGCGGTTCGCGCCCGGGGTCAGCTGCACCACCGAGGCGATGTCGTTCGCCACCGGCAGCGAGCGCAGTTCGCGCGCCGTGAACACCACACCGTTATTCGTATTCGAGACGTCGATCACCTGGCGCGCCGCGCTCACCACCACGGTCTGGGTGGCGCCGCCGCCGGCGCCGAAGCTCGCCTCCACGCCGGAGCCGACCAGCGCCTCGACCTCGCGGGTGGCTTCCACCGCGCCGCCGCGCAGCACCTTGACCGCATAGCGGCCCGGCGGCATCGAGGTCGCCACGTAGCGGCCGGACGCGTCCGGGGTCAGGCTGCGCTGGGCGCCGGTAGCCAGGTTCTCGATGACCACCGTGGCGCCGGCGGGCGTACGCACCTCGCCGAAGATGGTGGTGGTGGCGTTCGACTGGGCCCATGCCTGGCCGCTGCCGCCGGCGGCGAGCGCGATCAGGATGGCGGCGGCATGCCGGATGGCGTCGTTGCGCAGGGTAAGGCGCTTGGTTTTCATGCACATCTCCTTGGTGAAGGATGCAGGCTCCCCTCCCTGTTCGGGACAGGGGCCTGCGTTTCGTGTTGTGGAGTGAATCAGCGTGGAGTGACGGTGGCGCCTTCGCTGCCCGTCAGCTGGGCGTTGGCCCAGTTGGCGCACACCTGGGCCGGACTCTGGCCCTGCGCGCCGAGGGTCCGCAGGCTCAGCTCACGCAGGCCGCGGATGTCGATTTCGGGCTTGACCACGCCCGGGGCCTTGACCAGGCCGCTGTCGTAGAGCAGCTTGCTGCCGCTCCAGACCTGGAACTGCAGCCCGCCGGCGCTGCGGCAGCTGTCGTCGATGCCGAGGTCGGCGCGCAGTAGGTTCCAGTCGCCGCCCAGGGCGAGGTCGATGCGGCTGCTCGGGCCGACGCCCAGGCCCTTGCGGAAGCGCAGGCCGTTCATGCGCATCTCAGGCGCCTTGCTTGCCGGCCGGTCGCGCGCCACCGTTTTCGGCAGCGGCAGCTCGGACAGGTAGCGCTGAATTTCCGGACGCTCGGCCACGCGGTGTTCGAGCACGTGGAACTCGGACAGCGTGATCGGCGGCACGTCGGCCGGCAGCGCGGCGTCGTAGGCGCGGGCCGGAACCGCACCGCTGGCGGCGGTCACCATCGGATCCAGCGCGCTGGCGCCGTCGCCCTCCGGGTTCTGCACGCTCAGCACGCGGAAGCGCAGCAGGCGGCCGGCGCTGGCCGGGAAGGAAATCGTCTGCATGCCTTCGGCCAGCTTGAGGCGGCCGCGCGCCACCGGGCTGCCCCAGTCGCCGTTGGTGTCGCCGACATAGACTTCGTAGTCGCGCACCTGGCCGCTCTTCCAGTGCTTGTCGTTGCGCGGGGCGAGTTCGATGCCGTCGATCAGGCGCCGTTCGCCGAAGCCCAGCACCCATTCGTGCGGACCGCTGCGCACCGCCTGGCTGCGCACCGTGCGGAACCAGGTATCGGGCTTGCCGTCGAAGGCGCGCTCGATGTTCTGGCCCGGTTCCTCGGCCGGACGGTTGATCACCGTGATCGCATCGGCCGGAATCGCGCGGCCGGTGTCCGGCGCCGCCGGGAAGGCATCGTCGGTGCGGGCAGCCAGCACGCCGCGCACGTCCAGCACCAGCGGCTGGCGGATGTCCTGGGCGGCGGTTTTCACGTGCAGGGTGCCGTGGCGGTCGGCGGCGTCGAAATACCAGCCTTCGGCGCTGCTCTCCAGCACCGCCGCGCTCTGCAGGGCCGGCAGCGCGCGGCCGCCCGCCAGTACCGCGGCGGGAGCGTGTGCCGCCAGCATCCGCAGGCCATAGCCGCGGCGCGCTTCCTGGCCGGCATAGCTGCCGTCCACCGCGCCGGCTTCGAGCTGCAGGTCGGCGCCATTGGCATACATGCGGATGCGCTGGCGGCTGGATTCGCCGTCGCGGTAGCGGCGGGTGTTGCCGTCGTCTTCGTACAACACGAACTCCGATTCGCCCTGCGCCGCCGGGTAGACGTCGAAGGTGACGCGGTCCTTCGGCTTCTGGCCGTCGTACAGCGTTTCCGGATACATCGGCAGGATGGCGCCGGCGCGCACGAACACCGGCAGCTTGTCGAGGGTGACCTGGATGTCGAGGTCGCGTCCGGCGGCGCCGGCGGTGGCCTGGCGGCCGTCCCAGTAGTCGTACCAGGTGCCCTGCGGCAGGTGGATGCCCTTGCGCCAGCCGCCGCTGGCGGCCTGGCTGCGGTAGACCGGCGCCACCAGCATGTCGCGGCCCAGCAGGAACTGGTATTTATAGCGTTCGCTCAGGGCCGCCGGATCCTGCGGATAGTCCCACATCAGGCCGCGCACCAGCGGCGCGCCGCTGTCCTCGGCTTCGCGCGCCAGGGTGTACATGTAAGGGGTCAGGCGCAGCTTGAGCTTCAGGTAGCGGCGGTTGATGTCGCGGTAGGGTTCGTCGAACCACCATGGATGCTTGCGCTCGGCGGCCGACCAGCCGGACATGCCCATCAGCACCGGGGTAAAACTCTTCCACTGCAGGTCGCGGGTATAGGTTTCCGGGCTGCCGCCGAAGATCGCGTCGACGTCGCCGCTGGCATAGGCCTGGCCGGACAGGCCGGAACCGATCAGGGTCGGCACGTGCCAGCGGATGTAGTCCCAGCTCGCGCTCTGGTCGCCGGTCCAGGCGACGGCATAGCGCTGGGTGCCGGCCCAGCCCATCACGGTCCAGATGAAGGGGCGGCTGTCCGAGTTGTTCATGATGCCGTCGTAGGCGGCCTTGTTGGCGTCCAGCGAGAACTGGTAGCCCTTGCCGGTCCAGGCCACGTCCAGCTTCTGCACGCGGGTGCCGGCCTGGCCGACTTCCCAGGCGATCTTGTCGACGCCGTTCTCGGTCCACAGGCCGGTGCGGAAACCGTAGCCGGCCAGGCCGCGCACGGTCTCGGGCAAGGAGGTGTAGCCGCAGCCATAGCCGTCGTTCGGCAGGATCCAGCCGCCCGGCATGTCGTGCTCGCGGTAGCGCTTGGCCACGCTGCCGATCACGTCCGGGGTCTTGCCGGTCGGGCCGTCGCTCCAGCCCTGGGGCACGGTGCCCGGCTTCTTGACGTTGTCGCCGTCGTTGTAGCAGTCGGCATCGCCGTATTCCAGCGCCCAGCGCGGCAGCAGGCGCGCGCGACCGGTCCATTCCGTGTACAGGCCGAGCGCGCCGCGCAGGTCCTTGCCGACGAAGTAATAGGCGTCGAAGCGGCCCTCGGCGTGCTGCAGCACCGCCTGCTCCGGGTTGCGCAGGTCATAGCTGCCGTCGCTCCAGGTATTGCGCAGCATGCCCCAGCCTTTTGAGCTGAGCAGGAAGGGCGCGGGATTCGGGCGGTCGCCCTCTTCCCAGCCGCCCGAGTAGGACACCGCCAGTTCGCGGCCCTTGAATTCATAACGTCCGTTCTGCTGGCCGCCGCCGAAGAAGTGTTCGCCGGCGTCGCTGGACAGCACCTGCACCGCCTGCTTGGCGCCGATGTCGAGCGGCTGCAGTTCGCGCCACAGCGGCGTCTCGTCGCCGGCGCGGTAGAGCGTGAAGCGCAGCGGCTTGCGGTCGATCCGCAGCGCCAGCGCGGCGGTGCGGATCGTCATGTAAGAAGGCGTTTCCTCGACCGTGTGCGCGACCTCGGCGGCCGGGGTGCCGACCACGATCGGCGCGGCCTTGTCGCCGGGGCCGGCCAGGGCATCGCCCGGCCCCGCCCAGATACGCACGACGTCGGCGCGCGCCAGGCTCACTTGTATATGGGCGCCGGTATCGGTACGCAGGTCCCAGGAGCGGCCGTCGACGCCGGCCTTGACGCTGCGCAGCTGGCCCAGGGGGGCCGCCTGCGCCGGCACGGCAAGGGTGGCGCAGGCGGCGAGGACGCAGCCGGCGAGGAAACGAAAACGGAAGGGTGTCTTGTTCATCTGTGTCTCAAAATTACGTTTTGTTTCGCATAATGTAGAAACAAAAATAAATAAGGTCAACAAAAACCGCGAAAAACACGGAAAAACGCGGCAAAACCGCAGGAAAATGGCGCGCAAACCTTTCGTTTTGCCAAAATATCGTAATGTTGTTTTCGTTTAGTTGGTAATTTGCCACATTATTCGCTTCCGATTGGGGCTGGATGATGACTATTCCCCCGCATATTGACGCGGAACCGTGAATTATCTTTCGATATATCTTTCGTGTTTGACTTTTCGAAAATAACTATTTATGATTTTTCCACCGAATACTTTCGCATATACCCAATGACCACTCTTCTCGAACGCGATGCGACCACCTGGCAGGACATCGGCGGCTTATATACTGCCGAGGAAATCGCCCAGCAGCCGGCGGTCTGGCGCGCGCTGTCGGCCAGCCTGCGCGCCCACCGGGATCGCGTCGCCGCCTTCCTCGGCCAGCGCCTGGACGATCCGCGCCAGCGCGTCATCCTGACCGGGGCCGGCAGCTCGGCCTATGCGGGCCAGATCGTCGCCGACGAGTTGAATGCGCGCTGCGCCGCCCAGGTCCGCGCGATCGCCACCACCAGCCTGCTCACCCATCCGGAGCTCTACCTCGATCCGGGCGCACCGACCCTGCTGGTGTCCTTCGCCCGCAGCGGCGACAGCCCGGAAAGCCTGGCGGCGGTCGAGCTGGTGCGCGCCACCGTGGCCGATGCCCGCTTCCTGCATATCACCTGCAACGCCTCCGGCGCGCTGGCGGCGCGCGGCGCCAACGATGCCGCCGCCTGCGTGCTGCTGATGCCGGCCGCCAGCTGCGACCGCGGCTTCGCGATGACCAGCAGCTTCACCTCCATGCTGCTGGCCGCGCTGTGCGTGCTGAGCCGCGATGCCGATAGCGCGGCACGTCCGGAACAGCTGGCCGATGCCGCGGAACGCGCCCTGGCGCAATGGGCGCCGGCCGTCGCCGCGCTGGCCACGCATCCGGTCGAGCGTGTCGCCTACCTCGGCAGCGGCCCGCTCGAAGCGCTGGCGCGCGAGGCCGCCCTCAAGCTGCTGGAACTGACCGGCGGCCGCGTGCTGGGCATGGCCGATACCCCGCTGGGCTTCCGCCACGGCCCGAAGTCGGCGCTGAACGCGGCCTCGCTGGTGGTGCTGTTCTATAGCGGCAAGCCGCTGGCGCGCCGCTACGAAACCGACCTGCTGGACGAACTGCGCCGCGACGGCGTGGCGGCCCGCGTGCTGACGGTGGGCGTGGGCGGCGATTTCGGCGCCGGTGCGCCCGACTGGAGCGACGCCTGGCTGGCCCCGCTGTGGCTGCTGATGGCCCAGCAGTACGCCCTGCACCAGTCGGCCGCCCTCGGCCTGCGCCCCGACAATCCTTTCGCCAGCGGCACCGTCAACCGCGTCGTCCAGGGCGTCACCATCTATCCACATGAGCGGGAAAATGAGCATGACTGATCCCGCCGGCTTCCACGGCATCGACATCGGCGGCACCAAGATCGAGCTGGCGAGCTACGACGCCGGCCTGCGCGAAGTGCACCGCGAGCGCATCGCCACCCCGGGCGAAGACATCGCCGCCTTCACCGAGGCCGTGTGCGCCCTGGTGCGGCGCGCCGATGCCGCGCTCGGCGCCAATGCGCCGGTCGGCATCGGCCTGCCCGGCGTCACCGACGGCATCAGCGGCCGCCAGCTCAGCTCCAACGTGCCGGCCCTGAACGGCCGCGAAGTGCGGACCATGCTGCAGGGTGCGCTGGCGCGGCCTGTCGTCACCGGCAACGATTGCCAGTGCTTCGCCCTGTCCGAAGCCGACGGCGGCGCCGCCGACGGCCTGCCGAGCATGTTCGGCGTGATCCTCGGCACCGGCGCCGGCGCCGGCTATTGCGTGGGCGGGAGCTTGCTGCGCGGCCGCAACGGCATCGCCGGCGAATGGGGCCACTGGCCGCTGCCGGCCACCCTGGCCGCGCGCTACGGCCTCGACCTCATCCCCTGCCCCTGCGGCCGCACCGCCTGCCTGGAACGCTATGTGTCCGGCCCCGGCATGCAGCGCCTGCACCGCCACCTGGGCGGCGACGGCGCCGAGCCCTTCGCCATCGCCGCGCGCGCCAATGCCGGCGACGAGATCGCCCGGCGCACGCTCGACGTCCACCTCGACCTGCTGGCCCACGGCCTGGCCTGCGTCGTGCTCGGCCTCGACCCGCACGCGATCGTGCTGGGCGGCGGCCTGTCCAAGCTGCCGCACCTCTACCGCGACCTGCCGGAAGCGCTGCGCCGCCACCTGTTCGCCGGCGCCCACCCGCCGCCGGTCCTGCCGCCGCACTTCGGCGACGCCGGCGGCGTGCGCGGCGCCGCGCTCCTGATCCGCCAACAATTGAAGGACTTCGCGACACCATGAACCAGACCTCCCCCGTCCAGGACATCGTCAAGGCGCACCGGCGCGGCGACGCCGTCGGCCTGTACAGCGTCTGCTGCAGCCACCCGACGGTGCTGGGCGCCGCCATGCGCGTGGCCGCCGACTACGACACCCCGCTGCTGGTCGAAGCGACTTCGAACCAGGTCGACCAGTTCGGCGGCTACACCGGCATGACGCCGGCGATGTTCCGCGAGCACGTGCTGGCGCTGGCGCGCGAGCGCGACTTCCCGGCCGAGCGGCTGGTGCTGGGCGGCGACCACCTCGGCCCGAACGCCTGGCAGGAACTGGATGCCGCCACCGCGATGGCGCATGCCGACACCCTGGTGGCCGACTACGCCGCCGCCGGCTTCCACAAGATCCACCTCGACTGCAGCATGCGCTGCGCCGACGATCCCGAACGCCTGCCCGACGAGATCGTGGCGGAGCGCTCGGCGCGCCTGGCCCGCATCGCCGATGCCGCCGCGGCGGCGGCCGGCCATCCGCCGCCGGTGTACGTGATCGGCACCGAAGTGCCGATCCCCGGCGGCGAGGCCAGCCTGGTCGACGCCGGCGCCCCGACCACCCCCGAGGCGGCGCGCCGCACCCTGTCCGTGCATTGCCACGCCTTCCTCGACGCCGGCCTGCACAGCGCCTGGCGCCGCGTGATCGCGATGGTGGTGCAGCCGGGCGTCGACTTCGACCACAGCCAGGTGCAGCACTACGCGCCGGCGCCGGCGGCGGCGCTCTCCGGCTTCATCGCCGACCAGCCCGGCCTGGTGTTCGAAGCCCACTCGACCGACTACCAGCGCGAGATCGCGCTGCACCAGATGGTGCGCGACCACTTCGCGATCCTGAAGGTCGGCCCGGCCGCCACCTTCGCCATGCGCGAAGGCCTGCTGGCCCTGTGCAGCATCGAGGACGAACTGGTGCCGGCCACCGACAGTTCGCGCCTGATGCAGGTGCTGGACGAGGTCATGCTGGCCAAGCCCGCCCACTGGCGCAAGCACTATCACGGCAGCAGCGAGGAACAGCGCCTGCTGCGCCGCTATGCGCTCAGCGACCGCTGCCGCTACTACTGGGGCGAGCCGCCGGTCGCCGCCGCCGTCGAGCGCCTGTTCGCCAACCTGCGTGGGCGCGGGATTCCGCTGCCCCTGCTCAGCCAGTACCTGCCGGACCAGTACCTGGAGGTGCTGCAGGGCCGCCTGTCGACCGATCCGCTGGCGCTGGTGGAGCACCGGATCGGCCTCGTACTGGCCCAGTATGCGCGTGCCTGCAGCCGCAATATGGCGGCAGTCGGCAAGCCCGTCGCTATCTGTTAAGCTCGGCATTTTTCCAACGCCGACCAGCCGAGACCGACACCATGCGAAATACCAGCCAGCGCCGCGAAACGATCCTGCAAATGCTCTCCCGCCAGGGCTCGGTCCAGGTGACCGAACTGGTGGACCAGCTCGGGGTCTCGGCGGTGACCATCCGCCACGACCTGTCCGCCCTGGGCAGCCAGGGCCTGGTCACGCGCAGCCACGGCGGCGCCGTGCTGACGCGGGTGCCGCCGCCGGAGCAGACCATGCGCCAGAAGGACGCCCTGTACCACGAGCAGAAGGAGCGCATCGGCGCCTTCGCGGCCTCGCTGGTGCAGGCCGGCGACAACATCGTGATCGACTCCGGCAGCACCACCATCTTCCTGGCGCGTAACCTGCTCGACGCCAGCGGCGTCACGGTCGCCACCAATGGCCTGAACATCGCCTGGGAACTGGCCGACGCCCCCGGCGTCGACCTGATCCTGACCGGCGGCCTGCTGCGCAAGCAGTCGCTGTCCTTCCAGGGCAGCCAGGCCGAGGCCTGCCTGCAGGTCTACAACTTCGACAAGCTGTTCCTGGGCGTGGACGGCCTCGACCTGCAGTTCGGCGTCACCACCCATCATGAGGCCGAGGCGAGCCTGAACCGCATGATGGTCGAGCGCGCCAAGCGCATCATCGTCCTGACCGACAGTTCCAAGTTCGGCCGGGTCAGCCTGCACCGCATCGCGCAGCTGGACCGGGTCCATACCATCATCACCGATGCCGGCATCAGCCCCGAGTACCGCGAGGGGCTGCTCAAGCTGGGCATCGAATTACATATCGCGGAATAGAGAGTGCTCGACGGCAGAATCCTCACCCCCGACGGCTGGATCGCAGGCAGTATCCGATTCGGTGAACGTATAACCAGCATCAGCGAGGATTCGGCCGCCGCCGGCGGACCGTGGATCCTGCCCGGCTTCGTCGACCTGCACGTGCACGGCGCCGGCGGCGTCGACATCATGCAGGGCGGCGATGCCGGCGCCACGGTGGCGCGCCACCATGCGCGCCACGGCACCACTTCCCTGCTCGGCACCACCATGACGGCGCGCGAAGCCGCGATCCGCAAGGCCCTGGGCGGCCTGGCCGGCCCGATCGGCGAACGTCCGGCCGGCGCCGCCCGCATGCTGGGCGTGCACCTCGAAGGCCCCTTCATCAACCCGGCCCGCCTGGGCGCCCAGCCGCCCGACGTCATGACCGCCAGCCTGGAACTGGTGCGCGCCTTGCATGCGATCGCGCCGATCCGCGTGCTGACCCTGGCGCCGGAAATCGACGGCCACCTGGCGCTGATCCCGCAGCTGGCGGCGATGGGCATCCGGGTCCAGCTCGGCCACAGCGCCGGCAGCTACGAGGACGGGCTGGCCGCCCTGCAGGCCGGCGCCGCCGGCTTCACCCACCTGTTCAACGGCATGAGCGCCCTGCACCACCGCGAGCCGGGCATGGTGGGCGCGGCCCTCGCGCATGCCGAGTACGCGGAAGTCATCCCCGACCTGCAGCACGTCGGCCCCGGCGCCCTGCGCGCGGCGCTGCGCGCGATCCCGCGCCTGTACGGCGTGACCGACGCCACCTCCGCCACCGGCATGCCGGACGGCGAGTATGCGCTCGGCAGCCAGCGCGTGTTCAAGTGCCAGGGCTGCGTGCGGCTCGGCAGCGGCTCGCTGGCCGGCAGCGCCCTGACCATGGACCAGGCCCTGCGCAATTTCGTCGATATCGGCTTGACCCTGCATGACGCCAGCGACCGCCTGTCGCGCTTCCCGGCCGACTACCTGGGCGAGCACCAGCGCGGCCGCCTGGCGCCCGGCGCCTGGGCCGACATCGTCGTCCTCGACGCCGACCTGCAGCCGACCGCCGTCTTCGTCGAAGGCGAAGCCATCGATTTTTCTTAACGGAGCCATGATGTCCGCCATGCTTTCCGCCTCCCCCGCCCGTTCCACCGCCTACCTCCTGTGCATCGCCGGCATGGGCGGCCTGCTGTACGGGATCGACGTCGGCATCATCGCCGGCGCCCTGCCCTACCTGGAATCGACCGCCTCGCTGGCCTGGAAGCTCGGCGCCCAGGAACTGAGCTTCATCGTGGCCGCGGTGCTGCTCGGCTCCGTGCTGTCCTCGCTGTTCGCCGGCTTTCTCGCCGACCTGATCGGACGGCGCGCGGCGATGGCGCTGGCCGGCTTCCTGTTCGTCCTCAGCATCCCGATCATCGCGCTGGCGGACGGCTACGTGCCGCTGCTGCTGGGACGCCTGCTGCAGGGCGTGAGCGGCGGCCTGATCGGCGTGATCGTGCCGCTCTACCTGGCCGAATGCCTGCATGCGCGCCAGCGCGGACGCGGCGCCGCCCTGTTCCAGCTGCTGCTGACGGTGGGCCTGGTGGCCGCCGCCGTGATCGGGCTGGTACAGGCGCGCAGCGTGGAGACCGCCTCGCAGGCCGCGGCGGCCCTGCCCGAGCAGCTGCGCGCGGCGGCCGTAGTGGCGGCCAAGGACCACGCCTGGCGCGCCATCTTCTGGATGTGCCTGGCGCCCGGCCTCGTCTTCACCGCCGGCTGCCTGCTGCTGGCCGAGTCGCCGCGCTGGCTGGCGCGCCGCGGCCGCGACCGCGAAGCCCGCGCGGCCCTGCTGCGCACCCGCACGCCGGCCGAGGCCGAGCTCGAACTGGCCGAGATGCAGCGCATTCCGGCCGCCCGCAACGCCGCCGATCCGCTGCTGTCGCGCCGCTACGTCTTCCCCTTCCTGCTGGCCTGCCTGATCCTGGCCTGCACCCAGGMCACCGGCATCAATTCGGTGCTGGCCTATGTGGTCAACATCCTCGACCGCGCCGGCCTGCCCGGCGCCACCGCGAACGCCGCCGACGTCATGCTCAAGGTGATCAACGCCCTGATGACGATGCTGGCCGTGTTCCTGGTCGACCGCCTCGGCAGGAAGTCGCTACTGATGCTGGGCAGCGCCGGCATCGTGATCGCCTCGCTGGCGGCCGGCCTGCTGTTCCACGATACCGAGGCGCAGCAGCGCGAGGTCGGCACGGCGGTGGCGGCCATGATCAAGGACGACGGCCTGGCGCTGCGCCTGGATGCGGCCACCCTGCAGCGCCTCGACGCCGCGGCCGGCGCCGGCGCCGGGCCGCAGCTGCTCACGGTCGCCTATGCCTACGGCCCCTTCACCAATGTGCAGACCCTGCGCAGCGACGATCCCGCCCTGCCGCTGCTGCAGGCGCGCCGCGCCGATGCGGTGCAGCCGGACAGCGTGCTGGGCAAGGCCTTCCGCCGCCTGCACCTGAACCCCTTCCCGGATCCGGCCGCGGCGAGCGCCGCGCCGCTGACGATCGAAAGCGCGCGCCTGGGCGCCCTGCCGCCGCCGGAACGCGGCTGGCAGGTGGCGCTGGCGATCGCCGTATTCGTGGCCAGCTTCGCGGTCGGCCCCGGCGTCTGCGTGTGGCTGGCGCTGTCGGAACTGATGCCGACCCGGATCCGCTCGAACGGCATGAGCATCGCCCTCCTGATCAACCAGTTCGTGTCGACCGCCTTCGCCGCCCTGTTCCTGCCGATCGTCGGCCGCCACGGCTACTCCGCGGTGTTCTTCTTCGGCGCGGCCTGCTCGGTGGTGTACTTCCTGGCCGCGGCCTTCCTGCTGCCCGAGACGCGCGGCAAGACCCTCGAGGAGATCGAGGCGCATTTCGCGGGAGCCAAGGCCGGCTGAACTTGCACTGCGGGCCCCGGTAGATGACAATAGTAAATTGCAAAATTGCATCATCACCGGGGTCCTGAATCTTGAGCATCGAACCGTCGAGCGTCGTCGAAACGCCGAAGGCCGCCACGCCTGCCGCCACCACCCACCTTCCCTACCGCCCCGACATCGACGGCCTGCGCGCCGTCGCGGTGCTGTCGGTGGTCCTGTTCCACGCCTTCCCGACCTTGCTGCCGGGCGGCTTCATCGGCGTCGACGTGTTCTTCGTCATCTCCGGCTTCCTGATCTCCGGCATCCTGCTGCGCGAGCTGCAGCAGGACCGCTTCAGCATCGCCGGCTTCTATGTGCGCCGCGTCAAGCGGATCTTCCCCTCGCTGCTGGCGGTCATGTTCGCCTGCCTCGCTTTCGGCTGGTACGCGCTGTTCCCCGACGAGTATGCGCAGCTGGGCAAGCACGTGGGCGGCGGCGCCAGCTTCTCCGCCAACTTCTTCTACTGGGCCCAGGTCGGCTACTTCGACACCAGCGCCGACACCAAGCCCCTGCTGCACCTGTGGTCGCTGGGGATCGAGGAGCAGTTCTATATCGTCTGGCCGGCCGTGCTGCTGCTGGCCTGGCGCCGGCGCGCCAACCTGGTGCTCGTCACCGCCGCGCTGGCGCTGCTGTCCTTCGTGCTGAACGCGGCCGGCGTCACCCACCACGGCACCGCCACCTTCTATTCGCCCTTGAGCCGCGCCTGGGAACTGCTGGCCGGCGCGCTGCTGGCCTGCGCCGCCCACCGCAACACCGCCGCCGGTACGACGGACGGGAAGGCAAACGGCATGGCCCTGCTCGGCCTGGCCCTGCTGGCCTTCGGCGTGGCGCTCACCAAGCAGGAGCATTTTCCGGGCTGGCGGGCGCTGGTGCCGGTGGCGGCGGCAGTGCTGCTCATCGCCGCCGGTCCGCGCGCCTGGATCAACCGGGTCGTGCTGGGCAACCGGCTCGCCGTCGGGATCGGCCTGATCAGCTATCCCTTCTACCTGTGGCACTGGCCGCTGCTGTCCTTCGCCCAGATCGTCGAGGGCCACCTGCCGGCGCCGCGCATCCGCATCGCCGCCGTGCTGGCGGCGCTGGTGCTGGCCTGGCTGTCCTACCTGCTGCTGGAACGGCCCCTGCGCGGCCTGTCGGGCCGCCGGGCGCGCATGCCGGTGGCGCTGCTGTGCGCACTGATGGCGGCCACCGGCCTGGCCGGCGCTTACGTGTTCACCAGCGAGGGGCTGCCCAAGCGCGCGCCGATCCAGGACAACCTGGCCAACCAGAAGGCCCTTATCATCGTCGAGGACAAGGACAACGCCGCCGCCTGCAAGCAGCGCTACGGCTTCGCCTCCATGTACGAATACTGCCTGCTGGCCTGGCCGGACCGCGATCCGACCGTGGCCCTGCTCGGCGACAGCCACGCCTACCACGTGGTGGCCGGCCTCACGAATTACTACAAGGGCCGGGGCGAGAACCTGATGATGATGGGCACCCGCGTCCCCTACTGGAACCTGGCGGCCGGCGACGACCCGTACCAGAAGGCGACCCAGCCGATGCTGGAACTGGCGCTGAAGACGCCGTCGATCAAGACCGTGATCTTCGCGACCCACCTGCGGCTCGGCTTCGCTCCCGGCTCCAGGCCGGCGATCGATGCCGCGCGCGAGACCTACCGCCGCTTCCTGGCCGCCGGCAAGCGCGTGATCGTCATCGAAGACATCCCGGACCTGTCCTTCGACCCGCGCACCTGCATCAAGCGCGCCGGCGTGGCTTCGTCGGCCACCACCTCGCCGTGCGCGATTCCGCGCAGCGAATGGGACAGCCAGGTCGAGCAGCACGAGCAGATCCGCAAGGAGACGGCGCGCATGTTCCCGGAGGTCGAGTGGTTCCGCGCCTCGGACGCGCTGTGCGACGAGCGCCAATGCAGGGCCATGATCGACGGCCACCTGATGTACCGCGACATCGGCCATCTCAGCTACGAGGGCGACCTGTGGGTCGGCAGCTACTTCGCGCGCTGGGCGGAGCAACAGGATCGGCTGCCCAAAGCCGGCAAAACCCCATAGAATAGGTTGATTCACGGAATAAACCCATTTTCTGCCTTCCCACCCATGCACCCGGACACCCTCTTATTCGCCGCGCCCGCCAGCCTGATCCCGGCCATCGCGGCCGCCATCTTCGGCCTGCTGATCGGCAGCTTCCTGAACGTGGTCGTGCACCGCCT
The DNA here is from genome assembly GCF_056399645.1 of Massilia sp. 01N417. Classification (NCBI taxonomy): domain Bacteria; kingdom Pseudomonadati; phylum Pseudomonadota; class Betaproteobacteria; order Burkholderiales; family Oxalobacteraceae; genus Massilia; species Massilia sp. 01N417. Next base: position 197,306 of record NZ_JBFTRS010000001.1, on the reverse strand, counting down.
GCCGATCATGCGCCAGCGCGAGATCGACAACTACATCGCCGACAAGGAGGGCAAGCCGATGCCCTTCCCGGAGCGCTACAACCTGATGGTGCCGAGGTCGGCCTGCCCGCATTGCGGCCACCAGATCACGGCGCTGGAAAACGTCCCGATCGTCAGCTGGCTGGTCCTGCGCGGCAAGTGCAGCAATTGCAAGGCGCCGATCTCGGCCCGCTATCCGGTCGTCGAGGCGGTCAGCGGCATCCTGTCCGGGCTGCTGGTCTGGCATTTCGGCAGCGGCTGGGTGGGCCTGGCGGCGCTGGTCTTCACCTACCTGCTGATCTCGATGACCCTGATCGACGTCGACCACAAGGAACTGCCGGACGACCTCACCTATCCGCTGCTGTGGCTGGGCCTCCTGGTCAACCTGGACGGCAGCTTGGTGCCGCTGCGCGATGCGGTGCTCGGCGCCGTCGGCGGCTACCTCTTCCTGTGGGCCGTGGCGCGCGCCTATGAACTGGTGCGCGGGCATATCGGCATGGGCGAAGGCGACTTCAAGCTGCTGGCCGCCTTCGGCGCCTGGTTCGGCTGGAAGATGCTGCCGACGATCATCGTGCTGTCCTCCTTCGTCGGCGCCGCCGTCGGCCTGACCATGATCCTGATCGGCCGGAAGAAAAAGGGCGAGTACATCCCGTTCGGCCCCTATCTGGCGGGGGCTGGTATGATCGCGCTCTTCTACGGACCGGAACTGACGCGCCTGGCCATCGGGCTGGCGCAGCCTTGAATGGATAAACAGGATTCCACGCCCGCCCTGCGATTCGCCGTCGGCCTGACCGGCGGCATCGGCTGCGGCAAGACCACGGTCGCCGACCTGTTTGCGGCGCGCGGCGCCTCGGTCATCGACACCGACCAGATCGCCCATTCCCTCACCGCCCCGCACGGCGCGGCCATGCCGGCCCTGCTCGCCGAATTCGGCCCGGCGTTCGCCACGCCCGAGGGTGCGCTGGACCGCGCGAAGATGCGCGCGCTGGTGTTTTCCGATCCCGGCGCGCGGGCCCGCCTGGAAGCCATCCTGCACCCGAGGATACGCGAAGCGACCGCCGCCGCCGCCCTGCTGGCCAGCGGCCCCTACGTGATCTTCGCGGTGCCGCTGCTGATCGAGTCCGGCACCTGGCGCGAGCGGGTGGCGCGAATCCTGGCGATCGACTGCCCGGAAGAAGTCCAGGTGGCGCGCGTGATGGCGCGTAACGGCCTGGCGGAAGCCCAGGTGCGCGCCATCATGGCGGCCCAGGTCACGCGCGCCCAGCGCCGGCTTGCTGCCGACGACATCATCCTCAACGACGACGGCCTCGATGCCCTGGAACCGCAGGTGGAACGCCTGCACGCTTTTTATCTTGACGAAGCGGCAAGATTGGCGGCCGCACCGAACGATCGTTTGTAATTTTGCCCACGATGGTTCAGAATCACGTGGTCGCGCCAGCCTACGCCGAGAGGAATGCCACTTTGATCGTCTACGAATACCCATTCAACGAGCGGATTCGCACGTTGTTGCGGCTCGAGGACCTGTACGAGAAGTTCAAGTTCTTTGTGAACCAGGAGCATCCTCTGCAGCACCATGTCGCTCTCGCGACGATCTTCGACATGCTGGAAGTGGCCGGGCGCGCCGACCTCAAGTCCGACCTGCTGCAGGAACTGGAACGCCAGAAGCAAAGCCTGCTGAGCTACCGCAGCAATCCCGCGGTCGCCACCGAAATGCTCGATGCCGTGCTGGCCGAGCTGGACACGGTCAGCAATGCCCTCGTCAACGCACAGGGCAAGACCGGCCAGAACATCCGCGACAACGAGTGGCTGATGAGCATCCGCGGCCGCACCGTGATGCCGGGCGGCGCCTGCGAATTCGACCTGCCTTCCTACTACGCCTGGCAGCACCGCCCCGCCGCGCAGCGCCACGCCGACATCATGGGCTGGTTCGCGCCCCAGGCCCCGCTGTTCGACGCCCTGGCCCTGGTGCTGCGCCTGCTGCGCGATTCCGGCGGCCCGGTCAAGATGATCGCCGTGGCCGGCAGCTACCAGCAGATGCTGCAGGGGAAGGTCTACCAGATGCTGCGCCTATCGATCGACGACAGCCTGGGCGCGATTCCGGAAATCTCGGCCAATAAATACATGCTGTGGGTGCGCTTCACGAACCAGGGCGAGAACCTGAAACCCAGGGCGCTCGAAGACGATGTACCATTCGAACTCACCCTCTGCAACTTCTGAAATCTGTCATGACCGTCGTATCCTGTCCCACCTGCGGCAAGAAAGTCGAATGGAAGCCTGAAAACCAGTTCCGTCCATTCTGCTCCGACCGCTGCAAGCAAATCGACCTCGGCGCCTGGGCCGAGGAAAAATACACGATCCCGGGCGCCACGCCAGGCGATGCCCAGGACGATCCGCTGAGCGAGTAATGCCGCGCGCAAGCCGGGCCTCCGGCGCCAAAGTGAATCGGCTGCTATAGTCGTTCTTCACTTTTTTGTCAGGAGGCCCCGATGCAAAAACGTAAGCTGGGAAATCTCGAAGTCTCGGCACTCGGCCTGGGCTGCATGGGCATGACCCATGCCTACGGCCAGGCGCCGGACCGCCAGGCCATGATCGCCCTGCTGCGCACGGCGGTCGAGCGCGGCGTCAGCTTTTTCGATACGGCCGAAGTCTACGGCCCCTTCAACAACGAGGAACTGGTCGGCGAAGCGCTGGCGCCGCTGCGCGGGCAGGTCGTCATCGCCACCAAGTTCGGCTTCGCGCCCGATCCGAACGGCGGCACGCGCTGGTCCGGCCTGGACAGCCGCCCGGAACACATCCGCGAAGTGGCCGAAGCCTCGCTCAAGCGCCTCAAGGTCGACACGATCGACCTGCTCTACCAGCACCGCGTCGATCCGAACGTGCCGATCGAGGACGTGGCCGGCACCGTCGGCCAGCTGATCAAGGAAGGCAAAGTGAAGCACTTCGGCCTGTCCGAAGCCGGGCCGGACACCATCCGCCGCGCGCATGCGGTGCAGCCCGTGACCGCGCTGCAGAGCGAGTACTCGCTATGGACGCGCGAGCCCGAGCAGGAGATCCTGCCGCTGCTCGAGGAACTCGGCATCGGCTTCGTGCCTTTCAGCCCGCTCGGGCGCGGCTTCCTGACCGGGAAGATGGACGAGACCACCCAGTTCGACGGCAACGATTTTCGTAACAGCCTGCCGCGCTTCACGGCCGAGGCGCGCAAGGCCAACCAGGCCCTGGTCGAGCTGCTGGGCCAGGTCGCGCAGCAGAAAGGCGCGACGCCGGCCCAGGTGGCGCTGGCCTGGCTGCTGGCGCAGAAGCCCTGGATCGTCCCGATTCCGGGCACGACCAAATTGCACCGGCTGGACGAGAACCTCGGCGCCTTGGCACTCGAACTGACAGCGGAGGAACTCACCGGCATCACGCAGGCGGCCGCCAGCATCCCGATCGAAGGCGCGCGCTATCCGGAGAATCTGGCGCGCCAGGCCAAGGGCTGAGTTCAGCCGCGCGCCAGCTCGCGGATGACGCGGTCGTGCACGAAGGCGGGTTCGCTGCGCTCCAGGCCCAGGTCACGACATGGATCTCGCCGCGCAGGGCGTCCATCAGGAGCCGGGCTTTACTGGCCGCCCGCACAGGTAGCAGGCCACCGCGAAGTGGTTCAGCGCCAGGCATACAGCGCCGCCTTGACCTCGGCCGCGCATTGCGGCGTGCGGATGGTCGCGCAGCCCTTGGCTCCCGCCGCGTTCACTACTCGGCGCTGAATGCCCCCAGTTACCGCTATTTCTTCTTGATGTACTTGTCTACCAGATTGTCCGTCTTCGCCTTGGCCTTGCGATCGGCTTCTGCCTGCTCAGCCGGACTGGCGGCTGCCGCGGTACAGCGCGCCGCAGCACGCCGGAACTGCTTGCCGCATTCGGCCGCGCGGCGCTTGGCTTCATCCCAGCCTTGGGTCTCTCCATAGAAGCGGATAGCGTCCGGCCAAGCGTCTTCGGCCTTGCCGAAAAAGGCCAAGCCGGACTCGATGACCTTTTTCGCTGCCGGCGTCCCGTTCGTGGCCCTGAGTCCAGCGCTGCGTACCGTGTACAGCTTCCAGGCGCGGTCCTGCTCGGAACGGAAATTGGCTTCGAGGACTTGGCCGGGATCGGTGACGCGCCGGTTTTGCACCACCGGCTGCTGTCCGAGAACGGTATACAGCGCAAACAGCGGGACCGCGTGCGCGGCCGTCGGCTCGGACGTCGCGCGCTTCGCCGCCGCCAGCGAGGCGGGATCATCCGGCGCGCCAAGCGCGCGAAAGGCGAGCTCATAATTGGCCAGGATGGCGGCCGTGCGCTTTTCCTTACGCGCGGCCACCAGCGGTGCAACGATCGGATCGGCGTCGCCCTGCGCGGCGGGAGCAGCCTCGACGGCACGAGCGAGGGCGTCGATACGCTCGGTGATGTCTGGGTGGTCGCTTCGCAGCTTACCCATGGTTTGCTCGAGCTGGAAGCCCCAGCCCTGCAGGGTTGCGCCGATCGTGCCCTGTACTTCTCCAGTGGCCTGGGCGACCCGCAACTGGACCGCATCCGGCGTCTTGCCGCCGCCCGCAGATTTCTGCGCCTTCACCATCGCATCGGCGCGTATCGCCGCAAGTAATTTTTCCTGTCGTTGTGCCTCGCGTTTCTGGGTGCTCTCTTCCCAGCTGGCGATGCGTTCGAGAAAGGCCTTCAGTCCGTGCTCGTAGGAATAATGCAGCTTCAGTGACAGGTTCAAGCCAAAGCTGTCGGCCGCGCTTTCCTGCGATCGACTATACACAGTGGTGGCCAAGCCCTTTCCGAGGGAATAAGCCGCCATCAGGCTGTCGAGCTGGTTCCAACCGGTGACCTGGTCGGTCTTCTTCGCCAACGAGACGCCAATCCCGACAGTTCCCGCAGCCATGTCGGCACCCTCGATAGCGCCTTCGAGCTGATGGTAGTGCAGGTAGACGTGTCCGAACTCGTGACTGAGCAATGCAACGAGCTCGTCCTCGCTTTCGACCGAAGTCAGCCAGGGAAGCGAAACATAGATGTTGCCGGCGGCGGTGGCATAAGCCTCGAGCGCTTCGTTGGCTACGATGTACACCCCGCCTGGCCATGCCGGCACTCCAGCCTGGCTCTTGATACGTGCGTACAAGGTGTTCAGGTAGCGCTGCAGCTCCGGTGCGTGGACCAGGCCGAAGCCACGGGCGCGCTGGTTCAGCACATCCTGGGCAGCATCGGGCCAAGTGCGGGCCTGGGGCGGTTCCAGGGGGCCGAGTGGATTCGGCGGCGCGCTCGCCGCAGGCCCGACGAACGGAAGCGCAGGCATGCCGCTTGGTACCGCGGAGCACCCCGCCAGCAGGACCGTGCCTAGCGCCGCGGCAAGCAGGCGAGTACGCGGCACCCCGTATATCCGTTCAGTTTGGCTTGCCGCAGACATCATCGCTCGCCCCCGGGGTAGATGCGGTTTGGCCGCGTGGGGCGAGCGTGGCCAGTGCTCCGCAGTTGGCGGTGCTGCTGCGGCTCACGCGCACCTTGGCGCTGCGGATCCAGTAGGGCTGCCCGCCGATGTCGACTTTCAGGAAGCCGCCCTGACGCGCCTGTACCTGCAAAGGCAGCCCCGCCTCGGCCACCTTGATCTGGTGCGGCTGCAGGGAGGCGTCGGGTGCCTGATACAGGTCGATGCTTGTGCTGCTTTCGGGGCTGGGGGCGACGATCATCTGCTGGGCCAGTGCGGCGCCGCCGAAAAGTGCGAGACAGGTAAGGAGCGTGAGCTTGCCGATGTTCATATGCGTCCTCTCAAGTGGTGGGTTGTGGTCCAGTAGGCCGGGCTTCGTGCTCGGTTTTGGCTGCGCGTTCGGCGGCCTCCTTGCCAAAAACGTACCAGCGCAGGCGTTCGAGGTAATCAACCGCTTCGGCGAACAAGGTCATGCCGATCAGCTCGACGACCGGAAGCATGCCGGCCCGGAATACTTTTTGGAGCAATGCGATGAACAAGGCCGCGCTGACGAACTGCAGGGTCAGGCGTCCGGCCCAAGCCAGAGTCCCGATCAGCGCCAGTCCGGTCCGGCCGCGCCGGGTTGCCTCGTCGGTCCAGTTACGGAGCCAGTCCGTGGACGCCCAGCGACGCGCACCCGCCCTCCTGCGCATTTCCATTCGTAAGCTCGCAAACACCCATGACCACAACCAGCGCATGGCCAACACAGCTAGCACCGTCAGCAAGCCCGGCCAGAAAAGGATAGCCATGCCTTCGGGGTTCCATTCGAGATTGAGCTTGTAGCGCGGGCCAAAGCTGAGAAGGTTGTCGAGTGCCATGGCGTGATAGTGCACGCCAGGCACCAGGCCGTGCACCGGAGACCTGGCGAAATCGTTGTGACCAGGGATATTTGCACCGACCATGACATACCGGCCTTTCAACATGGCTGCGAGCTGGGCTTCGGGCATGGCACCAACCTGCTCCATCGACAGCGTACGGTGATAGGGGCACAGTGGCGGTGGCGGTTCGGCGAACTGGAAGAATAGGCCTGGGGTAAGGTTGCGTATCATCGAGCGGCCCGGCACACAGCCGCGATCGCGTGCGGCTAGAGGCGCGCCAGGCATCGCATCCTGGCCCCAGACCAGCGCCATCGGCACCGATTCCTCGCCGAGCGTAATTCGCCCTGCGTCCAGTGCCATCGCCATCGCCGCGCTGCGGTAGGCCGGCTGGTCAGGCGCCACGCCCGGACCTGACACCCAGCCTGTCTTTTCCAGGTGCCTGGTCATTGGGTAGGTCCAGGCATAGCCGTCCAGAGGGTCGGGGGTATAGTCCGCTCCAACCAGGGTAAAGCAAGAGCCGAGTCCCTCGCGCGCCGTCAATTTTCCGGTGGCCGCATCCGGCAACGCCGCCAAGAACACCGGAATATGGAAGGTGTCGCGCAGCGTGCACAGGGCCTTCTTCAGAGTCGGCAGACTTGGGTCGTCGCGCTCCTGACTGAAGGTAATGTCGAGGAAGATCGCCTTGGGACGCGCACCAGGCTGCCCAACCAGACGCAGCAGCCAATCGGCATGTTCCTGGTAGCTGATCGGCCAGGCGCTCTCGTACGCTCGCAGGAATTGTTCATCGTAAAGCAACACCATGACCTGGTCGCGCGCGCCAACGGGATAGCCGATCTGGGCCGTCACGGCGGCCTGTCCGGCTCCCATGAAGCGGGTCAGCACCATTCCCCTGGCGTTGAGCTTGTCGCCCAGGTAGAGCATGCCGAAGGAGACCAGCACCAGGATGGCCAAGGCCCAGGCAAAGGTCGCCACAGGATAACGCAGCGGCCGGCGCGTCTTGTCGCTGAGCCGGAGCGCGTCGGCCAAGGCGGCACGCAAGGCGAAATATGAGGATCGATGTCCCATACAAAGATGTTATCAAAATATATTAATTTAATAACAAGTGTACAGGCATTCTTTTTAAATTAGTAGTTTTTATTGATGAGAAAAAGTAGGTTACTTCAGTTGCAGCTTATTCGCGGTTGCTGTCCTTAGATACTGTTCCTGAGAGCACGTTTCACTTCACGAAATAACCGGACACCTTCCAGCCACCATCCCGCTCCCGCATCGGCACGACGGTCTCGACCGCGTTCGCCCGATGTTCGAACTGCGTCTGGTACTGGATCAGCACATACTCGCCGGCCGGCGCACCCGGCAGCGAGGTCTTGAATTCCGATGACAGCAACTTGCGCGACTTGGCCGCGCCGAAGGGCTGCCTTGCCTGCCTGAGCGCGTCCGCCCAGGCGGACCTGGAGACGGCGGCCTGGAACGAGGCCGAGGCCTGGTCCCAGGTCGCGGCGCCATCGTCGGCGTCGGCGAGCGCCAGCCAGCGGTCGGCAGCGTCGACCGCGCTTTTGACGGCGTCCGCTTGCTGGGCATGGACCGTGGGAACTGCCAGTGCGGCAGCGAGAACGAAAAGCAGGGCACGCCGTTGCATGTCAACTCCGGATGGTCGAGAAGATGACAGCGTGCTCCAGCTGAGCTGTGATGTCAAGCAGACAATAAATGGCCAGGCCGGCTCAAGCCGGATAGCGCACCTTGTCCAGCCACGCCAGCAAGGGAATGGTGGCCGGCAGCAGCGGACTGACGGAGTAGCCGCCCTGCCATGCGAAGGCCTGTCCTTCCAGGCTTTGCGGCTCGCCCGTCCACTCGCGGCTGATGTAGAAGTACAGCCGCACGTGGGCGTGCTCGTAGACGTGTTCGACGCAGCACCAGGGTTCGGCGCTGACAATGTGTACGCCCAGCTCTTCGACGAATTCGCGCTGGAGGGCGTGGAAGATGTCCTCGCCCTGCTCGACTTTCCCGCCCGGGAATTCCCAGTAGCCGGCGTAGGGTTTGCCTTCCGGGCGCTGGCCGAGCAGCACGTCGCCGTTCTCGCGCATCAGGATGCCGACGGCGACGTCGATCGGTTTCTTGCCTGCCTCAGCCATCGACCTGCCCCAGCTTGCCCGCGTAATCCTTGGCGAACTGCCAGGCCACCCGTCCCGAACGCGAGCCGCGTCCCAGCGCCCAGCGCAGGGCGTCGGCGCGCGCCGCCTCGATCTGCGCGGGCGCGCAGCCGAAGCTTTGCAGCCAGTGGCCGACGATGTCCAGGTAGTCGTCCTGCTTGAAGGGATAGAAGGACAGCCACAGCCCGAAGCGCTCGGACAGCGAGATCTTTTCCTCGACCGTCTCGCCGGGATGCAGGTCGCCGTCGTCGCCGTGGCTGTAGCCGGCGTTGTCCGACATTTTTTCCGGCATCAGGTGACGGCGGTTCGAGGTCGCGTAGATCAGCACATTGTCCGACTGCGCCGTGATGCTGCCGTCCAGCGCCACCTTCAGCGCCTTGTAGCCGGCTTCGCCCTCTTCGAAACTGAGGTCGTCGCAGAAGATCACGAAGCGCTCCGGACGGCCGGCCACGAGGTCGACGATGTCCGGCAGGTCGGCCAGGTCCGTCTTGTCGACTTCGATCAGGCGCAGGCCCTGGCCGGCAAAGCCGTTCAGGCAGGCCTTGATCAGCGACGATTTACCGGTGCCGCGTGCGCCGGTCAGCAGCACGTTGTTGGCCGGGCGCCGCGCGACGAACTGGCGGGTATTCTGTTCGATCTGCTCCTTCTGGCGGCCGACATGCTGCAGGTCGTCCAACCGGATGTTCGAGGCGTGCAGCACCGGCTGCAGGTACTTCTGGCCGTTGGGGCCGGCGCCGGGCCGCTTGCGCCAGCGGAAGGCGAAGCTGCGCCCCCACTCCGGCTCGCGCGGCACGGCCGGGGGCAGCATCGCCTCGAGCCTGGCCAGCAGGTTCTCGGCGCGATGCAGAAACTGGTCGAGCTGGTTCATGAAGAGCGAAATTCAGGAGCGATAGTCGGCGTTGATCGAGACGTAGTCGTGCGACAGGTCGCAGGTCCAGACCGTGGCATTGGCATCGCCGCGGCCCAGTTCGACGCGCACCAGGATCTCGGCCTTCTTCATCACGCGCTGGCCGTCTTCTTCCTTGTACTCGGGGTTGCGGCCGCCGGCCTTCGCCACCAGCACGTCGTCCAGGTAGAGATCGAGCTTGGTGGTGTCCAGGTCGTCGACGCCGGCATAGCCGATCGCGGCCAGGATGCGGCCCAGGTTCGGGTCCGAGGCGAAGAAGGCGGTCTTCACCAGCGGCGAGTGGGCGATGGAATAAGCGATCTTGCGGCACTCTTCCATGTCGCGGCCCTGCTCCACCGAAATGGTCATGAACTTGGTCGCGCCTTCGCCGTCGCGGATGATCTGCTGGGCCAGGTGGGTCGAGATGCCGGTGACGGCATCGCGCAGGGCGATATAGTCCGGGCTGTCGGTCGAATCGATGCGAAGCGAGCCGGTACCCGTCGCCATCAGGATGAAGGAGTCGTTGGTCGAGGTGTCGCCGTCGATGGTGATGCAGTTGAAGGAGCGGTCGGCGGCGTAGCGCACCAGTTCGTCCAGCACGGGCTGGGCGACCTTGGCGTCGAATGCCAGATAGCCCAGCATGGTCGCCATGTTCGGCTTGATCATGCCGGCGCCCTTGCTGATGCCGGTGAGCGTGACGGTGTGGCCGCCGATGGTCGTGGTGACCGAGGCCGCCTTCGGCTGGGTGTCGGTGGTCATGATGGCTTCGGCCGCGTTGAACCAGTTGTCCTGCTTCAGGTTCGAAACGGCAGCCGGCAGCGCGGCGACGATCTTCTGCACCGGCAGCTGTTCCAGGATCACGCCGGTCGAGAACGGCAGCACCTGCTGGGCGTCGATGCCGAGCAGGCGCGCCACTTCGTCGCAGGTCGCGCGGGCAGCAGCCAGGCCGGTCTCGCCGGTGCCGGCGTTGGCGTTGCCGGTGTTGACCACCAGCGCGCGGATCGGCTTGCCGCCATCGGCGACGGCCGCCAGGTTGGCCTTGCTCACCTGGACCGGCGCGGCGCAGAAGCGGTTCTTGGTGAACACGCCGGAGACGGTGGCGCCCTCGGCGAGCTTCATCAGCAGCACGTCCTTGCGGTTCGGCTTCTTGATGCCGGCTTCGGCAAAGCCGATGTCGATGCCATTGACGGGTTTCAGCTCACTGGCGACGGGCAGGGGAGAATTGACGGCCATGGTGTTCTCTACTCTCAAAGAAGGAAAGATTGACTAATCCGTTATTGTACCGCCAGCCGCCGCCGGGCAGCGCCGCGCCTTGATGAATGACTCTCCTGGTTAATGACTTTTTAAGACGAGTCGTTAATAATTGGAAACATAACAACGATCCGGCCCTCCCGTGAAAACTGTCCTCTCGTCTTCCCTGCTGGCGGCAGCGCTGCTGGCCGTCCCCGCGCTCGCCGCGGACCGTCCGCCCATCGCCAAGCCCGCTGCCAGGCCCGCCCCGGGACCGGTCGCGGACGCCCTGCAGTCCGCCCTGGGCGAGCTGCAGCTGGCCCAGGATCCGCGCCTGCCCCTCCCCGCCCAGCTGGACGGCATCGCGAGCGTGCGCTACACCCCGCAGACCGCCGCCAAGCTGCGCGCGGTGTTCGGCAACGAGCAGCCCTTCACGGTCGAACGGCAGCAGGCCAAGGCAGGCCGCCTGGCTTACCGGTTCGCCCTGCAGCCGCTGCACTACACGGGCCAGGACGATTCGCGCGTCGACTGGGACGCGGCCCTGCTCGACCTCGACATGGACAAGGCCGGCAAGACCGTCGGCTTCAAGGGCCATTGGAATACCCTGGCCGCCGAGGACGCCAACCTGCGCCTGAGCGCGGAAGGCATCACCGTGTCCGGACAGCAGTCCCGCAGCCGCGACAAGCTCTGGTTCGGCAACGGCCAGGTGCGCATCGCCAGCGTGCGCGGCATGGCCAAGCCCGGCGCTTCGGTCGTGACCATGGACGACGTGCGCGTGGGCTGGCGCAGCGTGGAGCACCCGAAGTCGATCGACATGCTGTTCCAGCAGCGGATCGGCGCCATTTCCGCAGCCGGCGAAAAGGTCGAGGACATACGCTTCGACATGCGCTTCGTAAACATCGACCGGGCCTCGATGGCGGCGCTGCAGGAGGCCGGCGAGCGCCGCCGCGAGCAGCTGAAGACGATGACGCCCGAGCAGCAGCTGGCGGCCATGAAGCCGCTGTTCCTCGACTTCGGCAAGGCCGCCATCGCACGCGGCTCGGCCCTCGAGATCGACGAGATCAGCGCCCGCTTCCACGGCAACAAGGCCAGCATCCGCGGCCGCGTCGGCCTGCTCGGCGCGGTCGAGGCCGACCTGCAGGACATGAACACGCTGCTGAAGAAGATCGTGGCGCGCTTCGAGGTGCGGGTGCCGGTCGCGATGGTGCGCGACATCGCCGGCATCGTCGCCGCGCGCCAGGCGGCGCAGCAGGGCACGCCGCCCAACGCGGCCAGCGCCGCCCAGTTCGGCCAGACCATGACCGACGTCATCGTCGGCAAGCTGGTCGGCGGCGGTTTTGCGCGCGTCGAGAACGATGTGCTGGTCTCGACCCTCGAGGTCAGGAACGGCAAGCTCACCGCCAACGGCAAGGAAATCGGCCTGCCGAAGCTGACGCCGGCCGGCACGGCCCCGGTTTCCACGCAGCGCTCTGATCTGCCGCCGACCGCGCTGCGGGGACGCCGCATCGCGGACAGCTGCACGCTGCCCGATTTTCCGGACGAAGTCCTCAGCCAGGACAAGCCGCTCAACGCGGATTTCGCCTGGCGCGTCGACGAGCAGGGCAGGATGGAAAACGTCCGCGTGACCACGCCCAGCGGCTATCCCGGCTGGGACCAGTCGATGATCGAGGCCCTGGGCCAGTGTCGCTACATCCCTGCCCTGCAGGACGGCAAGCCGATCGGAATGCGGATCGACTGGAGCGTGGTGCGCACCGCGGGCGGACCGCGCTCCCCCGCCCCGTGGCCTTGAGTAAGATCTCCTACATCACACGGAGACTTCCATGACCGAAACCCAACGCAGCACATTGAGTTCCTGTTTTTCGCTGGCGATCATCCTGTGCGCCCTGTTCGTGACCCAGCGCTTCGTGCTGCCGCTGCTGTGGGCCGCGATCCTGTGCATCGCCACCTGGCCACTGTACCGGCGCGCGCTGCGCCTCACCGGCAATCGCGAGATCCTGTCCGCGGCCCTGGTCACGCTGATCGCCGCCCTGGTCTTCATCACGCCGCTGGCGCTGGGCGTGACCCAGGCCGCGCACCAGGCGCCGGCGCTGGCCCAGCTGGTGGCCAGGACCAATACCGAAGGCCTGGCGGCGCCCGAATGGCTGCTGCGGATCCCGATGGCCGGCGACGCCATCTACAACTGGTGGCAGGCCACCCTGGGCCAGCCACACGGCCTGGCGCACCTGCTGGAGGACGGCTCGGTCGGCCGCATGCAGTCGGCCAGCGAAGTGCTCAAGCGGGTCGGCAGCGGCGTCCTGCACCGCCTGATCGACGTCGCCTTCGCCTTCCTCTGCCTGTTCTTCTTCTACAAGGACGGCCATGCGCTGCAGAGCCAGACCCATGCCATCGGCGCCCACCTGATCGGCGCCCAGCGCTGGGCCCTGTATTCGCTAAAGGTGCCGACCGCGGTGCGCGCCACCGTCAACGGCCTGGTGCTGGTCGGCCTGGCCGAGGGCGTCCTGCTGGGCATCGGTTACCAGTTCGCCGGCGTGCCGTCGGCGGTGCTGTGGGCGGCCGCCACCTGCGTGCTGGCCATCATCCCCTTCGGTGCGCCGCTGGCCTTCGGCGCCGTCGCCGCCCTGCTGCTCTACCAGGGCAACGCGAGCGCCGCCGCCGCCATCGTCGCCCTCGGCGTGGTGGTGCTGTTCGTGGCCGACCACTTCGTGCGCCCGACCATCATCGGCAATGCCACCAAGCTGCCCTTCCTCGCGGTCCTGCTGGGCATCCTCGGCGGAGTCGAGACCCTCGGCCTGATCGGCCTGTTCGTCGGCCCGGTGGTGATGACCCTGTTCGTCACGCTATGGCATGAAGAGAAGCGCTTCCGGCATGCGGGGACGCGGGATGCGGCGCGCTAGGCGCGGCGGCATGCAGCCCCTCCGCCGCCAGCGCCCGTCCGACCGCCACGCGCCCGGCGGCCCGCGCCATGAATTCCGCCGTCCGCGGAAAAGCCTCCAGCGCGATGCCGATCCGCGGACCCAGGCGCAGCACCGAGAACAGGTAGGCGTCGGCCACGCCGAAGTCCTTGCCCATCAGCCAGGAGCGGCCGTCCGCGAGCATGGCTTCGATGTGGAGCAGCGCGCGCCGGTCGCAGCGCACCGCGGCCTTGTAGTCCTCGGGCGTATGGGGATGGAACAGCGGCGCGAAGGCCTTGTGCAGCTCCGTCGCGATGAAGTTCAGGATGCTCATCAGCCGGTAGCGTTCGAGGCTGCCTGCGGGCGGCGCCAGGCGCGCCGAGGGGGCCAGGTCGGCGATGTATTGCAGCACCGCGGCGCATTCGGTCAGCAGGACGCCGTCGTCCAGCAGGAGCGACGGCACCTGGCCCATCGGGTTGATCGCCAGGTAGTTCGAGCCGTCGGCGGCGACGGTCTTGCGCATCAGGTCCACGCGCACGCATTTGCAGGACAGGCCGGCCTCGCGCATGGCGATGTGGGCGGCAAGCGAGCATGCGCCCGGGCTGTAGTACAGGTTCATGTTCATTCTCCTCGTCGATGCGAGGCATTCTTCCAGCTTCGGGCGCCATGAAAAAGACAGCCGCGGGCACGACATTCATGAACGGAATTCACGGATTACCGATGTCCGAAGCCGACGCGCGGATTTTCGTGGCGGTCGCCCAGGCCGGCAGCTTCGTGGCGGCGGCAACGCTGTATGGCATGACGCCGTCGAGCGTCAGCAAGGCGATCGGCAGGCTCGAAGCCGGACTCGGCGTGCGCCTCCTGCATCGCACCACCCGCAAGCTGCAGCTCACCGACGAGGGCGCGGCCTTCGCGCTGCTGGCCGAGGCGGCCGAAGAGGCGGCGGCCGGCTCGCGTTCGGTCGCCGGGGTCCTGCGGGTCGGCATGCCGCCCCTGTTCGGCACCCACCTGGTCGGTCCCCGGCTGCCGGCCCTGCTGCTGCGCCACCCGGACCTGAAGGTCGAGATGAAAACCCTGCTGCGGCCCGCCGATTTCCTCGATGCGAACCTGGACTGCGCGATCGCGGTCGGCGAGCTGCCCGATTCCAGCCTGGCGGCGCGGCCGCTCGGCTACGGACGCTTCGTCACCGTGGCCTCGCCCGCCTATCTGCATGCCGCGGGGAGGCCCGCCGGTATCGAGGACCTGCGCAGCCATCGCCGGATCGGCTTCACGCGCGCGGATGGCCGCGAAGCGCCATGGATGTTCGCGGATGGCGGCGGCGGGGTCCGGGAATGGGAAGTCCAGGGACAGCTGCGCACCGACGAGATGCATCACCTGGCCGCCTGCGCCGCCGGGGGACTCGGCATCGCGCAGATACCGCTGTTCGCGATTGCCGGCGAACTGGCCGACGGCCGGCTGGTGCGCCTGCTCGAGTCCTTCGAGGCGCCCGGCAAGCTGGCTTCGGTGGTCTACCCTGCCGCCCGCGCACTGCCGCGCCGGGTGCGCGTCTTCATCGATTACATGCTCGAGCTGGGCAGCTCGTCCGCGGACTTGCCGGGCATCGTCCCCGCGAGCCGCAGCATGAGCTGAGCCGTTTCGCCGTCGATCGCTCGTTTCAGGGCATCGCGGCCGAAAGGCGCCGCCAGGAAGACGCTGTTGTTGTTGTCCGACGAGACGCACAGCTGGAGCTTGAACGGCGCTCCCGCGTGATCGAACAGGACCTTCGCGGTCCGCGTCGTCCGGGCGGGATGCCAGACGGGCTCGCCGAAGAAATAGGTGCGCCAGCTGCCGCTGTGCGCGGGCTCGGCCACGAGCGCGCATTCGCGGGTGAGAAAGTCGTGCAGCTCATCGACGGTGACGAGGGGGCGATGTGTCATGGGATTCTTGGCAACTTGGTGACAGTTCCATATCATCGCATGCTTGACCCTCACGCCACGTCAGGCTCCAGGATGGGGTCACGCTGAAGAAAGGAGAGGTTCGCATGCTGAAAGTGGGAGAACTCGCCGCGCTTGCCGGGCTGACGGTACGCACGCTGCACCATTACGACAGCATCGGGCTGCTCCAGCCTTCCGCGCGTTCCGATGCCGGCTACCGGCTCTATGACCGCGACGACGTGGCACGCCTGCACCAGATCCAGGCCCTGCGTTCCTTCGGCATGAGCCTGGCCGACATCGGCCTTTACCTGGACAGTCCGGCGGGTTCGCCGCTGGCGGTGATCGACCGGCAGCTGGCCACGCTCGACCGGCAGATGCTGGAAGCGGCGCGCATGCGCGAGCAGTTGCAGCGCCTGCGCACCGAACTCGCAAGCGGCGGCCAGCCGGACCTGTCCACCTGGCTGGACTCACTGGAGCAGATGAGCATGTACGAAAAATACTTTACGCAGGACGAACTGGCCCGCCTTCCGATGTACCACGACGAGGCCGTCAAGGCGCAATTCAAGCGCTTGACCGAAGAAGCGGAGGAGCTGATCCGCACGCAGGTGGCGCCGGATTCCGACACCGCCAGGGACTTCGGGCGGCGCTGGCTGGACGCCTTCGGGCGCGGCACCGGCGGCGACGCCGAACTGGCGGCGCGCGTCAACCTGATGGCCGAGCGCGAAAAAGGCTCGGTCAACATGCCGGAGCACCTCATGCGCTACGTGATGGCGGTGATCGGCGAGCTGAAATACGCGATCTGGTCGCGCTACCTGGCCGCGGACGTGATCGCGCGCATGCGCGAGCACTGGGCCCGCCGCGGCCACGAATGGGCGCCCCTGATCGGCCAGGTGCGCGAACAGATGCGCCGCGACCCGGACGCCGTGCAGCCGACCTCACGGGCGCTGGGGCGCCAGTGGATGGAACTGTTCCACGACATGGTCGGTACCGATCCGGAGGCGGTGGCGGGGTTCCGCCGTGCGACCGAGGTGGAACCGATGCTGCGCAAGGGCTCGGGGATCAGTGACGAGGCGGTGGCCTGGTTGCGCAAGGGCTTGACGGCCGGATGATAAAAAAGGCGCCCTGCTGGGCGCCTTTCGTTTTTCCGCAATCCTTCGATTACGCCAGCTTGCCGTGGCAAGCCTTGAACTTCTTGCCGCTGCCGCAAGGGCAAGGATCGTTGCGGCCGACCTTCATGCCCATGTAGGTGGTGGCCGGATCGTCGCTCACCGCGGTGGTGCCGGCGGTGGCCGCCTGCGGCGCCATCAGTTCTTCCGGCGCGGCGGTCGGGTCGAAGTCGGCGTGCTGGTAGTTCACGTTCTCCAGGTGCGCCGCGGCCGCCTGCATCGCCGCCTCGGCCGCCTCGACTTCCTCGCGGGTCTGGATGCGGACCGTCATGACGGTGCGGATCACTTCGTTCTTGATCTGGTCCAGCATGGCGCCGAACAGCTCGAAGGCTTCGCGCTTGTATTCCTGCTTCGGGTTCTTCTGGGCGTAGCCGCGCAGGTGGATACCCTGGCGCAGGTGGTCCAGCGCCGCCAGGTGCTCGCGCCAGTGGGTGTCGATATTCTGCAGCATGACGTTGCGCTCGAAGCCGCCGAAGGCTTCCTTGCCGACGATCTCCACCTTGCTGTTGTACGACTCGTCGGCGGCGGCCAACACGCGCTCGAGGATGTCGTCGTCGTTCAGGTTCGGCTCGTCTTCCAGCATCTGCGCCAGCGGCACCTGCAGCGCCCACTCGTCGTTCAGCACGCGGGTCAGCGACGGGATGTCCCACTGCTCCTCGACCGACTCGGCCGGCACGTAGGTGCGCACCACGTCGGTGAACACGCCCACGCGCAGGCTGGTGATCAGTTCCGACATGTCGGCCGACTCCAGCAGTTCGTTACGCTGGGTGTAGATCACCTTGCGCTGGTCGTTGGCGACGTCGTCGTATTCGAGCAGCTGCTTGCGGATGTCGAAGTTGCGGGCCTCGACCTTGCGCTGGGCCGACTCGATCGAGCGGGTCACGATGCCGGCCTCGATCGGTTCGCCTTCCGGCATCTTGAGGCGGTCCATGATCGCGCGCACGCGGTCGCCGGCGAAGATGCGCAGGAGCGGATCGTCCAGCGACAGGTAGAAGCGCGAGGAGCCCGGGTCGCCCTGGCGGCCCGAACGGCCGCGCAGCTGGTTGTCGACGCGGCGGGATTCGTGGCGCTCGGTACCGATGATGTGCAGGCCGCCCTGCGCCACCACGTGGTCGTGCAGCGACTGCCATTCGTCGCGTAGCTTCTGCGACTGTTCGGCTTTCTGTTCCGGCGATAGCGACTCGTCGGCCTCGATGAACTGGATCTGCTTCTCGACGTTACCGCCGAGGACGATGTCGGTACCGCGGCCCGCCATGTTGGTGGCGATGGTGATCATCTGCGGACGGCCGGCCTGGGCGACGATTTCCGCTTCGCGGGCGTGCTGTTTCGCGTTCAGCACGTTGTGCGGCAGCTTGGCCTGGGTCAGGATCCCGGACAGCAGTTCCGAGTTCTCGATCGAGGTGGTGCCGACCAGCACCGGCTGGCCGCGCTCGTAGCAGTCGCGGATGTCGACGACCATCGCGTTGTACTTTTCCTCGGCCGATTTATACACCTGATCCTGGCGGTCCTTGCGCTGGGACGGCTTGTTCGGCGGGACGACCACGGTCTCGAGGCCGTAGATTTCCTGGAATTCGTAGGCTTCCGTGTCGGCGGTACCGGTCATGCCGGACAGCTTGGTGTACATGCGGAAGTAGTTCTGGAAGGTGATCGAGGCCAGGGTCTGGTTCTCGTTCTGGATGCGCACGCCTTCCTTGGCTTCGACGGCCTGGTGCAGGCCGTCGGACCAGCGGCGGCCCGTCATCAGGCGGCCGGTGAATTCGTCGACGATCACCACTTCGTTGTTCTGCACCACGTAGTGCTGGTCCTTGTGGTACAGGACGTGCGCGCGCAGGGCGGCGTACAGGTGGTGGATCAGGGTGATGTTGGCGGCGTCGTACAGCGAGGCGCCTTCCGGCAGCAGGCCCATCTTGGTCAGGATGGCTTCGGCCTTCTCGTGGCCGGCCTCGGTCAGCAGCACGGTGTGCGCCTTCTCGTCCTTGGTGTAGTCGCCCGGGACTTCGACCTTGCCCTTGCCGTCCGGGGTCTCCTCGCCGATCTGCAGGGTCAGCATCGGCGGGACTTCATTGATCTTGTGGTACAGGTCGGTGTGGTTCTCGGCCTGGCCGGAAATGATCAGCGGGGTGCGGGCCTCGTCGATCAGGATCGAGTCCACCTCGTCGACCACGGCGAAGTTCAGGCCGCGCTGCACGCGTTCGCGCGCATCGTAGACCATGTTGTCGCGCAGGTAGTCGAAGCCGTATTCGTTGTTGGTGCCGTAGGTGATGTCGGAACCGTAGGCCTTCTGCTTGCTGTCGTGGTCCATCTGCGACAGGTTGATGCCGGTGGTCAGGCCGAGCCAGCCGTACAGGCGGCCCATCTGCTCGGCATCGCGCTGCGCCAGGTAATCGTTGACGGTCACCACGTGCACGCCCTTGCCAGACAGCGCATTCAGGTAGACCGGCAGGGTTGCCATCAGGGTTTTACCTTCGCCGGTGCCCATCTCGGCGATCTTGCCATAGTGCAGGACCATGCCGCCGATCAACTGCACGTCGAAGTGGCGCATCTTCATTACACGCTTGGCGGCTTCGCGGCAGACGGCAAACGCTTCCGGCAGGATGTCGTCGAGCGAAGCGCCGCCGGCGATCCGCTCCTTGAATTCGGGGGTCTTGGCCTGGAGTTCGGCATCCGACAGCTTTTCCATCTGCGGCTCGAGCGCGTTGATATCGCGCACGGTTTTTTGGTATTGCTTGAGCAGTCGCTGGTTACGGCTGCCGAAAATCTTGGTCAGGAATGACATGCTGTGTTCTTAAAAAGTAGCCGCGAAAAAGCCATGGATGATATCAAAATAATATCCGCCGACGACCGCCTATGGCAAAAAGCCACCGATTTTATCATGCGATCCGGCCACACTTGGGGGTGAACGGACGCATCACAAGTGCAGGCGGACAAAGAATGTTATCAAATTGCACTTGAAAGCACATTTACCGTACGTTTCTTTATGAGCACGGCCTGGCTGTGGTATGTTCCGGCCATGCAGTCACCCAAGCCTCCCTATCATATCTACGGCACCAAGGTTCGCCGCACGTCGATCGAGGCGACCGACTTCCTGCGCCGTAACGACCGGCTCGCCGCCCTGCTGCCGACCGCCACCCGCATGGCCAGCCTGCAAAAAGAGGTGCGCCTGATCCTGCCGCCGATGTATGCCAATTGCGAAGCGCTGGCGGTCCAGGAAGGCGTGCTGACCCTGGCCGTGCCCTCCTCGGCCGTGGCCGCCAAGCTCAAGCAGCAAGCGCCCAAGCTGCAGGCGGCGCTGCAGAAGAAAGGCTGGCAGGTGGACTCGGTGCGAATCAAGATCCAGGTGGGCCGGGCGCTGCCGGCTGAACCGGAGGGTTTGAAGCCGTCCTCGCTGGAACTGCCGCCGACGGCGGTGCAGGCCTTCGAGGAACTGGGGGATGCCTTGCCGGAGTCGCCGCAGAATGCGCAGTTGATTGCGGCGATCAGGCGGCTGGCGGAGAAGAGGAAGAACAAGTAATTCCACCGTCACTCCCGCGAAGGCGGGAATCCAAGTTTGCCAGTGTATTGGTAGCTTGTGACGATGGTGAAACGCTCCGAACTTGGGTCCCCGCCTGCGCGGGGACGACGTTGTTCAGGGCGCGGGATGACCTTGTTCAGGGCCTCAGGTTAAAGCCCACTCCCGCTCCATCTGCGCCCCATACGACACCGGCGCCCGTTCCTGCTGGTCGAAGGTGACGATCTCGTAGGCTTCCGGATGCGCCAGCAGTTCGCGCAGCAGCAGGTTGTTCAGGCCGTGGCCCGATTTGTGCGCTTCGTAGCTGGCCAGCAGCGGGTGGCCGACCAGGTAGAGGTCGCCGATCGCGTCGAGGATCTTGTGGCGCACGAACTCGTCTTCGTAGCGCAGGCCGTCGGCGTTCAGGATCCGGTACTCGTCCATCACGATCGCGTTTTCCAGCGAGCCGCCGCGGGCCAGGCCCATGCCGCGCAGGCTTTCGACGTCCTGCATGAAGCCGAAGGTGCGGGCGCGCGCCACGTCGTGCACGTAGGAGACCTTGCCGAAGTCGACCTCGGCGCGCTGCATGGTGCCGTCGACTGCCGGGTGGTTGAATTCGATGAAGAAGTCGAGCCGGAAGCCGTCGTAGGGCGTCAGGCGGGCCCACTTCTCGTTGCTGCCGCTGCCCTGGCGCACTTCGACCGGCTCCAGCACGCGGATGAATTTCTTGGCCGAGGCCTGCTCCTGCACGCCGGCCTGCTGCAGCAGGAAGACGAAGGACGAAGCCGAGCCGTCCATGATCGGGATCTCTTCGGCGGTGACGTCGACGTACAGGTTGTCGATGCCGAGGCCGGCGCAGGCCGACATCAGGTGCTCGACGGTCGAGACGCGCGCATTGTCCTTGCTGAGGACCGAGGCCATGCGGGTGTCGCCGACGATTTCCGCATTCGACGGGAACTCGACCACGGGGTCGAGATCCACGCGGCGGAACACGATGCCGGTGTCGACGGCGGCCGGGCGCAGGGTCAGCTCGACCTTGGTGCCCGAGTGCAGGCCGACGCCTGTCGTGCGCACCAGCTGTTTGACTGTTCTTTGTTTGAGCATCGTTCGATTATATAGGAGGCCCTGTATCTCCGCCGGAGCCTCCCTCGGCCGGTGGCGGGAACACCACGTTTTCAGGGATGTTCCCCCTCCGCGTGGGTGGATTCGTGGCGAATCAGGTACAGGCCGCTGCCGATGATGATTGCCGCACCGATCAGGGTGTATTGATCGGGCAAGGTTTGCCATAAAACCCAGTCGATCCCGATGCCGCAGGCCAGGGCCGCGTATTCGAAGGGCGCGACCACCGAGGCTTCGCCATGGCTGAAGGCTTCGGTAATCGCCAGCTGGGCCAGGAAGCCGCTGAGCGCCAGGCCGCCCAGCAGCGGCAGGTGGCGCACATCGACCGGCGTCCAGGAAGGCGCGGCCAGCGCGGTGGCGCCGAGGGCCATCAGCAGCATCAGCCAGAACACCATCTGCTCGCTGCTGTCGCTGCGCGCCAGCACCCGGCCGGTCACCGCCGACACCGCGTAGAACACGGCCGCCAGCAGGATCGCCAATCCGCCCAGCGTGAGGAAACCTTCGCCGCTGGGGCGCAGGACCACCAGCACGCCGGCCATGCCGACCGCGATCGCCAGCCAGCGCGCAGCGTTCACGCGCTCCTTCAGCACGAACACGGACAGCGCCGTGATCAGGATCGGGCCGATGAAGAAGATCGTATAGGCCTCCGCCAGCGACAGTCCCCTCACCCCGTAGGCGAACAGGGCCAGCATGAAGATGCCGATCAGCGCGCGCAGCAGGTGCAGCGGCCAGCGGACCTGCAGCAGGGTGCGGAAGCGGCCGCGCCATGCCACCCAGGCGCACACCAAGGGCAGCGACGACAGGGAGCGCAGGGACGCCACCTGCATCGCCGGGAATTCGGCGGACAGCAGCTTCATGATCGTGTCCATGACCGAGAACATCAGCACCGCCGCCAGCATCGCGCGGATGCTGCGCAGGTTGCCGCTCCATCTGCTGCCTTGCGCCGCGGTGCTCGGGTTCACAGATGCTTCTCCATGAAGACCGACAGCGGGTCGGGCTGGTAGTCGCCGAAGGGGCCGCAGCGCACGAAGCCGAAGCGTTCGTACAGGGCGATGGCGTCCGGCTGGTGGATGCCGGTCTCCAGCTTCAGCACGCGCAGGCCGGACATGGCGGCGAACATCGCGATGTGCTCCATCAGCTTGCGGCCGGTGCCGAGGCCGCGCTTCGCTTCGTCGACGAACATGCGCTTGATCTCGCCGTAGCCTTCGTTTTCGCCTTCTCTTTCGGCATCGCGCCGGACCAGGGCCGCGCAGCCGCTAGCCGCGCCGTCGACGCCGCGCGCGACCAGGAACAGGACGTCGCCGCGCATCAGCGAGGCGATGTCCATCAGGTGGTTGCTCTCGGACGGGTAGAGGGAGGCGCAGTAGGCGTCGAGGCGCGCCAGCATGTCGCGCACTTCGGGCTGGTCGGGGGATTCGGTATTGATGATCATGGTGATAAAAAACGGCGCCGCAGCGCCGTTCGTCAGCGTAGCGGGATGATTAGCCGATCTGTTCCAGCAGCTTCTCGGCCGACGAGACTGCGAAGCCGCCACCGTTCTCGAGGTTCAGCTGCTTGACCACGCCGTCCTCGACCAGCATCGAGTAGCGCTGGCTGCGCACGCCCAGGCCCTTGGCCGTCAGGTCGAACTCCAGGCCCAGCGCCTTGGTGAAGGTGCCGCTGCCGTCGGCCATCATGCGGACGATGCCGGTGGCTTTCTGGTCGCGGCCCCAGGCGCCCATCACGAAGGCGTCGTTGACCGACACGCACCAGATCTCGTCCACGCCCTTGGCTTTCAGCTGCTCGGACAGCTGGATGTAGCCCGGCAGGTGCTGGGCCGAGCAGGTCGGGGTATAGGCGCCCGGCAGGCCGAAGATGGCGATGGTCTTGCCCTTCACGAGGTCCGCGACGTTGAAGGTATTCGGGCCGAGCGAGCAGCCTTCGGTTTCGATTTCGATGAATTCCGACAGGGTCGCTTCCGGCAGGCGGTCGCCGATCTGGATGGTCATATCAGGTACTCCATGTTGTGATTATCAGAACCCGCAAGTATGCCTGATCTGGCGAAATTCGGGGTCAGAGCACTTTTTTCCAACCATTCGGGGTCAGAGCACTTTTCTGAACAATGTCCTGCAGGTCAGTTTTATCGCGCGTCCTTAACAGGCTTCGTCTGATGGCGGAACGATCGGTCACCGGAAACCGGCCGCGTTATGGGCGGCAAAGCAATTGCCTATAAAAGTGCTCTGACCCCGAATTTATTGGGAAATGTGCTCTGACCCCGAATTTTGGGCAAAACAAAAGGCCAGTACCGCTTGGTCGGTACTGGCCCTTGCATCATGGAGTTTTGGCTTGCTTAGTCGGCTTGCTTGCGCAGGAAGGCCGGGATGTCGTAGGTTTCGACACCGTTGTTCTGCATCGCGCGGACCTGCTCGGAGGCCTGCTCGCGGCGCCACACGGCCGGCTGCTTCATGCCTTCCATGTGGCCGGCGCCGGCGATCGAGCCCATGCCCATGCCGCCCGTGGCCATGGTCGGTGCGCCGGACATGACCGGGGCGCCGTAGGTGCCGGTACGCAGGACCTGCTGCGGCTGCACCAGCGAGATGCTGGCCTTGTTCTTGCCCAGGCCGGTCGCGACCACGGTCACGCGCAGTTCGTCGCCCATCGCGTCGTCGTAGGCGATACCCTGGGCGATGGCGGCATCCGGAGCGGCGAAGGCGCGCACCGCGGCCATCACTTCCTTGATTTCCTTACCCTTCAGGTTGCGCGATGCGGTGACGTTTACCAGCACGCCCTTGGCGCCCGACAGGTCGATACCGTCCAGCAGCGGCGAAGCCACGGCCTGTTCGGCGGCGATGCGCGCACGGTCCACGCCCGAAGCGGTCGCGGTGCCCATCATGGCCTTGCCCTGCTCGCTCATGATGGTCTTGACGTCGTTGAAGTCGACGTTGATGTGGCCCGGCACGTTGATGATCTCGGCGATACCGGCGACGGCGTTGTTCAGCACGTCGTCGGCATGCTTCATCCAGTCCAGCATGCAGTCGTCTTCGTAGATGTCTTCCAGCTTCTCGTTCAGGATCACGATCAGCGAGTCGACGTGCTTGGTCAGTTCTTCCAGGCCGGCTTCGGCCACGTCCATGCACTTCTGGCCTTCGTAGGAGAAGGGCTTGGAGACCACGGCGACGGTCAGGGCGCCCAGGTTCTTGGCCACTTCAGCGACGATCGGGGCGGCGCCGGTGCCGGTGCCGCCGCCCATGCCGGCAGCGATGAAGACCATGTGCGCGCCGCGCAGTGCGTCTTCGATGCGCGCGCGCGACTGCTCGGCCAGCTGGCGGCCGACTTCCGGACGCATGCCTGCGCCCAGGCCGGAATCGCCGATCTGGATGATGTTGTGCGCGCCCGAAGCGGCCAGCGCCTGCGCGTCGGTGTTTGCGGCGATGAACTCCACACCGGAAACACCCTTGTTGATCATGTGCTGCACCGCATTACCACCCGCGCCGCCAACACCGACAACCTTGATGACGGTGCCCAGTGATGCGTTATCGACCATATCAAACTCCATGATGAACTCCTAATCTCTCAAAGGTGCTGTTTCCAAGCTCGAGCCCTCACAGAAAGGCTGTCAAAACTCGAGATTGGAAACGCGCGTCTATTTTAAAAATAATTTACGAACGTTACCAAGTAAAACCGTTACCAACTGTTTCGAAACCCTTCAGAAGTTCCCTAAAAACCACTCCTTCATGCGCTGCCATACCGCTTTTACCGATCCGTCCTGACGCGTGACGATGTGCCCGCGCAGATACTGCTTCTTCGCCTCCAGCAAAAGACCGAGGACCGTGGCATAGCGCGGGCTGCGCACCACGTCGGCCAGCTGGCCGCGATACTCCGGCGTGCCGAGGCGCGCCGGCTTCAGGAAGATGTCTTCGGCCATCTCGATCATGCCCGGCATGATCGAGGAGCCGCCGGTCAGCACGATGCCCGACGACAGCACGCCTTCGTAGCCGGACTCGCGCACCACCTGGTGCACCATCGCGAACAGCTCCTCGACGCGCGGCTCGATCACGGCGGCCAGCGCCTGGCGCGACAGCGAACGCGGACCGCGGTCGCCCAGGCCCGGCACTTCCAGGGTCTCGCCCGGATCGGCCAGCACCTGCTTGGCCACGCCGTAGCGGATCTTGATCTCCTCCGCTTCGCCGGTCGGGGTGCGCAGGGCCATCGCGATGTCGCTGGTGATCTGGTCGCCGGCGATCGGGATCACGGCCGTGTGGCGGATCGCGCCGTCGCTGAAGACGGCGATGTCGGTGGTGCCGCCGCCGATGTCGATCAGGACCACGCCGAGTTCCTTCTCGTCGTTGGTCAGCACGGAATCGGCGGACGCCATCGGCTGCAGGATCAGGTCGGAGACCTCGAGCCCGCAACGGCGCACGCACTTTACAATATTCTGTACCGCGGACACCGCACCTGTAACAATGTGCACGCGCACTTCCAGGCGGATGCCGCTCATGCCGATCGGCTCGCGCACGTCTTCCTGGTTATCGACGATGAATTCCTGCGGCACCGTATGCAGCAGCTGCTGGTCGGTCGGGATGTTGACCGCCTTCGCCGTCTCGATCACGCGCGCCACGTCGGTCGCGGTGACTTCCTTGTCCTTGATCGCCACCATGCCGCTCGAGTTGAACGAACGGATATGGCTGCCGGCGATGCCCGCATACACGTTGCGGATCTTGCAGTCGGCCATCAGCTCGGCTTCTTCGAGGGCGCGCTGGATCGATTCGACGGTCGCTTCGATGTTGACGACAACGCCCTTCTTCAAACCTTTCGACTCGTGCTGGCCGAGTCCAATTACTTCATGGCGCCCATCGGCCATCACCTCGGCCACCACCGCCACCACCTTCGAGGTGCCGATGTCGAGGCCGACGATCAGGTTCTTCGCGTCTTTTGTCATGTTTGCTGTCGCCTGCTTGATTAAGTTTGCTTTGTTGTTTTGTTGCTTGCTTTTTTCTTTGCCGCCTTGACCGGCTTGGTGGCATCAAGCGGCACGCTCAATGCCGCCGACGACAGCGCCAGCCCGTTCGGATAGCGCATGTCGATCGTGTCGATGCGTCCCTCCTGCAGGCGCGCGGTCAACTGCGGGTAGATGCTCACCAGGCGCTGCACACGGGCCTTCATGCCGTCCTTGCCCAGCTCGCGGCCGAGTTCCACGCTCATGCCGTTGTCCAGCCGGACCGTCCAGGCGTAGCGCTTCGACAGGCTGAGCGAAGCCGGCACCAGGCGGATCGGCGCGAACAGGCCGCGCAGTTCGGCAAAGCGGGCCAGCACTTCCTTCTCGCTGCCGGGAGGACCATCGAAAGCAGGCAGCTCGTGGTCCTCGTCGGCTTCGGCCAGGTTGGCGGTGAAGACGTCGCCCTTGACGGAAAGCAGGCGTCCGTCCTCGCCCCAGGTGCCGAGCGCTTCGTGCTCCTCGACCTGGACGATCAGCTGGTTCGGCCACTCGCGGCGCACGCTGGCCTTGCGGACCCAGGGCACGGCCTCGAAGGTGGCGCGCACCTGCTCCAGGTCGGAAGTGAAGAAATTCCCCCTGATCTTGCCGAGCACGCCGTTGCGCACCGTGAGTTCGTTCACGTGCTGCAGGTCCAGGCCGTACATGCTCTCGACGCGCACCGCACGCAGGGTGAACATCGGGCGTTGCGACAGCCACCAGACGCCCGACGCGATACAGGCGAGCGCCACCAGCGCGGTGATCGCGCCGGAGGTTGCGTTCAGGGCTCGCGCGTCATGCCACATCGTCTTACGCCTTTTCCTTGCCGATCGCGGCCCGACCGATCGCGGCCCGGCCGATCGCGGCCCGACCGATCTTCAGCGACGCCGAGCGCAGGATCTCGACGCACAGGTCCTCATAGCTGGTGCCCTCCGCGCGCGCCGCCATCGGCACCAGCGAGTGCGAGGTCATGCCCGGCGAGGTGTTCACTTCCAGCAGGAAGAACTGCTGGTCGGACTCGCGCAGCAGCACGTCGATGCGGCTCCAGCCTTCGCAGCCGAGGGCGCGGTAGGCCTTCTCGACCTCGCGCTGGATCGCGGCGCTCAGGTCCGCGTCCAGCGGCGCCGGGCAGTAGTACTTGGTGTCGTCCGTGAAGTACTTGTTCTGGTAGTCGTAATTGCCTTCCGGGGCGACGATCTCGATGATCGGCAGCGCGCGGGCGCCGGGACCGCTGCCCAGCAGCGGCACCGAGAATTCGCGGCCTTCGATGAACTGCTCGGCCAGCACGCGCGCATCGTACTTGCGGGACAGCTCGACGGCCGCCTGCAGCTCTTCCCGGCGGGTCACCTTGGTGATGCCGATGCTCGAGCCTTCCAGCGGCGCCTTGACGATCAGCGGCAGGCCGAGGTCGGCCACCACCTTGTCCAGGTCCGTGTTGTCGTCGATGACGGCGTATTTCGGCGTCGAGACGCCGTTCGCCAGCCAGACGATCTTGGTGGTGATCTTGTCCATGCCGACGCTCGAGGCCATCACGCCGCTGCCGGTATAGGGGATGCCGAGCTGCTCGAGGGCGCCCTGCAGGCTGCCGTCCTCGCCGTAGCGGCCGTGCAGCGCGATGAAGACGCGGTCGAATTTTTCGGCGGCCAGTTCGGCCAGCGAGCGCTCGGCCGGATCGAAGGCATGGGCGTCCACGCCCTTCGATTGCAGGGCCTGCAGCACGCCGGTGCCGGACAGGATCGAGATCTCGCGCTCGGCCGAGCGGCCGCCGAACAGGACGGCGACCTTGCCGAGTTCGGCGATTTCAGATGGAGTGAGAAGAGATGCGCTCACGATTGAACCTTTTGAAGCTGATTTTGTTGCTGAATGAGTTGATGCGGAACGCCGCCGATCGAGCCGGCGCCCATGGTCAGCACGACGTCGCCGTCGCGCGCGACCTTCAGGATCGTCGCCGGCATGTCGGCGATCGATTCCACGAAAATCGGTTCGATCTGGCTGCCGGCGCGCAGCGCGCGCGACAGCGCACGGCCATCGGCCGCCACGATCGGGGTTTCGCCGGCCGCGTACACCTCGGCCAGCAGCAGCACGTCCGGCGCCGCCAGGACCTTGACGAAGTCCTCGAACAGGTCGCGGGTGCGGGTATAGCGGTGCGGCTGGAAGGCCAGCAGCAGGCGCCGGCCCGGATAGGCCGCACGCGCCGCCGCCAGGGTCACCTGGGCTTCGACCGGGTGGTGGCCGTAGTCGTCCACCAGGGTGAAGCTGCCGCCGGATTCCAGCGGGATCTCGCCATAGCGGGTGAAGCGGCGGCCGACGCCGCGGAAGTCCGCCAGGCCCTTGGCCGTGGCTTCGTCCGGGACGCCGATCTCGCGCGCGATCGCGATCGCCGAGCAGGCGTTCAGCACATTGTGCATGCCGGGCTGATTCAGCACGAAGGTGGTGTCCGGATAGCCTTCCTGGCGCACCGTGAAACGCATGCGGGTGCCGTCGGCGTGGGCGTCCAGCGCGCGCACCTCCGCATCTTCCGAGAAGCCGTAGGTCGTCACCGGCTTGGTCACCTGCGGCAGGATGGCGCGCACGTTGGCGTCGTCGATGCACATCATCGCGCGGCCGTAGAACGGCAGGCGGTGGGTGAAGTTCACGAACGCGGCCTTCAGCTTCTCGAAGTCGTGCTCGTAGGTGTCCATGTGGTCGGCGTCGATGTTGGTGATCACCTCGATCATCGGCGACAGGTTCAGGAAGGAGGCGTCGGACTCGTCGGCCTCGGCCACGATGTAGTCGCCGGTGCCCAGCTTGGCGTTGGCGCCGGCGCTGTTCAGGCGGCCGCCGATCACGAAGGTCGGGTCCATGCCGCCTTCGGCCAGCACCGAGGCGACCAGGCTGGTGGTGGTGGTCTTGCCGTGGGTACCGGCGATCGCGATGCCGCGCTTCAGGCGCATCAGTTCGCCCAGCATGATGGCGCGCGGCACCACGGGGACCTTGGCGGCGCGTGCGGCCACCAC
Source organism: Massilia sp. 01N417 (assembly GCF_056399645.1). Lineage (NCBI taxonomy): Bacteria > Pseudomonadati > Pseudomonadota > Betaproteobacteria > Burkholderiales > Oxalobacteraceae > Massilia > Massilia sp. 01N417. The sequence goes on along the minus strand of NZ_JBFTRS010000001.1, from coordinate 168,215 downwards.
TTCCGGGTTCGCTTCGTTGACGGCGGTCGAGGTGACCACGGCGTCGGCGCCGCGCACGTGCTCTTGCGCGTGGCCGATGTGGACCGTCGCGCCCAGCTCAAGCAGGCGCTGGCTGGCGGCGTTCGAGGCCAGGTCCGAGCCGGACACCTTGTAGCCGAGGTTCAGCAGCACTTCGGCGATGCCGCTCATGCCGCTGCCGCCGATGCCGACGAAGTGAATGTGTTTGATCTTGTGTTTCATTTGCTGCCTTTGCTCAGTTCTTCCAGCACCTGCGCGATCGCCGCATTGGCGTCGCGCCGGCCGACTGCCTGCGCCGCTTCCGCCATCTTCAGGCAGTCGTCGCGGGAGGTCGTTTGCAGCAGCTTCGCCAGCTGCTGCGGGTTCAGTTCGCCCTGCGGCAAGTGGATCGCCGCCTTCTGTCCCGCCATCCAGATCGCGTTGTCGCGCTGGTGGCTGGTGGTGCTGGCGATGAAAGGCACCAGCACGCTGGCGACGCCGGCGGCGGTCAGTTCCGACACCGTGATCGCGCCGGCGCGGCAGATCACCAGGTCGGCATTCGCGTACTCGGCCGCCATGTCGTCGATGAAGTCGACCACGTTGGCCTGCACGCCCGCGCCTGCATAGGCCGCGCGCAGGGCCTCGATGTTCTTCTTGCCCGACTGGTGGGTCACCACGGGACGCAGACCTTCCGGGATCAGGGCCAGGGCCGCCGGCACGCTGTCGTTCAGGACTTTCGCGCCCAGGCTGCCGCCCACCACCAGGATGTTCAGCGGGCCGCTGCGATTGGCGAAGCGGTGGCCCGGCGACGGCATCTCCAGGATTTCCTTGCGCACCGGGTTGCCGGTGACGACCGCCTTGCCGGCCGCCTTACCGAAGTCGGCCGGGAAGCCGAACAGCACGCGCTGGGCCATCGGGGCCAGGGTCTTGTTCGACAGCAGCAGCGCGGCGTCGGCATTCACCAGCGCCAGCGGCACGCCGCGCGAACGCGCCATCATCCCGCCCGGCACGGTCACGTAGCCGCCCATGCCCAGCACCACGTCCGGCTTGCGGGCGGCGATGAACCGGCGGCAGGCGGCGAACGCGCCCAGCATCTTGAAGGCGCCCGAGATGGTGTGGCCCAGGCCCTTGCCGCGCAGGCCGGCGAAGTCGATGCTGTCCATCGGGATGCCGTGCTTCGGCACGATGTCCTTCTCCATGCCGTGGGCGGTGCCCAGCCAGCTTACTTCCCAGCCGCGCTCGCGCATCGACTGGGCGATCGCGATGCCGGGGAAGATGTGGCCGCCGGTGCCGGCCGCCATGATCATCAGGCGCTTGGTCATTTGATCGCTCCCTGGCGGCCGCCGCGCATGCGGACGCGGTTTTCGTAATCGATGCGCAGCAGGATCGCCAGGCCGACGCAGTTGAACATCAGGCCCGAACCGCCGTAGCTCATCAGCGGCAGGGTCAGGCCCTTGGTCGGCAGCAGGCCGAGGTTCACGCCCATGTTGATGAAGACCTGCACGCCCAGCCAGATGCCGATGCCCTTCGCGGCCAGGCCGGCGAAATGCTGCTCCAGCGCGATCGCCTGGCGGCCGATGTCGAAGGCGCGCTTGACCAGCCAGTAGAACAGGCCGACCACGACCAGCACGCCGGCCAGGCCGAGTTCCTCGCCGATCACGGCCATGATGAAGTCGGTATGCGCTTCCGGCAGGTAGTGCAGCTTCTCGACGCTGCCGCCCAGTCCGACGCCGAACAGCTCGCCGCGGCCGAAGGCGATCAGCGAGTGCGTCAGCTGGTAGGCCTTGTCGAGCGCATTGCCCTCTTCCCACGGATTCATGTAGGCGAACATGCGGGCGCGGCGGAAGGGCGAGAGCGCGATGATGGTCGAGAACACCAGCACCAGCACGGCGCCGATGCCGCCGAACCAGATCATGTTGAAGCCGCCCAGGAACAGGATGCCCATCGAGATGCAGACGATCACGCCGAAGGCGCCGAGGTCGGGCTCGAGCAGGAGCAGCACGCCGACCAGCGCCATCGCGGCGGCCATCGGCATGAAGCCCTTGGTCAGCTTGTGCATGTACTGCTGCTTGCGCACCGTGAAGTCGGCGGCATACAGCACCGCCACCACCTTCATGATCTCGGACGGCTGGCCGATACGCAAAGGCAGCCAGCGGCGCGCGCCGTTCACCGAGACGCCGACGCCCGGCACCAGCACGATGGCCAGCATGATCAGGGTGACGACGAACATCAGCGGCGCAAAGCGCTGCCATACCGCCACCGGGATGCGGAAGGCGAACAGGCCGAACAGCAGCGAGACCGCGATGAACATCGCCTGGCGCAGCAGGAAGTAGTTGTTCTTGCCGCCCAGGTAGGCGAACTTGGGCGAATCCGGCAGCGCGATCGACGCCGAATACACCATCACCATCCCGAACAGCATCAAGAGAACCACGACCCAGACCAGCGGCTGGTCGTATTCCATCATGCGCGACGGCCGCGCACGCGCGGCGATCGCCGCATCGTCCGAGGAAGCGCCAAACTTGAAGGGAAGCTGGAAAGCCATCAGATGTCCTGCCCCTTCTCGAGCGCGATCTCGCGCACGGTATCGACGAAGACCTGGGCGCGGTGCGCGTAATTGGTGAACATGTCCAGGCTGGCGCAGGCCGGCGACAGCAGCACGACGTCGCCCGGCCTGGCCAGGCCGCTGGCACGGCGCGTCGCTTCCGGCAGGCCCGGCAGGTCGAAGCACGGCACGCCGCTCGCTTCGACGGCGGCCTTGATCGCCGGCGCATCGCGGCCGATCAGCAGCACCGCCTTGACATAGCGCGAGCACGGCGCGGCCAGCGGTGCGAAGTCCTGGCCCTTGCCGTCGCCGCCGGCGATCAGGAGGATCTGGCGGCCGGTCTCGCCGAAGGTCTGGCCCAGGCCTTCCAGCGCGGCGACGGTGGCGCCGACATTGGTGCCCTTGCTGTCGTCGTAGTACTCGACGTCGTCGATGCTGGCGACCAGTTCGACGCGGTGCGGTTCGCCCTGGTATTCGCGCAGGCCGTGCAGCAGCGGCGCCAGCGGCAGGCCGCAGGCGCGGCACAGGGCCAGCGCGGCCAGCGCGTTGGAAGCGTTGTGGATGCCGCGGATGCGCAGCGCGTCGGCCGGCATCAGGCGGTTGATCACCACTTCCTGCGGCTCTTCCGGCTCATTTTTCTTGCGTTTCTTTTCCGGCTCCTCGGCCGGATTGGCATTGGCCAGCCACAGCACGCCGCGCTCGTTCACCAGGCCGAAGCTGCCCGGCGCGTCCGGTTCGCCCGTACCGAAGGTGGTAACCGCCGCATCCGGATTCGTCATCCGCATCACGGTGGCGTCGTCGCGGTTCAGCACGCGGACCGTGTCCTTGCCGAAGATGCGCGCCTTGTCGAAGGCGTAGGCGGTCATGCTGCCGTGCCAGTCCAGGTGGTCCTGGGTCACGTTCAGGACGGTGGCGGCGTCCGGGTTCAGGCTGAAGGTGGTGTGCAGCTGGAAGCTGGACAGTTCCAGCACCCAGGCCTGCGGCAGTTCATCCTTATCCAGCACTTCGCGCAGCACGTCCAGCGCGGCCGGGCTGATGTTGCCGGCCACGCGGGTGCTGAAGCCGGCGCGGCGGCACAGCAGGCCGGTCAGGCTCGTCACGGTGGTCTTGCCGTTGGTGCCGGTGATGGCGATGACTTTCGGCGCATAGCCGCGAGTGGTCTTCAGGTCGGACAGCGCCTGGGCGAACAGCTCGATCTCGCCCCACATGGGGATGTTGCGGGCGGCCGCAGCCGGCGCGATGTCTTCCAGCTCGCGCTCCGGCGCCAGTCCCGGGCTGACGGCGACGAAGTCGACGCCGTCCAGCAGCGCACCGGTAAAGGCGCCGCCGATGAAGTCCGCAGCCGGCACGGCCTGGCGCAGCGCGAACAGGCGCTGCGGCTCGGCGCGCGTATCGGCCACGCGCACCTGGGCGCCGCAACGCGCCAGCCATTGCGCCATCGCGAGGCCCGATTCGCCAAGTCCGAGTACCAGTGCGGTTTTGCCTTCGTAGTTCATCGTTCGGTCAACAATTCCCGGTTTAACGCAGTTTGAGGGTCGAGATGCCGATCAAGACCAGGATGATGGTCACGATCCAGAAACGCGCCACGACCTTGGTTTCCTTCCAGCCCTTCTGTTCGAAATGGTGGTGCAGCGGCGCCATCAGGAACACGCGGCGGCCGGCCCCGTAACGCTTCTTGGTGTACTTGAACCAGCTCACCTGGATGATCACCGACAGGGTCTCGGCCACGAACACGCCGCCCATGATGAACAGCACGATCTCCTGGCGCACGATGACGGCGATGGTGCCGAGCGCGCCGCCCAGCGCCAGCGCGCCGACGTCGCCCATGAACATCTGCGCCGGGTGCGCGTTATACCAGAGGAAGGCCAGGCCCGCGCCCGCCATCGCGCCGCAGAAGATCAGCAGTTCGCCGGCGCCCGGGATGTGCGGGATGAACAGGTATTTCGAATAGGTGGCGTTACCGGTCAGGTAGGCGAACAGGCCCAGGGCGCCGCCCACCATCACGGTCGGCATGATGGCCAGGCCGTCCAGGCCGTCGGTGAAGTTGACCGCGTTCGAAGCGCCCACGATCACGCAATAGGTCAGCGCGATGAAGCCCCACACGCCCAGCGGATAGCTGATGCTCTTGAAGAAGGGGACGATCAGGTCGGCCTTCGGCGGCAGGTCCATCGAGAAGCCCGACTGCACCCAGGCGAAGAACAGCTGCCACACTTCCCACGGGGTCGCGGCCGAGACCGAGAACGCCAGGTAGAGCGAGGACGTGATGCCGATCAGCGACATCCAGAAGTATTTTTCGCCCGAACGCATGCCTTCGGGGTCCTTGTAGACCACCTTGCGGTAGTCGTCGACCCAGCCGATCGCGCCGAAGCCGAGCGTGACCACCAGCACCGGCCAGATCAGGCGGTTCGACAGGTCGCACCACAGCAGGGTCGAGATGCCGATCGCGATCAGGACCAGCACGCCGCCCATGGTCGGGGTGCCGTGCTTGGCCAGGTGGGTCTGCGGACCGTAGGTGCGCACCGCCTGGCCGACCTTCATCTCGGTCAGCTTGCGGATCACCACCGGACCGCACAGCAGGCCGATGGCGATCGCGGTGATGGTCGCGAACACGGCGCGGAAGGTGATGTAGTTAAAAATCCGCATCGGACCGACATAGTCCTGGAAATATTGTGCGAGCCAGAGAAGCATTTAGTGAGAATCCTTGCCAGTGTTTTGTGATTGAACGAGATGTTGGACCACGCGTTCCATTTTCATGAAGCGCGAGCCCTTCACCAACACAGTTGCGTCGGATTTGCTGCCCAGTTGCTTGTCCAGTGCTGCCAATAAATCGTCGAACTGCTCAAAGTGTTGCGCGCCCGCACCCGTCATGTGGCGCGCCAATGCGCCGGTGACGAGGACGGACTCGATGCCGCGGCTTGCCGCGTAGGCACCGATCTCTTCATGGAACTGCGGTCCCTGCGTGCCGACTTCGCCCATATCGCCCAGCACCAGGATGCGCGGGGCGGCGGCCCCTGCGAGCACGTCGATGGCGGCGCGCACCGAATCCGGGTTGGCGTTATAGCTGTCGTCGATCACGGTTGCGCCGACCGCGGCCTGCTTGCGCTGCAGGCGGCCGCTGACGGGCGCGAAAGCTTCCAGGCCGCGCACGATGGCGTCGACCGGGATGCCGGCGGCCAGTGCGCAGGCGCAGGCGGCCAGGGCGTTGCGGACGTTGTGTTCGCCGGCGGCGGAGAGGTGGATGGTGAACGTCTCGTCGTTACCGCTCGCCTCGCCGTCGTTCCCGCGAAGGCGGGAATCCAGGTTTGCTTGCTCGTCTGCGGCGCCGAACCTGGATCCCCGCCTGCGCGGGGACGACGTAACTTCGAGGTCAGCGCCGAAGCTGTTCGGCGTGTACGTGGCGCGAACGTCGCAGCCTTCGGACAGACCGAAGGTCAGCACCTCACGCCCACCAGCCAGCCCACGCCACAAGCCCGTGTACTCATCATCCCCCGGAAACACGGCCACGCCGCCTTCCGGCAGGGCCGCCAGCACCGAGCCGTTCTCGCGCGCCACCGCTTCCACGGTGTGCATGAATTCCTGGTGCTCGCGCTGGGCGTTGTTGACCAGGGCGACGGTGGGCGCCGCGATGGCGGCCAGGCGGGCGATTTCGCCGGGGTGGTTCATGCCCAGTTCGACCACGGCGGCCTTGTGCGCGCCGGTCAGGCGCATCACCGTCAGCGGCACGCCGATCTCGTTGTTCAGGTTGCCCTGTGTGGCCAGGCGCGCTTCCTCGCCGAAGGCGGCGGCCAGGATGGAGGCGATCATCTCCTTGACCGTGGTCTTGCCGTTGCTGCCGGTGACGCCGATGACCGGGATGTCGAACTGGCTGCGCCACACATTGCCGATGCGGCCCAGGGCCGCCAGCGTGTCCGGCACCACCAGGGCCGGCAGCGGGAAATTCTCGGGCAGCTTCTCGACCACCACCGCCGCCACATTCCTTGCAGCGACCTGGTCGAGGAAGTCGTGGGCGTCGAAGGTTTCGCCGCGCAGCGCGACGAACAGCGCGCCGGCTTGTACCGTGCGGCTGTCGGTCGACACGCCTTCGAAAGCGGCGTCGCGCGTCATGCGCACTTCAGCCATCGAGGCGGCGAGCGCTTCATTCAGTTCTTCGAGCGTGCCGCGCATTTAACTTACCCTCATCATCGTCAACCGCGCGCTCAGGGCCAGCGCGGCGTGGTCGGCATCGGAAAAAGGAATCTTCCGGCCTTTGATTTCCTGGTAGGGCTCATGCCCCTTCCCGGCCAGCAGGATCACGTCCGGCTTGCCGGCATGCTTCACCGCCGACAGGATGGCGGCGGCGCGGTCCTCGATCGCCTGCCAGGTCGAGCCCGGATGGTGCGGGTCCATGCCGGCGACGATCTGTTCGATGATCGCGCGCGGCTCTTCGCTGCGCGGGTTATCGCTGGTCACCAGCACGTGGTCGGCCATCTGGGCGATCGCGCCCATCTGCGGGCGCTTGCCCGGATCGCGGTCGCCGCCGCAGCCGAACACGCACCACAGCTGGCCGCCGCGCTCGTGCGCCACCTGGCGCAGCGCGGCCAGCGCCTTTTCCAGCGCGTCCGGGGTGTGCGCGTAGTCGATCACGACCAGCGGTGCATCCGCGCCGCCGATCTGCTGCATGCGGCCCGGGGCCGGGGCCAGGCCTTCGATCGCGTCCAGCGCGGCGCGCAGCGGCGTGCCCTTGGCCAGCAGCACCCCCAGCACCGCCAGCGCATTGCTGACGTTGAAGTGGCCCACCAGGCGGGTGCGGGCCAGCGCGCCGCCTGCCGGCGTGTCGACGTGGAACTCGGTGCCGGCCGGACGCGAGCGCAGCTGCGAGGCGCGCAGCATGCTCACGCCGTCGATGGCCGGCTGCTCGTCCTCGCCGCGCACGGTGTAGCCGGTGACGGCCACTTGCGGGTAGTTGGCGCGCAGGTGGGCCGCGATGCGGCCGCCCGCCGCGTCGTCCAGGTTCAGCACGGCGTGCTTCAGGCCCGGCCATTCGAACAGCTTCAGCTTGGCCGCTTCGTAGCTGGCCATGTCGCCGTGGTAGTCGAGGTGGTCGCGGGTCAGGTTGGTGAACACGGCGACGTCGAAATGCATGCCGGCCGTGCGTTCCTCGACCAGGCCGATCGACGACACCTCGATCGCCAGCGCGCGCGCGCCGGCATCGCGCAGGCCGGCCAGGCGGGTCGCCAGCAGCACCGCGTCGGGCGTAGTGTAGCCGGTGGCGTCGAATTCGGCTTCCAAGCGTGCGCGCACCAGGCCGACGCCCAGCGTGCCGATCACGCCCACGCCTTCGTCGACGCTGCCCAGGCGGGCCAGCGCCTGCGCGGTCCACAGTGCGATCGAGGTCTTGCCGTTGGTGCCGGTCACGCCCACGGTGAACATGCCGGCGTCCGGCTGGCCATACCAGGCATGGGCGATGGCGCCGGCGTTCTTCTTCAGCCCGGGCACCGCCAGATGGGGTATCTCGTCCGACTCGGCCCAGGCGAAATCGCGCGCTTCAAACACCACCGCGGCCGCGCCCTTCTCGAGCGCCGAACGGATGTAGTTGCGGCCATCGGCGGCGCCCTCGCCCGGATAGGCGAAAAAGACGTCGCCGCGGCCCACGCGGCGGGAGTCGGAAACGAGACGGCCGCCTGGTGCGGCGGCGCGGATCCATTGGCAGATGTCGTTCAGATTCATCTTCAACTGAGGCGTCATCAATTGCTCTCCTCGAGAGGATGGTCCGGAATGATGATGTCGGTGACCGTCGAATCCGGTGGAACGTTGGCCGCCCTCAGCGCATTCGCCGCGAGTGTCGCGAAGGTCGGCGCCGCCACTGCGCCACCGGTGTGGAAGGGGCCGCGCGGGTCGTCGATCATGACCGCGATGATGAAGCGCGGGTTCGACATCGGCGCGATGCCGACGAAGTTGCCGACGTAGCGGGTCTGCGAATAGCGGCCGTCGATGACCTTCTGCGCCGTGCCGGTCTTGCCGCCGATGCGGTAGCCGGCCACCTGGGCCTGCGAGGCCGTGCCTTCCGGGCTCACCACGGATTCGAGCATGACGCGCATCTGGCTCGCGGTCTTCGGCGAAATGATCTGCTGGCCGACCGGCTTCTCGGTCACCTTCTGGAACGACAGCGGGATCAGGTCGCCGTCGCGCGCGAAGATCATGTAGGCGCGCGCCAGCTGCAGCAGCGACATCGAGATGCCCTGGCCGAAGGACATGTTGGCCTGCTCCACCGGACGCCAGGATTTATAGGGACGCACGCGGCCGGCCACCGCGCCCGGGAAGCCGAAGCGCGGCGCCTGGCCCAGGCCGACCTTGGTGAACATCTCCCACATGTCCTGGGCCGACATCATCTGCGAGATCTTCGAGGTGCCGATGTTGGACGACTTCTGGATGATGGTGCCGATGTCGATGACGCCGTGCGGATGGGTATCGCGGATCGGCTTCCCGCTCACGATGTAGCGGCCGTTGCCGGTGTCGATCATGGTGTTCGGCGTGATCAGGCCCTTGTCGAGCGCCAGCGACACCGTGAAGGGCTTGAAGGTCGAACCCGGCTCGAAGGTGTCGGTGATGACGCGGTTGCGCAGCTGCTCGCCGGTCAGGTGGGCGCGGTTGTTCGGATCGTAGGTCGGCCAGTTGGCCAGCGCCAGCACCTCGCCGGTGTGCACGTCCAGCACCACGGCGGCGCCGGCCTTGGCCTGGAATTTCTCGACCGCGTTCTTGATGCTGTTGAAGGCGATGTACTGCAGCTTGCTGTCGACCGACAGGGTCAGGTCCTTGCCGTCGTGCGGCTCGCGCGACATGCCGACGTCCTCGACGATGCGGCCGAGGCGGTCCTTGATCACGCGGCGGCTGCCCGGCTGGCCGGCCAGCGACTTCTGCTGCGCCAGCTCCATCGCTTCCTGGCCCACGTCCTCGACGTTGGTGAAGCCGACCATGTGGGTCATCACCTCGCCCTGCGGGTAGTAGCGCTTGTATTCCTTGCGGGTGTCGAGGCCGTCGATGCCGAGCGCCTCGATCTTGGCGACGACGTCCATCTCGACCTGGCGCTTCAGGTAGACGTAGCTGCGCTGGGAGTTCAGCTTCTTCTGCAGTTCCGCTTCCGGCATCTCGAGCAGGCGCGCCAGTTCGCGCACCGTTTGCGGCGAGGCCGGATTGGCCTTGTAGTCTTCGGTGAAGACCGAGACCGACTTTACTGGCAGCGAAGACGCCAGCACCATGCCGTTGCGGTCGAAGATCTTGCCGCGCGTGGCCGGCAGCTCCTGGGTGCGCATGTAGCGGTTGGCGCCCTGCTCCTGCAGGAATTTATTGTCGGCGACCTGGACCCACAGCGCGCGGCCGGCCAGGGCCGCGAAGGCGGCGAACAGCACGAACAGCACGACGCGCGAGCGCCAGTCGGGCAGGCGCACGGCGAGCACCGGGCTCTTCGAGAATGCCACGCCCTTGGAGGCGGCGACGCGGGAATTGGAGCGGGAATTGCCGGCGCTCGACTTCATTTGCCGCCTTCCGTCAGGTACTGCGTGCGCGCCGGGCTCAGGGGCGCCATGTTCAGGTTGACGCGCGCGATCTGCTCGATGCGCTCGTTCTTGCCGAGGGTGGACTGGTCGAGCTGGAGCTGGGACCAGTCGATGTCGAGCTGGCGCTGCTGGGTCGCCAGTTTTTCGATGTCGTTGACGAGGTGGTTGCGCTGGTAGCGGGCGTTCACGACCGACAGCGCGCAGCCGACCAGCACCGTGGTCAGCACGACGTTGATCTTGCCGATCATGCCGGACCTCCCAGCCGCTCGGCCACGCGCAGCACCGCCGAGCGGGCGCGCGGGTTGGCCTCGACCTCGGGGCCGGACGGCTTGGTCTTCTTGACCAGCTTCATCAAGGGCTGAGGCAGATCGACGGCGCGGATCGGCAGCCGGCGGTCCGGCTGCTCGACCTTGGCCTTCGATGCCAGGAACTGCTTGACCATGCGGTCTTCCAGCGAATGGAAGCTGATGACCGACATGCGCGCCGCGGGCGCGAGCAGCTCGTAGGCAGCGTTCAGACCTGCTTCAAGGTCCTCAAGCTCTTGATTGATGAAAATCCGGACAGCCTGAAAGGTGCGGGTTGCCGGATCCTTGCCTTTCTCCCGGGTTTTGACCGCGTTTGCCACGATTGCGGCAAGCTGTCGTGTGCTTGAAATTGGCTCGACTGCCCGGCGAGCAACAATCGCCTTTGCAATCTGAAAAGCAAACCGTTCTTCCCCATAATCCCGAATCACCTTTTCCAGTTGTCTTTCGTCCACCACGGCCAGCCATTCGGCGGCCGAGATGCCCCGTGTCGTATCCATCCGCATGTCCAGTGGACCGTCGTTGCGGAAGCTGAAACCGCGGCTGGCGTCGTCCACCTGGGGCGACGAGATGCCGAGGTCCAGCAGAATGCCGTCGACCCGGGCGATTCCGCGTGCCGCCAGTGCGTCAACCATCGTCGCAAAGCTGTCGTGCACGATCGAGAAACGCGGGTCGGTAATCTGTTCGGCAGTGGCGATCGCCTGCAGGTCCTTGTCGAAGGCGATCAGGCGCCCGTCCGGGGCCAGCTTCGACAGGATCAGCCGGCTGTGACCGCCGCGGCCGAACGTGCCATCTATATAAGTACCGGATGCGCGCTCACCTTCGAGGTTCAGCGCATCGACTGCTTCGTCAAGCAGCACCGTACGATGCTGCAGCTCAGGCACCGGAATAGCGTTCATGGCGGTGCCTTAAAAGGAGAAATTGGAAAGGACATCGGGCATGCCGCCGGCGACGGCCATGGCCTCGTCTGCGGCCAGTTTTGCGGCGTCCCAGATCTCGAAATGGGTCCCCATCCCGAGCATCATGACTTCCTTCTCCAATCCAACTGCGCTGCGCAGTTCGGGCGAAATCAGCACCCGGCCCGACGCGTCCAGCTCGACATCGCAGGCGTTACCCAGGAAAATGCGTTGCCACGCCCTGGCGGACATCGGCCAGGAGGCGATCTGTTCGCGATGTTCTTCCCACACCGGGCGCGGGAAGAACAACAGGCAACCATGCGGGTGTTTCGTGAGCGTCATACGGCCTTCACACTGCTGCAACAAGGCGTCACGGTGCTTGGACGGTATGGACATCCGCCCCTTCGCATCGAGATTGATCGCTGACGCGCCCTGAAACACGTATTTACCTAGTTTTGGAGAGTTATCAGTTTGTTAGTTTTAGGCGCCGGGAGATCCTGATTTCTCCCACAAAACTGCACTTTTTGCCACCGTTTCCCACTTTAGAGGAAGCGTTGACTGTGGTCAAGCGAATTCACGTTTGGAAAACAGCGAAATTGCCAATGAAACCAATGACTTAGCGAACTTCGCTGAAGCGACCTCAAGTAAAAATATCGAACAAAATTAGGCACTTAGCTAAGTATCTGCATGTGGCGGCTCACGTATACACATGGGTTTTACGTTTGATCAGTCGCAACTTTTTACTGACGGTAGGTCGCACAAGCGTGCTCGCCCCCTATGCAGCATGCATGACACAGTACGCTGGGAAATTGCAGATTGATGCAGAGCGGGTTAGGATAAAGACAAGCGGTCACCCAGCCGTTAGCGGGTGACAGTGAGCAAGTACTGACTCGCAGGCTCAGCCTGCGCCGGAGGATGCCGTGAGTATCACATTAGCCCGGACTCGCACCGTCTACGACCTCAACGAGGTCCAGGGTGCGCTCGACCGCAGCCGCGGACGTTCGCCCGAGCTCGAAGCGTTCTACGAACGCATGCTGGAGACGGGCGCCGAACGTTTCGTCACCACCCCCTCTTCCATCGAGGCCCTCGACCCGCTGTTCGAGGAATGCCCCAACTTCGACGAAGTGCTGGACGACCTGGCGCGCTACCTGCGCCTGGCCCATGCGGGAGACAAAGGATTCAACGTCATGCCGATCCTGCTGCTGGGCGGTCCCGGCGTCGGCAAGACCCACTTCGCCAAGCGGCTGGCGAAGGTCATGCAGACCGACTGCGAGCTGATCAGCATGAACGCGCTGTCGGCCGGCTTCGTCATCACCGGCAGTTCGGCCAGCTGGCGCGGCGCCAAATGCGGCAAGGTGGCCGAGCGCCTGGTGCGCGGGAAGTATGCCAATCCCGTGATCGTGCTGGACGAAGTCGAAAAAGCCTCGGGTTCTTCCCAGTCGGATCCGCTGGCCGCTCTGTATCAGTTGCTGGAGCCGGAAACGGCCTGCGCCTTCCGCGACGAGTTCATCGACGTCGACATCGACGCCTCCCAGATCTTCTGGGTGCTGACCGCGAATTCCACCGAGGGCATCCCGCATCCGCTGCTGAACCGCATGGCGGTGTACGAGGTGCCGGCGCCCACGCCCGAGCAGGCGGCGGGGATTGCCCAGCGCATGTATGCGGGCCTGCTGCGCGAGTTGAACCTCGGCGCCTTCGATCCGCGGCTGGGGGATGTGGTGCTGGACAAGCTGGCCGGGGTGTCGCCGCGGGATTTGCGCAAGACCTTGCTGGATGGGCTTGGGTATGCGGTGGCGGATGGGCGGGAGCATGTGGTGGCGGGGGATATCCGGCTCAAGCCTACGCCGGGCAAGGGGCGGATCGGGTTCTGAGGATGCAAAAGCTCTAATTACACTCTTGCAATAACAAAGACGGCCTCCACTTGCCGGACACCCCCATCAAGTGGAGTCACCATGTTCGGCACCGGCCATCCCCACCCTCCCCACCGCAAGGAGGTCGCCATGCAGATCGTCCGGCAGCAACAGAAAAGCTTCGCCGCTACCGAACTGACCGTCGATCCGCCTTCCGGCGAGGTCGCGCCGCCGCCGGACGCGCCGCCGATCCGCTTCAGCGTCTCCTATACCCTGGCCGAATACATGAGCATCCTGCGCGGGCACATCGGCTTCATCCTGCGCCACATGCCGGAGGAAAAAAGGCGGCGCCAGACCTGGATGCCGCTCGCGATCGGGGCAGTAGCCGGCCTGCTTGCCTGGGCCGCCGGCCCCGGCTGGATCGGGTATGCATTCGCGGCGGGCAGCGCGCTGGCGTTCCTGTCGCTGCCCTTCACGCTGGACCTGTGGATCGCCCTGTTTGCGCCGCCGGTTTTCCTGCTGAAAAAGCGCCGCATGCCGGTCTGCGAATTCCGCATCGACGGCCACGGCATCGAGCGCAGCTCGCGGCTCGGGACGCTGTCGAAGAGCTGGGATGAGGTGAAGATGGTGCGCCGCTACGAGCGCGGCTATCTGCTGATGTTCGCCAAGGGCGGGATGCCGATTCCCTTCCGTTGCCTGGACCAGCATCAGCAAGAGCAGTTGCGTGCCTATGCAACCAGGCGCGGCATGGCCTGAATAGGTTTATTTTTTCGGCTGCTTGGGCACATGGACCCAGCGCCCTTCTACCCGCCGGAAGTCGAGCGTATCGAAGTAATGGGCGATGCCGCCGCGCTCGATCGTGACCTGGGCCGTGTCGGCGTTCATGCGGGCGCTGGCGAAGCGGCTGTGCGGCTCGCCGTTGCTGCTGACGCAGCCGGCGGCGAAGGGACCGCCGCGGTCGGAGACGTCGGGGCCGATCACCAGGCGAATGTCGGAAGGAAGGTCGGCCAGCGAGGCGATATCGCCCGGCTGCGGCGCAGCCGCCTGCTGGGCGGAGGCCGCCGGGTGGCCGGCGGCAGCGGCAATGGCGAAGATGAGCGGCATGATCGTGGTCCGGTAGCGCATTGCATTTCCTTCGGAAGTCATAGCGAACATTCTACCCCTTGTCTTCCAGTTTTTTGTCCTCGCTTTTCGCCTCTTTCATTGCCTCCGGCTCCAGCACCTCGGCTTCCTTGTTGAAGCGGATGAACAGCCCCCAGCCCGACAGCAGGATGCCGGCCGCGACCAGCACCGAGGCCGCGTGCGGCAGCAGTTCCGGCTCCTCGTGCAGGGCCTTGAAGGTGCCGACCAGGCCCTCGATCGACAGCGCCACCACCACCACGACCATGAAGCGCGACAGGTAGCGGCGCACCCGCGTCGGTGCGCTGATGTGGGCGTCGCGGATCACCTCCTCTTCGGCGATGGTCTGCGAGATCTGCAGCGACACCACCGCGATCGCCAGCAGGCCGATCGCCTCGATCGCACTCTCGGCGCCTTCGGCCAGTTCGGCGCCGACCGCCTTCCAGCCCGTCATTACGGCCAGCACCATCAGCAACAGCGAGATGGCAATGAACAGCACGGCCATGACCGCGTGGACGGTGGAAAAGAAGGCTTTCAAAGAAACTCCGGAGAAATTGGACTGTCCAGATTGTGCCCCATCCTCAGTCGGCGGCTCGCACGACAGTTCGGCCATCCAGGCGAGATGCTATGATGAAATTATTTCAACTCATCAACCCCTGTCATGAATATGCTGCATGCCGGCCGTTTCCTGTTCCGTCCCTTCACCGCAGCGGACGCATCGAGCTTCGCCGCAGCCGTGCGCGAGTCGATGGCGAGCCTCGGCCAGTGGATGGGTTGGGCCCATGGCGGGTACACGGAAGACGAAGCGCTGTCCTGGTTCGCTTTCTGCGATGCCTCCCGTGCCGCCGGCAGCGCCCATGAATTCGGTATCTTCCTGGAGGACGGCAAGACCCTCGTCGGCGGCGCCGGCCTGAACCAGTTCAACACCCAGCACGGCTTCTGCAACCTGGGCTACTGGGTGCGCGCCTCGCAGCAGCGCCAGGGCGCGGCGCTGGCCGCCGTCCAGGTACTGGCGCGCCATGCCTTCGAAGCCTTGCAACTGTCGCGCGTCGAGATCGTCGTCGCGGACGGCAACCTGCCCAGCCTGGCGGTGGCGCGTAAAGCAGGTGCTGTCCACGAATGCCTGGCCCGCAACCGCCTGCAGCTGCATGGTGGGCCGGTCGCCGCGCACGTGCTGTCGCTGGTGCCCGAACCGGATTAATGCTGCGCGGGCTCGGCCCAGCTCTTCGCATGCGCCACCGCCCGCGCCCAGCGCGCCATCAGCTCGTCGCGGCGCGCGGCCGGCATATGCGGCTCGAAACGGCGGTCGGCCTGCCACTGCGCCGCGATCTCCTCGCGTGAAGACCAGAAGCCGACCGCCAGCCCGGCCAGGCAGGCCGCGCCCAGGGCCGTGGTCTCGGTGACACGCGGACGGATCACCGGCACGCCCAGCAGGTCGGCCTGGAATTGCATCAGCATGTCGTTGCGGGCCGCGCCGCCGTCGGCGCGCACCTCATATACGGCGCAGGCGGCATCCTTCTGCATCGCGGCGAGCAGCTCGGCGCTCTGGTAGGCGATGGCTTCCACCGCGGCGCGCGCGATGTGGGCGGCCGTGGTCCCGCGCGTCATGCCGACGATGGTGCCGCGCGCATAGGCGTCCCAGTGCGGCGCGCCGAGGCCGACGAAGGCCGGCACCAGCATCGTGCCGCCGCTGTCGGGCACGGACAGGGCCAGGGCTTCGACGTCGCTGGACTGCTTGATGATGCCGAGGCCGTCGCGCAGCCACTGCACGGTGGCGCCGCCCATGAAGACGCTGCCTTCGAGCAGATAATCAGTGCGGCCGCCGACGGTCCAGCCGACCGTCGACAGCAGGCGGTTGTGCGACACCGGCGGCACGTCGCCCGCGTGCATCAGCATGAAGCAGCCGGTGCCATAGGTATTCTTGACCATGCCGCGGCGGTGGCAGGCCTGGCCGAAGGTGGCGGCCTGCTGGTCGCCGGCGATGCCCGCCAGCGGGATCGCGCGGCCGAACCAGGCTTCGTTCGTCAGCCCGACCTGCTCCGAACTGGACACCACTTCCGGCAGCATCGAGGCCGGCACGCCGAACAGGTCGAGCAGTTCCGGATCCCAGCGCAGGCTGTTGATATTGAAGAGCATGGTGCGCGAGGCGTTGCTCACGTCCGTCACGTGGCGCCCGGTCAGCCTGAAGGCGAGCCAGCTGTCGATGGTGCCGAAGGCCAGTTCGCCGCGCTCGGCGCGGGCGCGCGCGCCCGGCACGTGGGTCAATAGCCATTGCAGCTTGGTGGCGGAAAAATAGGCGTCGACCTCGAGGCCGGTCTTGCGCTGGATGAGGGCGGCGTGGCCGGCCGCGCGCAGGGCGTCGCAGCGTTCCGCCGTGCGGCGGTCCTGCCAGACGATGGCATGGCACAGCGGCTCACCGGTCCGGCGGTCCCAGACCACCGTGGTTTCCCGCTGGTTGGCGATGCCGATCGCGGCCACCTGGGCGGCATCGATGCCGCTCTCCTTCAGCACCTCGCGCGCGCAGGCGATCTGGCTGTGCCAGATGTCGAGCGGATCGTGCTCGACCCAGCCGGGCCGGGGGAAATGCTGGGGATATTCGTGCTGGGCGCTGGCGGCCACCTGTCCCTGGCGGTCGAACAGGATGGCGCGCGAACTGGTGGTGCCCTGGTCGAGGGCGAGGATGTAGTCCATCGTCATGACCGAATTATGTGTAAAGCAGGCCGATAGGCCGGATTCTGTGTAGTGGTCTCCCTTGCGGGACGCCCCTATGACAGCCATTCCTCTAGGCGCCGAATTACTCCGGCGCTCAAGCTTCCTACCCGCACGCTCCGCGAGCAACCTCAACGCGTGCCTATTTGGAATTGCTCCAGGTGGAGGTTACCGCGTTTCACCGTAACTTAATACGCTCGTCTCTGTGGCCCTATTCCTCGCCTTATACCGGCTTGCACCGGCTTTCGACGGACGGCCGTTAACCGTCACCCTGCTCTATGGAGTCCGGACCTTCCTCCCGCCAGCACCTTGCGGTACCGGCCAGCGGCTGTCTGGCCTGCTTCACGGCGGGCATTGTAACCGATGCGCGTTCCTGCCGGCTGCAATCGCTGCGATTTCTGTAATTTTGTGTCGCCATTTCAAAAGCCGCCCCCGAAACGCTCGCATAGAATGTCCGGATAGCAAAATCTATAAGGATGACGCACCATGACCCACCCCTCCCGCAGCGGCGGCCAGATCCTGGTCGATGCACTTCAGGTCCACGGCGTGGACACCGCCTTCGGCGTTCCCGGTGAAAGCTACCTCGACGTGCTCGACGCCCTGCACGATTCGAACATCCGCTTCGTGATCAACCGCCAGGAGGGCGGCGCGGCGTTCATGGCCGAGGCCTACGGCAAGCTGACCGGCAAGCCCGGCATCTGCTTTGTCACCCGCGGCCCGGGCGCGACCAATGCATCGATCGGCGTTCATACCGCCTACCAGGATTCGACGCCGATGATCCTCTTCATCGGCCAGGTCGGCACCGACTTCATGGACCGCGAAGCCTTCCAGGAAATCGACTACCGCCGCATGTACGGCCAGATGGCCAAGTGGGTGGCGCAGATCGACCGCGCCGACCGCATCCCCGAATACATCGCGCGCGCCTTCCAGGTCGCGACCAGCGGCCGTCCGGGCCCGGTGGTGCTGGCGCTGCCGGAAGACATGCTGGTCGCGCAGGCGGAAGTGGCGGACACCCGCCGCTACCAGCCGGTGCAGGCCTCGCCCTCCGCGGCCCAGATCGACACCCTGCGCGGCATGCTGAAGGAAGCGAAGAAGCCGCTGCTGCTGCTGGGCGGCGGCACCTGGAACGAACAGGCCTGCGCCGACGTCCGGACATTCGCCGAAGCCAACGGCCTGCCGGTGGCCTGCGCCTTCCGCTTCCAGGACTTGCTCGACAACGAGCACCCGCACTACGTCGGCGACGTCGGCATCGGCATCAATCCGAAGCTGGCCGCGCGCGTGAAGGAGGCCGACGTCCTGATCGCCTTCGGCCCGCGCCTGGGCGAGATGACGACTAGCGGCTATTCGCTGCTGGCGTCGCCGGTGCCGAAGCAGCGCCTGGTGCACATCCACCCGGACCCTCAGGAGCTGGGCAGCGTCTACCAGGCCGAGCTGATGATCGCCGGCGGCGCCCCGGAAACCGCGCGCATGCTGGCGGCGATGGCGCCGGTGGATTCGTCCGCCTGGCGCCACACGATCGAGGAAGCCAGGGCCGAGCTGCGCGCCTGGCAGCAGCAGCCTGCGATCTTCCAGGACGGCAAGGCGCCGCTCGACCTCTGGCAGCTGGTGCAGGACCTGCAGGCCAGCCTGCCCCACGACACCATCATCACCAACGGCGCCGGCAACTACGCGACCTGGGCGCACCGCTTCTGGCGCTACGGCGCGATGCGCACCCAGCTGGCGCCGACCAGCGGCGCGATGGGCTATGGCGTGCCGGCCGGCGTCGCGGCGAAGATCGTCGACCCGCAGCGCACCGTCGTCACCTTTGCCGGTGACGGCGAATTCATGATGACCGGCCAGGAACTGGCGACCGCCGTGCAGTACCGCGCCGGCCTGATCCTGATCGTCTTCAACAACAATATGTTCGGCACCATCCGCATGCACCAGGAACGCGAGTATCCGGGCCGCGTGTCAGGCACCGAGCTGCACAATCCGGACTTCGCGGCGCTGGCCGAGGCCTATGGCGGCCAGGGCGAGGTGGTGGAAAAGACGGCCGACTTCGCACCGGCTTTACAGCGCGCGGTGGCGTTCACGAACGAGAAGAAGCTGCCGGCGGTGATCGAGCTGCGTTATGACGGCAATCTGATTACGCCGGGGGCTACGCTGGAGACGATTCGGAAGAATGCCGAGGCGGGGAAGAAGTAAGGATCGTTGACTTGTGCCCGTCATTCCCGCGCAGGCGGGAATCCAGGTTCGTCGAATACCCGACACAGTAAAACTTGGATTCCCGCCTTCGCGGGAACGACGTTGTTGGTTCGCGGGAACGACGTTGTTGGTTCGCGGGAACGACGATGTTGGTTCGCCGGAACCAGTCAAATACCCGGATTATCCAATCCCAACTCCGCCGGCCAGGGCACCGGCGTATCCAGCGCGCTGCGCGGACCCGAAGGATGGGTCAGGAAAGCGGCCACCAGCGCAATGAATACCCAGACGACGATATTGCGCAGCGAAGCTGCGTTACCGCCACTTACTTCGTCTCCGGAAATGAGCCGCTTGAGGTACCTGGACAGGATCTTCACGATGAGCCCTTGAGAAGGATTCTTTTATAGACATTCGCAATCTATATGATTCGCCGCCGATTTTCCAGCAAACGTATTGATATACGAACTGATGAGCGGCATTCTAGCGACAATATAGATGAGCCGTCGCACATCTGTCGTCCATGTTTCGAGTTAGGCGGACGGCCGGTATGGAAGAGGCTTCGCCGCAACGCTCTGGTAGAATACCGTGATCGTTGACATGCCCGGAATTATCGGGCATATGCATGCAGTTCCCCTCCCCGACTACATCCATGTTTAGTTTCTTCAAAAAGAAAAAGCCTGAAGCCGAGACGCCTGTCCAGGCAGAGTCCGCCGCTGCCGAAACCTCCCCGGCCGCCGAAGCGCCTGCGGAAGCGCCCGCCCAGCCGGGCTTCCTGCGCCGCCTGTTCGGCGCCAGCGACGACACCTTCGTTCCCGAGACCGCGGCGCCAGCCGAGCCCGAGCCGGAAGAGCCGGCCGCGCGCGAGGCCGAGGTTCCCGATCCCGTCGCCACCCAGATTGCCGAGCAGGCCGCCGTCATGTCGAGCGGCTACGAAGGCCAGCTCTTCCCCGAGACCGCCGAGCGGCCCGGCAACGAAGCCGAGAAGAAGAAATCCTGGATGGCGCGCCTGAAGGCCGGCCTGTCCAAGACCTCGAGCAACCTGTCCCTGCTGTTCGTCGGCGCGCGCATCGACGAAGACCTGTACGAAGAGCTGGAATCGGCCCTGCTGATGTCGGACGCCGGCATGGACGCTACCCAATATCTGCTGGACAACCTGCGCCGCAAGGTCAAGGAAGACAAGCTGCTCGACGCCGCCGCCGTCAAGGCCGCGCTGAAGGAGCTGATGGTCGACCTCCTGCGTCCGCTGGAAAAGCCGCTCGAACTCGGCCGCCACGAGCCGCTGGTGATGATGATCGCCGGCGTCAACGGCGCCGGCAAGACCACCACCATCGGCAAGCTGGCCAAGCACATGCAGCGCTTCGAACAGTCGGTGCTGCTGGCCGCCGGCGACACCTTCCGCGCCGCCGCCCGCGAGCAGCTGATGGTCTGGGGCCAGCGCAACAACGTCACCGTGATCTCGCAAGCGTCGGGCGACCCGGCCGCGGTCGCCTTCGACGCGGTGCAGTCGGGCCGCGCGCGCGGCGTCGACGTGGTCATGGTCGACACCGCCGGCCGCCTGCCGACCCAGCTGCACCTGATGGAAGAACTCAAGAAGATCAAGCGCGTGATCGGCAAGGGCATGGAAGACGCGCCGCACGAAGTCCTGCTGGTTATCGACGGCAATACCGGCCAGAACGCGCTGGCCCAGGTGAAGGCCTTCGACGACGCCCTGAACCTGACCGGCCTGGTGATCACCAAGCTGGACGGCACGGCCAAGGGCGGCATCCTGGCCGCCATCGCGCGCACCCGCCCGGTGCCGGTGTACTTCATCGGCGTGGGCGAAAAGCTGGAGGACTTGCAGCCCTTCAGCGCCGACGAGTTCGCCGAGGCGCTGCTGGGGTAAGGCCAGATGATCGAATTCCAGTCTGTCTCGAAAAAATATTCCGCCGACGCACTTGCCCTGAACGATGTCTCGTTCAGCATCGGCAAGGGCGAACTGGTCTACCTCGCCGGCCCGTCCGGCGCCGGCAAGTCGACCCTGCTCAAGATGATCGCCGCCGTCGAGCGTCCGACCAGCGGCAGCGTGGTCGTCAACGGCCAGGACATCGGCAAGCTCAAGAAGGCCGGCGTGCCCTTCCTGCGGCGTAACCTGGGCGTGATCTTCCAGCAGCAGCGCCTGCTGAACGACCGCAGCATCCTTGCCAACACGATGCTGCCGCTGATCGTCACCGGCGCCTCGACCGCGCAGGCCGAGCAGCGTGCCCGCGCCGCGCTCGACAAGGTCGGCCTGCTCGACCGCGCCAGGGCGATGCCGCTGGAACTGTCCGGCGGCGAGCAACAGCGCGTGGCGATCGCCCGCGCCATCGTCAACCGTCCGCAGATCATCCTGGCCGACGAGCCGACCGCGAACCTCGACCGCGCCGCGGCCGACCGCGTGATCGATGCCCTGCGCGCCTTCAATTCCGTCGGCGTGACCTGCATGATCTCGACCCACGACGAACAGATCCTGGACGCCGCCGCGCGCGTGATCCGCCTCGAGCATGGCCAGCTGGTGGGAGGTGCGGCATGAATATCTGGTTCCGCCAACACCGCTTCGCCCTCGGCGCCGCTTTTGCCCAGGTGCGCAAGTCGCCCGGCAGCTTCCTGTTCAACGTGCTGGTGGTATCGCTGGCGCTGACCCTGCCCTTCGCCGGCCTGACCCTGCTCGACAACGTGCGCCCGATGTCGGAACAGCTCTCGGTCGATCCCGAGATCAGCCTGTTCATGAAGACGGACGCCACCCGCGAGCAGGCGCAGGCGCTGGCGCCGCAGCTGCAGCGCATCCTGGCCGGCAGCCACGCGAAGATCAGCTTCACGCCCCGCGAGCAGGCGCTCGACAACCTGAAGGCCAAGAGCGGCCTCGCCGACGTGATCGAGACCCTGGGCGACAATCCCCTGCCCGACAGCTACGTGATGAAGCTGCAAGGCTTCACCAGCAGCACCGACGCCGCCCGCATCGACGGCATCGCCGACCAGCTGCAGGCGCTGCCGGGCGTGGACTCGGTGCAGGTCGACTCGGCCTGGGTGAAGCGCCTGGCCGCACTGCTGGGCGTGCTGCGCCTGGTGCTGCTGCTGCTGGCGATCACCCTCGGCGTGGTCGTGATCGCGGTGGTGTTCAACACCATCCGCCTGCAGGTGCTGACCCAGCGCGACGAGATCGCCGTCTCCAAGCTGCTGGGCGCGACCGACAACTTCATCCACCGCCCCTTCTACTACACGGGCGCCCTGCTCGGCCTGTGCGCCGGCGCGGTGGCGCTGGGTGCGGTGGCGCTGGCCCTGCGTCCGCTGAACGCATCCATCGCCGAGTTCGCCCGCCTGTACGCTTCCGAGTTCCAGCTCGCGCCGCTGTCGCCGCTGGGCCTGGCGGGCCTGCTGGCCATCAGCGCCGGGCTTGGCCTGGTGGGCGCGATGCTGTCGGTGCAGCGGCATCTGGCGCGCATGAATTAATTATTCTTTCGCTAACTCGGCTGCTGTTCGCCAGAAAAAACCGCAGCCGAGGCGGGAAATACGCCTACAAACGTAAGTGCGCCACTTCACAGACCCCATATCATGTGGGGTCTAACCTGTCTTCTACCAGTTCAAATCATAAGAGCGTCACGTTTGACCCCTGTCAACCGGAGCGCTCTCACCTGCTCTACAGTTGAAACAAAGCCAAAAAATCAATTCTTTAGAGCAATACTTTAGCAGGACTTAAGGACGTCGTCGGGGATATGGTGGCGGCTAGCACTCACCTCAAGAGAGTGCTAATATTACGTCAGTACTAAACGGAAGTGGCTCAAGAGCACACCGTTCGCATCCCGTAACAAACCGTAAAACTTGCGCCTCCGGGGCGGTTTTGCGGTCAAATTGACGATGCAGCACAGATTATTCTACGAGGGAAAATGACTATGTCCGCACAATCCGCATTGGTTCCCGCTGGCACCCGTGCTCTGGGACTGGGTTTCACTGGCAATCTCGGCAACATCGACGCCTATATCTCGGCCGTCAACCGTCTGCCGATGCTGTCCCACGAGGAAGAGGTCTCGCTGGCAAAGAGCTTGCGGGACAAGAATGACCTGGACGCCGCGCAGAAGCTGGTGATGTCGCACCTGCGCCTGGTGGTCTCGATCGCACGCGGCTACCTCGGCTATGGCCTCCCGCACGCCGACCTGATCCAGGAAGGCAATATCGGCCTGATGAAGGCAGTGAAGCGCTTCGACCCGAACCAGGGCGTGCGCCTGGTGTCGTACGCCATGCACTGGATCAAGGCCGAGATGCACGAATACATCCTGAAGAACTGGCGTCTGGTGAAGGTCGCGACGACCAAGGCCCAGCGCAAGCTGTTCTTCAACCTGCGCAGCAACAAAGTGGGCCTGGATGCCATGTCGCCGCAACAGGTGGCCGACATGGCGCAGATGCTGGGCGTCAAGCGCGAAGAAGTGGTCGAGATGGAAACCCGCCTGTCGGGCCGCGACATCGCGCTCGAAGCGCCGACCGACGACGAAGACGACAAGTTCTCGCCGATCGCCTACCTGTCCTCGGACCAGCAGGAACCGACCAAGGTGCTGGAAGCCAACGACACGGTGCGCCTGCAGTCGGAAGGCCTGGAAACGGCCCTGGGCAAGCTGGACCCGCGTTCGCGCCGCATCGTGGAAGCACGCTGGCTGGCCAACGACGACGGCTCGGGCGCGACCCTGCACACGCTGGCCGAAGAGTTCGGCGTGTCGGCCGAGCGCATCCGCCAGATCGAAACGGCTGCGCTGAAGAAGATGAAAACGGCGCTGGCGGCTTATGTGTAAGCCATCACCGCGGCAAGGAAAAAGGCACCTTCGGGTGCCTTTTCGTTTTGGGCGGCGCCGTCAGCGAACCCGCCTGAGGATGCGAAGTGTCATGAGAAGTCCGATCAAAGCGAGAGTTGAAAGGCTTCGATTGAAACAAATTGCACCCCGAAAAGCTTCCCCCTGACAAAGGGAATCTCTACCGCTTCAGTCCAGCTTTTCCTTGAAGAAGGCGACCGTCCTGCCCCACGCCAGCTTGGCCGCCGCCTCGTCGTAGCGTGGCGTGGTGTCGTTGTTGAAGCCGTGCTCGGCGCCGGCATAGACGAAGTGCTGGTAGTGCACCTTGTTGGCCTGCAGCGCGGCCTCGTAGGCCGGCCAGCCGGCCAGGATGCGCTCGTCCTTGCCGGCATCGTGGATCATCATCGGTGCGCGGATGCGGGCGACGTCGGCGGCTTGCGGCTGCGAGCCGTAGAAGGGCACGACGGCCGCCAGGTCCGGGATCTGGGTGGCCAGGTAATTCGCGATGCCGCCGCCATAGCAGAAGCCGACCACGCCGACCTTGCCGCTCCCCTGCGGCAGCGTGGCCAGCGCATGCGCGGCGGCGACGAAATCGGCGCGGGTCTTGGCCTGGTCCAGCTTGGGGAAAAGTTCCCTGGCCTTGTCCTCGTCGCCGGGATAGCCGCCCAGCGGGAACAGGGCATCGGGGGCATAGGCGATGAAGCCCTCGAGCGCCAGGCGGCGCGCGATGTCTTCGATGTGCGGATTCAGGCCGCGGTTTTCATGCACCACCAGGATCGCAGGCAGCTTGCCCTTGGCGTTCGCCGGCATCGCCAGGTAGCCGCGCACCTTGCCGTAGCCCTGCGGCGACGGGAATTCCTGGTAGCTGGTCTTGACACGCGCATCGCCGGCGGCAACCAGCGGCGCCGCGAACGAAGGAGACAGCTGCGCCAGCAGGGTGGTGGCGGTCACGCCGCCCACCGCATAGCGGCCTGCCCGCGCGAGGAAATCGCGGCGCGACAGGCGGCCGTGCACATAGCCGTCGAACAGCTTCAGTACTTCGGGGTCGAAATCCGCCGCGGTCAAACGCTTCATCTTTATCTCCTTGGTTGAGCACCGAATCCGGATTAGTATATTGCTTATTTTGAAAGAGGAGCAAACCCATGCCGCTCGCGCTCTACGGTCATCCCTTTTCCTCCTACACGCAGAAAGTGCTGATTGCGCTGTACGAGAACGCCCTGCCCTTCGAATTCCGCAGCATCGGGCCGGACACGCCGCAGCATGTGGGCGAGTGGCTGCGCCGCTGGCCGCTGCGCAAGTTCCCGCTGCTGGTGGATGGCGAGCGCGACGTCGCCGAGACCAGCATCATCATCGAGTACCTGCAGCTGGCCCATCCGGGACCGGTGCGCCTGCTGCCGGCCGATGCGATGGCGGCGCTGGACGTGCGCTTCCTCGACCGCTTCTTCGACCTGCACGTGATGTCGCCGGTCCAGCACGCGGTGGGCGGCGCCCTGAGCGGCGATCCGGACAAGCGCCGCGAGGGACTGGCGCATGCGGCCGAGAAGCTGGAGTGGGCCTACGCCTGGCTGGAGCAGCGGCTCGAAGGCCGGACCTGGGCCGCGGGCGACGGGTTCAGCCTGGCCGACTGCGCCGCCGCGCCCTCGCTGTTCTACGCCGACTGGGTCCACCCCATCTCCGCCGACTATCCGGTGCTGCGCGCCTACCGTTCGCGCCTGCTCGGCCGGCCCTCCTTCGCCCGCGCGGTGGAAGAAGCGCGTCCCTACCGTCCGCTGTTCCCGCTGGGCGCGCCGGATCGCGACTGATCGCCTGCGCGTGGTGAGAATGCGCGGATTTTCCGCCGGGACCGATACGGTATCGTGTCGGTTTCCCAGCAAGGAGACGCCGTGCCCATATCCGCCAACCTCACCGGGTCGATCCGCATCGACGGCACGCCCGCCAACGACACCCTGAAGGGCACGCTGTCCGACGAGGACATCCACGGCGGCGCCGGCGACGATGACCTCATCGGCAACGGCGGCAGCGACCTGCTCGACGGCGGCCCCGGCGACGACTACCTGGTCGGCGGCAGCGGCAACGACACCCTGCTGGGCGGCGACGGCGACGACCTGCTGTTCGGCCAGGGCGGCAACGACTTCTTCGACGGCGGCAGCGGCCTGAACATCATGGTCGGCGGCAAGGGCGACGACCACTACGAGATCCACGACCGCCGCGACCTGGTGCTCGACCCCGGCGGCCACGACAGCGGCACCATCCACGCCGACTGGTACAAGACCAATCCCGACATCGAGGACTGGACCTGGGCCCCGGGCGTGCAGAAGCTGCCCTACTGGATCGATGCCCTCGTCTTCGACGGCGCCCCCTTCCTCGACGGCGCCGTCGGCGACGATCGCGTCATCGGCTATGCCTTCGCGCAGACCTCGCCGAGCTTCTTCGACGCCGACGACAAGAAGGGTTTCAAGCCCTTCAACGCCGACCAGATCAGGTACACCAAGGCGGTGCTGGCCTACATCGAGACCTTGATCGACGTGCACTTCGTCGAGACCACCGACACCGAAGCGCTCGGCACCATCGTCTTCGCCAACAACCAGCAGGAGGATTCGGCCGGCTACGGTTATACGCTGCAGCCGACCCGCGCGGGATCGCGGGTGATGGTCGACGCCACCCAGCTGGCGCTGTCGCCGAATCTCGACAACGGCGCCGAATTCATGCGGGTGGTCACCCACGAGATCGGCCACGCACTGGGCCTCAAGCATCCCTTCGCCGACGCCGACGCGACCGGCAACAGCGGTCCCGGCCCCTACCTGCCGCAGTCGGAAGACCACGTGCTGTACACGGTGATGAGCTACACCGGCACCGAGCGCAATCCCGGCCAGTTCAGCCCCCTCGACGTCGCGTCCCTGCAGTACCTGTACGGTCCGTCCGCCAGCTTCCACGGCGGCGATACCCGCTACATCATCGGCGGCGCCTACCTGATGATCGGCGACGGCGGCGGCAACGACACCATCGACGGTTCGGACCAGACCCAGGACCTGAGCCTGTCGCTGGAAGCGGGCTACTGGAGCCATGTCGGCGCCAAGGCCTCGACCATCACCGCGCGCGGCCAGATCACGATCGACATCGGCTCGGTGATCGAGAACGCGATCGGCGGCGCGGGCAACGACAAAATCACCGGCAACGCGGTGGCCAACAGCATCGCCGGCGGTACCGGCAACGACACGCTGAGCGGCGGCGGCGGCGATGACCGCCTCGACGGCGGCGCGGGCCTCGACACGGCGGTATATGCGGGCGCACGCGACGGCTTCACGATCGCGCGCAACGGTGCCGGCATGACGGTCACCGACAACGGCGGCGCCGAGGGCAGCGACACCCTGACCGGCATCGAGCGCCTGCTGTTCGCCGACGGCGCGCTGGCCTTCGACACCGACGGCGTGGCTGGCAAGGCCTACCAGCTGTACGCGGCCGCCTTCGACCGCGTGCCCGACCTGGCGGGCCTGGGCTACTGGCTCGGCGTGATGGACCGCGGGGCCTCGCTGGTGGACGTGGCGACGGCGTTCACGAAGGACACCGAATTCACCGGGATGTACGGCGCCACCCGTAGCGCCGAGGACTTTCTCACCAAGGTCTACGAGCACATGCTGCACCGGGCGCCGGATCCGGCCGGCTACGCCTACTGGCTGCAGGTGCTGAAGAACGGCGCGACCGAGGGCCAGGTGCTGGCCGGCGTCAGCGAGGGCAGCGAACTGCACGCCCTGCTGGTCGGCCAGATGCAGGACGGGATCGCCTACCAGCCTTACCTTGCCTGAGCGGCGCCTGAGAGCCGCCTGAGCGTCGCCGCCTACTCCTTGTCCTTGCGCCGCAGCAGGGACAGGATCACGAAGGCGAACACCGCGCTGACCACCGCCGTGGTCTCGCGGCCCATCCCGGCCGCCACCCCGATGGCGGCGGTCAGCCACACGCTGGCGGCCGTGGTCAGGCCCTTGATGTCGTTCCGTTCGCGCAGCTTGAGGATGGCGCCGGCGCCGAGGAAGCCGATGCCCGCCGTCACGCCCTGCAGCACCCGCGACAGGTCGTCGATCCGCATGCCGGCCTGCAGCGGGATCAGGATGAACAGCGCCGAGCCGAGCGCCACCAGCATGTGGGTGCGCTGCCCGGCCGAGGCGCCGACCGATTCGCGCTCGTAGCCGAGCAGGCCGCCGAGTCCCACCGCGACGATCAGGCGCACGACCACGCGGGTGACGTCATCGGCGTTGCCGAGGTCCGAGAATTCCTCCTGTATCGTGCGCCAGCTCTGCTCCCACCACATGCGGTCCTCCCCGAGAAGTTTCGCACATGATGACAGCCGGGCCGTTTCGGTGACGCACGCGGCTCAGATCTGGGCCTGGCCGCCGTCGACAAAGAGTTCGGCGCCGTTGACGAAGCTGGCATCGCTTGATGCCAGGAACACCGCGGCCTTCGCGATCTCGTCCGGTTCGCCGACGCGGCCCAGCGGGATCTGCGAAGCCATGTAGTCGAGCAGGCCTTGCTGCTGCCGGGCGTCGTCGCCGGCCAGTTCGACCAGGCCGGGGGTGCGGGTAGCGCCCGGGCTGATGGTGTTGATGCGAATGCCGCGGTCCTTCAGGTCGAGGATCCAGTTGCGGGCGAAGGCGCGCACCGCGGCCTTGCTGGCGGCGTAGACGCTGAAGGCCGGGGTCCCGCTGCTGCCGGCGGTGGAACCGGTCATGATCACCGAGGCGCCTTTCGACAGCAGCGGCAGCGCTTTCTGCACGGTGAACAAGGTACCTTTGACGTTGCGCCCGAAGGTGTCGTCGAACTGCTCTTCGGTGATCTCGCCGATCGGCAGCATCGAACCGCCGCCGGCATTCGCGTACAGGACGTCGATGCGGCCGTAGCGTTCGCGGATCTCGTCGTACAGCCTGTCGAGGTCACCGAGCTTGCTGGAATCGACGCGCAGGCCCAGGGCGTTGTGGCCGATGGCATCGACCGCGGCGTCGAGTTCGGCCTGGCGGCGGCCGGTGACGATCACTTGCGCGCCTTCGAGGGCGAAGCGCTTGGCGGCGGCCAGGCCGATGCCGCTGGTGGCGCCGGTGATCAGGGCGATTTTGTTGTCGAGTTTGCGAGTCATGATGTTCTCCTTTGGTCGATGGGTCGGTTGGGTCAGCCGATGTGAAACATGGTACCGACGACCGGGACCATTTAAAATAGCAATCATCGCAAACCATCGTTGCAAATTTGGAGTATGCAGATGTCGACCCTGCCCGATTTCGAAGGCCTGGCGATGTTCGCCAGGGTCGCCGAGGAGCGTTCCTTCGCCGGTGCCGCGCGCGCCCTGAACGTGTCGGTGGCGACCGTGTCGCGCGCCGTCGCCCGGCTCGAGGAGCGGCTCGGCGCGCGCCTCCTGAACCGCACCTCGCGCCAGCTGGCGCTGACCGAGTTCGGCAACATGATCGCGGAGAGCGCGATGAAGGTGGTCCGCGAAGCCGAAGCGGCGGAAGCGGCCGCGCGCGAGACCTCGGCGCGGCCGCGCGGGCTGGTGCGGCTGTCGGTGCCGATGTCCTTCGGCCTGCGCTGGGTGGCGCCGCTGATGCCGGCCTTCTTCAGGGAGTATCCGGAAGTCTCGGTCGACCTCCACCTGAGCGACGCCCAGGTCGACCTGGTCGGGCAAGGCTTCGACGCCGCCCTGCGCATCGCCGTGCTGGCCGATTCCTCGCTGGTGGCGCGGCGCCTGTGCCCGGTCGCGCCGCTGGTGCTCGCCTCCCCCGCCTACCTGCGGGAGCACGGCACGCCCCAGCATCCCGCGGACCTGGCCCGGCACGCCTGCCTGGGCTATGCCTACCGCGCGCGCAACGACGTCTGGCGCTTCACCAACGCCGCCGGCGAGGAAGTCAGCATCAGGCCCAACGGCCCGCTGAGGGTGACGAACGCCGACGCCCTGATGCCGACCGTGCTGGACGGCCTGGCGATCGCGGAATTCCCGGAATTCATCTGCGCCGACCAGGTGCGCGACGGCCGCCTGGTGCCGATCCTGAAGGACTGGACCCTGCCGCGCGGCGGGCTCTATTTCGTCACGCCCTCGGCGCGCACGCGGCCGGCCAAGGTCGAGGCGCTGTCCGGGTTTTTCGTGCGCCACCTGAGCAGGCCAAGCTGGCGGATCGTGGACTGGTAAGGGCGTTCAGATACCCGGCACCGTGGATTTCAGGTGCTCGACATCCTTGCCATCCCTGCCCTCGGCGAGCGTGTAGTGCCTGCCCTTGTAATCGACCAGGATGTCGCGGTAGGCACCGCCTTGCGGACTGTCGACGAAACGAATGCTGCTGTCGACATCCCAGCATTCCTCCATGCCCGGCACGCAGGCCCCGGCATTGCCGGATGCCTCGCTGTAGCCGCCCAGGTGACGGACCTCGTCGCCGAGTTCGAACACGCCGGCGCCGCTGATCATATTGCCCTGCCAGACGCCGCCCGACGACACGATGAATCCCGGCTTGCCGGGACCCAGGCTCACCCATTTCAGGCTGCCGAAATTGCCGAAGGAACCCATGCTGGCCACGTTCTCGTGGCGAGCCAGGACCTTCCACTGCCTGCCTTCGCGCCGCAGGGTGTAGATGTTCAGCATGCCCGCCGCCGCGTGGGCAGCGAAGTCGCTGCGGCCGCGGGCGCCGCCGGCGCGGATGCGGCGGCGGAGACCGTGGCGGGGACCGGGTGTGGCACGGGCGCCTTGCCGTTGCGCGAGCATGCAGCCAGGCCAAGCATCAGGAGGACGGCCGCGGCCGGGCGGGAGAAGCGAATCGAGGACATACGGGCACCTCAGTGCAGCCTGAGCGTGGCCGCCGTCACCTCGCCTTTTACTTCGATCGCCGCATCGTCGAAACCCGGCGGCCCGAACTTGCCGCGGGCATCGCGGCTGAAGCCGTAGTTCTCCTTCGGGATGCCGATCAGGTTGCGGTCCAGCTCCCCATTCTCGTTTTCGTCCTGGTAGGCCAGCACCGCCCAGCTCCCCTTCGGCACGCCCGGCACCGCGATCACGTTCTCGCCCTCGCGGGCCGGCATCGATGCGGAGTAGGCGCACTGCTTGAGGAAGCGTTCCCTGTCGCAGACGGCGACGTTGATCTTGCCCTTGCCGGCGGCGACGCCCGAGACGTGGACTTCGACCGTGGCCGCCGAGGCGCAGGCGGCAGCGCCCAGCAGCAGGCAGCCGGACAGCAACTGGATGAATCGGGTCATGCGTTTCCTTTCTTGTATGGTAGGCTGGTTTACATGCTGCTCAATGCCTTCATCCTCATCCTTACCGTGGTCCTGATGGAAGTGTTTTCCATCGTGGCGCACAAGTACGTGATGCACGGCTTCGGCTGGGCGTGGCACCGCTCGCACCACGAGCCGCGCAGCGGCTGGTTCGAGAAGAACGACTTGTACGCCGTCGTGTTCGCGGGCGCGGCGATCGCCCTCATTTACGCCGGCGCCACCCTGGGCCACCATCCGCTGGAATGGATCGGCGCCGGCATGACGGCCTATGGCCTGCTCTACTTCGTGGCCCACGACGGCCTGGTGCACCAGCGCTGGCCCTTCCGCTACGTGCCGCGCAGCGGCTACCTGAAGCGCCTCTACCAGGCCCACCGCATGCATCACGCGGTGTCGGGCAAGGACGGCGCGGTGTCCTTCGGCTTCCTGTATGCGCCGCCGGTCGAGGCCCTCAAACGGCGCTTGCATGCGCTGCACCAGGGGCCGCTTCGGCGGCGCCACCCGGACGCTGCCACAGGCCGGCCGGACGCGGCTGCAGCGCATTCGCGCCCGCCAGACGCGAACTGAGGGCCTGCCCGCCTCCCTCCGCCAGCAGGCGCAATTTGGTCGCCTTCGAGGTGCCCGCGCGCTCATCCCAGGCATGCGCGCCGCGGCGCCTCACCACGATGCCGATCTGCCGGTATACCTTGCGCGCGGTGGCGATCGCCCAGGCCGAGCGTAGCGGCAGCGGAGCGATGCCGCCGAGGGCCGAGGCGTAATACGGCTCGGCGTGATCGACCAGGCGCGCGGCCAGCTTCGCCAGCGCCGGACGGTGCCGCGGCAGCGCGAGTTCGTCGCGGGGGATGCCGGCTTCGCGCAGCCACTGGGCCGGCAGGTAGCAGCGCCCGATCTGCGCATCCTCGACGATGTCGCGGGCGATGTTCGTCAGCTGGAACGCCAGGCCGAGGTCGCAGGCGCGATCCAGTACGCGCGGCTCGCTCACGCCCATGATCGAGGCCATCATCAGGCCGACCACGCCGGCCACGTGGTAGCAGTAGCGCAGGGTGTCGTCGATGCTCTCGTAGCGCGCGCCCTCGACGTCCATTGCGAAGCCGGCCAGGTGGTCGAAGGCGAAGCGCTGCGGGATATGGTGGCGCAATGCCACTTCCTGGAAGGCGGCGAAGGCCGGGTCGCGCATCGTCTCGCCGGCATAGGCGCGGCGGGTCTGTTCGCGCAGGCCTTCCAGCTTGGCGGCGGCATCCGGCTGTTCGCTCGGCGCCGCATTGAAGCCCAGCTCCTGGCCGTCGACCACGTCGTCGCAATGGCGGCACCAGGCGTACAGCATCAGCACGCCGCGCCGGGTGGCCGGGTCGAACAGCCTGGCGGCGGCGGCGAAGCTCTTCGAGCCGACTTCGATGGCCTGGGTGGCGTGGTTCAGCAGCCCGTCGTTCATGCCCGCACTCCTTCCTGCATCTCCTTCAGCATCAGGCCGGCCGTGGCCTTGGCCGAACCGATCACGCCCGGCACGCCGGCGCCGGGATGGGTACCGGCGCCGACCAGGTAGAGGTTCGCCAGCTCGGCATCGCGGTTGTGCGGACGGAACCAGGCGCTCTGGGTCAGCAGCGGTTCGAGCGAGAACGCCGATCCATGATGGGCGTTGAGCTGGTCGCGGAAATCCAGCGGCGTGAAGATGCGGCTGGTGACGAGCTGGCTGCGCAGGCCCGGCATGTAGCGCCGCTCGAGGTAGTCGAAGATGCGCTCGCGGTACTTCGGTCCCTCGGCTTCCCAGTCGATCGGCGCATTGCCGAGGTGGGGCACCGGGGCCAGCACGTAGTGGCTGCCGCAGCCGGGCGGCGCCAGCGAGGGATCGGTCACGCAGGGGGCGTGCAGGTAGAGCGAGAAGTCCTCGGACAGGGTCTCGCCGTGGAAGATATCCTTGATCAGCTCGCGGTAGCGCGGCCCGAAGCACACCGTGTGGTGGCGCAGCTGGCTGTGGTGATGGTCGAGGCCGAAGTACAGCACGAACAGCGAATTGCTGAAGCGCTTCTTGCGCAAGGCTTCGCCCTGGGCCGCGCCGCGCGGGTGCGCGCCCAGCAGCTTTGCATAGGTATGGACCACGTCGGCATTCGAGGCCACGGCATCGGCGTCGAACCGGCGGCCGTCTTCCAGCCGCACGCCGCTCACGCGTCCGGCGCCGGTCTCGATTTGCGCCACCGGGGCGTTCAGCTCGATGCGTCCGCCGATGTCCTCGAACAGGCGCACCAGGCCACGCACCAGGGCGCCGGTGCCGCCGCGCGGGAACCACACGCCCCACTCGCGTTCCAGCGCATGGATCAAGGTGTAGATCGAGGAGGTGGCGAAGGGATTGCCGCCCACCAGCAGCGAGTGGAAGGAGAAGGCCTGGCGCAGCTGCTCGTCCTGGATGAAGCGCGACACGATGCCATACACGCTGCGCCAGGCCTGCAGGCGCGCCAGCTGGGGACCGGCGGCCAC
Source organism: Massilia sp. 01N417 (assembly GCF_056399645.1). Lineage (NCBI taxonomy): Bacteria > Pseudomonadati > Pseudomonadota > Betaproteobacteria > Burkholderiales > Oxalobacteraceae > Massilia > Massilia sp. 01N417. Next base: position 134,589 of record NZ_JBFTRS010000001.1, on the reverse strand, counting down.
CATGTCGCGGAAGGACAGGAAGGGCACGGCGCCCAGCTTCAGGTAGCCTTCCGCGAACACCGCCTTCGAATAGGCCAGGAAGCGCCGGTAGCCGGCCACGTCCCGCGGGTTGCGCGCGTGGATCTGGCGGTCCAGGGCTTCCTGGTCGTTGGCGTAGTCGAAGTGGCTGCCGTCTTCCCAGCACAGGCGGTAGAAGGGCGACACCGGCAGCATCTCGACATAGTGTTCCATGCGCTTGCCGGCCAGCGCGAACAGCTCCTCGATGCACGAGGGGTCGGTGATGACGGTGGGGCCGGCGTCGAAGGTAAATCCCTGGTCCTCGTACACATAGGCGCGGCCGCCCGGCTTGTCGCGCTTTTCCAGCAGCGTGGTCTGGATGCCGCGCGCCTGCAGGCGGATGGCCAGGGCCAGGCCGCCGAAACCGGCGCCGATGACCACCGCGCGGCGCGGCTCGATATTCCGTGCGTTCATTCTGCTCTTCCGATCTGGTGAGGGTGGATCTTGCAGGCCGCAACGAAGGCCTGCTTCAGCGGCACCGGCGGCTTGCCGGACAGGAGACGCGCCTTGTCCCGCAAACTCAGGCGGCCGGCGTAGAAATGCGCGATCAGCGGGGCCGGCAGGCGGTAGAAACGCTGCATCACGCGCCAGCGGTGGTCCGGACTGCCGGCCAGGAACAGCATGCGGTTGAGCAGCCGGAAGAAGCGCTGGCGCCGCCATTCCATCTGCGCTTCGTCGCGGATCGCGGCGAACAGGGAGGGCGCGCGCAGGTCACCCAGGCCGGCGATACGCTCGCTGAGCCGCACCGCATGCGGCAGCGAATAGCCGGTGGTCGAGTGGAACAGCCCGGCGCGCAGGCCCACGCTGGGCTGGCCGGCTAGGTCGTCCCAGTAGGCGTCGAAGTCGCCGGCCAGCACGATCGGCAGCCTGCCCTCCTCCTCGCGCAGCACTTCCGCGATCCGCCAGCCGCGCGCCCGCGCATAGGCGCCGATGTTGGCGCGCAGGCGCCCGGGTTCCCAGGCGGCGCTGTCGACGTAATGCGTGTCCTCGATCAGCAGGCGCTGCGCATCGAAGGGCAGCACGTAGACGAAGCGGTAGCCGCCCTGCTGCCCGACGCTCGCATCCATGATGATGGGCGCAGACAAGCCGTGCGCTTGTTCCAGGCGCACTTCCTGGCCGAGGAAGGTCTGCCAGCCCAGCGCCAGGCGCGGGCTGCCGCGCATGCCGCGGCCGTCGATGACGGCGCGCGCTTCCAGCACCTCGCCGTCTTCCAGCCTGACCCGGCTCGGACCGACGCTGGCGATGCGCGCGCGCAGCCGCAGGCCTGGTCCCAGCGCGGGCTCGATCGTGCGGGCAAAATCTTCGGAGGCAATGCTGGCGTAGCCGCCTTCGAGCGTGCGGTTGAATTCCGGGAACACGACCTCGTAGCGCGGCCAGCGGCGCGACACCAGCGGCGCGATCCAGGCCCGCTGCGCGGCGTCGAGGTCGCCGTCGTGGAAGGACCAGGTGTGGTTGCCGCCCAGGTGGTCTCCCTGCTCCAGCAGCAGGATGCGCAGTTCCGGCCTGTGCCGGGCCAGGCGCCAGGCGATCAGGCCGTTGGCCAGGCCGCCGCCGGCCAGGATCAGGTCCCACGGCGCGGCCTTCATGCCGGGGTGCCCGCCTGCGCCATCCTGTCCTCGCGGCGGCGCAGGCGCACGGCCGCCTCGACGATGTCGGCGGCGCGCGGCGTGCCGCCGGCCCGGGCCAGGCTGGCCTTCTGCTCGTCGAGCCGCGCGCCGAACTGCGGCTCCTCGAACAGGCGCCGCAACTGGCGGGCGATGGTGGCGGGGCCGGCCAGGCTCGGCAAGGCGCGCAGGCCGATCCCGGCGTGCAGGACGCGGGCGGCGGTGCCCGGCTGGTCGAAGGTCACCGGCATCGCCAGCATCGGCGTGCGCGCCTCGACCGCATCCATTACGGTATTGATGCCCGCGTGCGAGACCACCGCGTCGGCGCGCGCCAGCGCTTCCCGCTGCGGCGCGAAGGCACAGACCGCGGTGGCGCCGGCACGCAGCAGCGCTGCTTCCCGGCTTGGGTCGAGGCCGCCGCAATGCGCGACCAGCAGCTGGGCGTCGAGCCGGCGGCAGGCCCTGGCGACACGCTTGAAGATGCCGAAGCGGTGGCCCTGCAGGGTGCCGAGCGAGGCGAACACGAAGGGCCGGCCGCTGTCCAGTTCCGGCAGGGGCGTCGGCGCCGCCGCGCCGGCGTCGCTGGGCGCGCGCAGCGGCCCCACGTGGTGGAAATGCGGCGGCAGCGCGCGGCGCGGGAAATCGAAGGCCACGGTGGTCTGGCTGATCTGCGCCAGCGGCGACAGGCACTCATGCAGGCCGTCGCGCGCGGCGATGCCCAGCCGGCGCGATTCGGCGGCGATGACTTTCCGGTGCGGGCCCATCATCCAGTCGTAGACGCGGGTGCTGCCTTCCACCACCTGGTAGCCCCGTTCGCTGCCGTCGTAGGCGAACGGCATCACCGCCAGCGGAATGCCGGGTTCGCGGTTGACCGGCATGGCGCAAGCCACCGAGACGAACGGCAGGCCGAGCGCTTCGGCCACCATGCCGCCGGCCGCCTCCATCTGGTCGGCGATCACGGCGTCGATGTCCAGCGCGGCCAGCGCGGCCGGTAATTCGCGGCACAGCATTTGCGTACCGCGCCCCATGTCGAGGATCACCTGGCGCAAGCCCAGCGGACCGCCGGGGCTGGCGGCGCGCCGCAGCGAAGCCGCCAGCGAACCGGGCGGATGGGTAGCATGGCCGACCGCGTGGAAGCCGAGGCGGCGGTCCTTCAGGTAGATGGCCGCGTCCGGCCGCTGCAGGAAAGTCACGCGGTGGCCGCGCCCGACCAGCTCGAGGCCGAGCGCCGCCAGCGCGCTGAAGTGGCTGTAGAACGCCGGTGCGACCACGCCGAAGTGGGCCATGCGCCGTCCCGTCCGCGCTCAGTGACGCGCCAGGCTCACCCTGGCGCCGGCCGCATGCGGGTGCGTGCCGGCGCCGGGGAAGCGGACACCTTCGTGGGCCTGCGCGAACAGGCCGGCGACGAAGCGGCGGGTGTGGCCCTGCTCGCCCAGCGCCGCGCTCAGGTGGCGCTCGGCGTCGAACAGGTGGCCGTTCAGGCGGCGCCGCGCTTCCTCGTTGCCCAGGGTGTTGATGAGGGTGGCCTTGCCGATGTCCTGGCCGACGTCCTTGCCGGTGACGGCGCTGTCGTTGCCGGGGCCGTCCTGGAAATCGTCGCGGATCTGGAAAGCGTGGCCGGCCGCCAGCGCGAAGGCGCGCAGCGAGGCCGCCACGCAGTCGTCGGTCTCGGCGATGATGGCGGCCATGTCGACCGCCACGCCCAGCAGTACGCCGGTCTTGAGCTCATTGGTGACGGCGATGTCGGCCGGCGTATGCCGGCTGCCGCGCAGGTCGAGGAACTGGCCCTTCACCAGGCCCTGGTCGCCGATGGTCTCCGACAGCCTGGCGACCAGGCGGGCGCGGATCGCGGCCGGGATCTCGCGCGCCGAGGCGACGATGCCGAAGGCGCGGCTGAGCAGGCCGATGGCGGCCAGGATGGCGACGTCTTCGCCGAACTGCACGTGGATGGTGGGCCTGCCGCGGCGGAGCATGGCATTGTCCATGCACGGCATGTCGTCGAGGATCAGCGAGGCGGCATGCACCATCTCGACCGCGCAGGCGACGTCGGCCAGGGCCCGCGACTCGCAGCCGAGGTCGCGCGCGACCAGCATCAGCAGCAGTGGCCGCATGCGCTTGCCGGCGCCGAGCGCGCCCGCGCGCATCGCCTGGGTGAGCAGGTCGGCCTGGTCCGGGCTCTGCGACAGGTGGTGGCCGAGGCGTTCTTCCAGCTGCCGGCGCAGCAGCGCGAGTTCGTCCGGCGGGGCCTCGTCCAGTTCATTCATGCCGAGCCCGCCGAATCGCCGTGCCTGTGTCTTCATGCGCGTCCCTCTGCTCGATTTGATGAAATTGAGTCCCATGATACCGGAAACGTATTAAAAAATGACTAACGGAATCCAAGCGTGCGCGACCTGCGCGCAACACGGCCGCGCCCTGCCCAGGCTGGCAACTTTGCTATGATTGGCTTTCCGCAATTAACCGGAAGGTCCCGATGAAGTGGTTGAAGTGGCCGACGTCTCTCGCTGCGCTCGTTCTCCTTGGCCTGACCGGCTGCGCCGGCGCGCCGCTCAAGGACGGCACCTATCCGCTGCAGCCGCACCAGCGCGTGGCCCTGTCCGGCGACACCACCCTCACCTATGACAGCTTCAGCGACAGCCGCTGCCCGGCCAACGCGCGCTGCATCTGGGCCGGCCGGCTGAGCTTCCAGTTCGTGCTGGAAAGCCCGGGCGGCCGCGAAGAATTCTCCCTCGGTCCGGACCAGCCGAGCGCCACGCCGACATCACTGCACGGCGCACGCGTGACGCTCGATCCGGCCAGCATCCCGCCCGTGCGCAACGCCGCCGCGACGCGCCCCGGCTACGTCATCCCCGTCACGCTCAAGGTAAGCACGCCATGACCACTTCCGCGAAAGCGCTCGCCAGCGCACTGATCCTGTCCATCATCCTCGCGCCGCCGCTCGCGCTGGCCAAGACGCCGGTCGCTACCGGCACCGGGGGCGCGGTCGCCACCATCAGCGAAAAGGCCTCGGCATCGGCGCTCGCCATCCTGAACAAGGGCGGCAACGCGATCGACGCCGCCGTCGCCGCCGCCGCCACGCTGGGTGTGACCGACCCGTTCAGCTGCGGCATCGGCGGCGGCGGTTTCATGGTCATCTACCTGGCCCGGGACAAGCGCGTGATCACCATCGACCACCGCGAGACCGCTCCCGCCGCCTTCGGCCCGGGCGTGTTCCAGGAAAACGGCAAGCCCATCGATTTCGACACGGCGGTCGCCAGCGGTGCCGCGGTCGGCGTGCCGGGCACGGTGCGCGGCTGGCACGAAGCCCTGCAGCGCTACGGCACCATGTCCTTCAAACAGGTGCTGGCGCCGGCCATCGAGGTGGCCACCAGGGGCTTTCCCGTCAGTGAAACTTTTCATAAATTAACGGCCGAAAATGAAAGAAAATTTCAGCTATTTACGCCCACCAGCCGGCTCTACCTGAGGGACGGCAAGGCGGTCCCCACCGGCACCATCCTGAAGAACCCTGACATGGCCAAGGCTTACCGCGAGATCGCCGCGCGCGGCTACAAGGCCTTCTACGAGGGGCCGATGGCGAAGGCGATCGTCGACGCCGTGAACCGCCCGCCGCTGGCCCAGGGCGCCTCCGTCCGTCCCGGCACGATGTCGCTGGCCGACCTGGCCAACTACGAGGCGCGCATCCGCCAGCCGATCCGCTCGACCTATCGCGGCTACGACGTCTACGGCATGCCGCCGCCCAGCAGCGGCGGAATCGCGGTGGCCGAGGCCCTCAACATCCTCGAGGGCTACGACCTGAAGAGCATGCCGCGCCCGAACGTCGAGCACCTGTACCTGGAAGCCAGCCGCATGGCCTTCGCCGACCGCAACGCCTACCTGGCCGATCCGGAATACGTCGACGCCCCGACGGAAGGCCTGCTGTCCAAGCAGTTCGCGGCCCAGCGCCGCTCGCTGATCCGTCCCGACAAGGCGGCCGGCGTGGTCCCGGCCGGCGACGCCTTCCTGTACGAGAACGACCAGAGCTTCCCGCTGCGCCCGCAGCAGAAGCTGATCCAGGAAGGCACGCACACGACCCACCTGACGGTGTCGGACAAGGAAGGCAATGTGGTCGCCTACACCTTCACCATCGAATCCTGGGGCGGCAGCGGCATCGTGGTGCCGGGCTACGGCTTCCTGCTGAATAACGAGATGACGGACTTCGATTTCACCGGCCCCGCGCCGAACGTCCCTGAAGCCGGCAAGCGCCCGCGCAGCAGCATGGCGCCGACCATCGTCATGAAGGACGGCAGGCCGGCCTTCACCATCGGCAGCCCGGGCGGCGCGACCATCATCACCACCGTGCTGCAGACCATGGTCAACTACATCGACCTCGGCATGCCGATGGACCAGGCGATCGACGCGCCGCGCCTGTCGCAGCGCAACTCCAGGGAGACCTCGGTGGAGCCGGGCTTCATCGGCACGCCGCAGGCGAAGGCGCTGGAAAGCTTCGGCCACAAATGGGAGACCAGCCCGCCCCCGGAAGAGATCGGCGCGGCGAATGCGATCGTGTTCAATCCCGACGGGACGGTGACGGCGGTGAGCGAAGGCCGTCGGCATGGGGTCGGTACGGCGCTGGTGCAGAAGCGCGGGCATTGAAAGGAAAGCACATGACAAGCAAACCAGGATGGACGATCGCGCTCGCGCTGTGCGCCGCGTCCGCATCGGCCACCGAAGCCCCGATCCAGAACGTGACCCTGTATCCCGGCAGCGCGACGGTCGAACGCGCCGTCGAGGTGGCGCCGGGCATGACCCAGGTCGAGATCACCGGCCTGCTGGCCAACTTCGATACCGGCAGCATGCGCCTGCAGGCCAGTCCCGGCATCCAGGTCGGCCAGGTGCTCACCCGCGACCGCTCCAGCGCCGACAGTCCGAGCCCGCGCCAGGCCGATCTCGAAGCGAAGATCCTGGCCCTGCAGGACCAGATCGCCGCCATCGACGTCGATACCAAGGCGTCGCAGACGGCCCAGAATTATCTCGAGCACCTGGGCGGCGGCGGCGAAGGAGCGGCCCGCACGCCGGCCGATCCGAAGACCCTGCTGGCCACCGTCGACGCCATCCGCAAGGGCAGCGGCGAGGCGCTCGAGCGCGTGCGCAGCGGCGAGATCAAGAAGCGCGCCCTGGCCAGGCAGCTCGACGCCCTCAAGCGCGAACTCGACACGCTGCAGGCCGGCACGCGGGCCGGCCGTACCATCACGGTCCACCTGGCGGCCCGGCAGGCCGGCAAGCTGCTGCTGTCCTACCAGGTGAACCGCGCGGGCTGGAAGCCGGCCTACCGCGCCTCGCTGGATTCGAACGCGTCCACGGTCGAACTGGAGCGGATGGCGACGATCTCGCAGAAGACCGGCGAAGACTGGAGCAAGGTCAAGTTGCGCCTGTCGACCGGACAGCCGAACCTGTCGGTGCTCGCGCCGAATCCCTCCTCGTGGCTGCTGACATTCCAGCCGCCGGTGGATCGCGCCGCCGTGTTCTACCGGGCGGCGCCTGCTCCCTCTGCTGCGCCGGCGCCGATGGCACTGGCAAGCCGCGCGGAAGCCGACGATTACGTCGCGCCGGTGCTGGAAACCCAGGGCAGCTTCAGCACCGAGTACGAGGTGCCGGCACGGGTCGACCTGGCCGCCGACGGCCGCGAGATCTCGGTGGGCCTGACGAAACAGTCGCTGCAGGTCAGGCAACGCGTGATGGTGGCGCCGCGCAGCAGCACGACCGCGGTGGTCAGCGCCGAGGCGGCAAGGCCGGAGGGCGTGTGGCTGGCCGGCCAGGTGCAGCTGCAGCGCGACGGTTCCTACGTCGGCGCGACGCGCTGGGACCCGCAGTCCGGCGAGCGCTTCCAGTTCGGCTTCGGCCCCGATCCGCTGGTGCGGGTCGCGGTCGAGAACCGCAACCAGAAATCGGGCCAGGCCGGCTTCTTCAAGCGCGACAACCAGCGGCGCATCGACGACAGCTTCGTGGTGACCAGCTTCCACCGCCAGCCGATCGACATCCTGGTGCTCGAAGCGACGCCGGTCAGCGAATCGGACAAGGTGGCCGTGAAGGTCGCGCTGAATCCCGAGCCGGGCATCAAGGAGTGGGAGCACCGGCGCGGCCTGGTCGGCTGGGAAAAGACCCTGAAGCCGAACGAGACCGCGCGCTTCGACGTCGACTACGTCATCGACTATCCGCAGGAAGGCTACGTGCAGGGCTTGCGCTAGCCCTGCCGGCTCAGCCGATCCGGCCAGCCGGGAAGGCCGGCGGCGCGGCCAGCATCCTGCGCCAGCCGCGGCGCAGCTGCCAGGCGCTGGCGGCGGCGGCGATCGCCGCGACCCAGGCCCAGATAGCGGTGCCGCTGGCCTTCGCCAGGCCCAGCGCGACGGCCAGTTCGAGCACCGCCAGCAGGCCTGCCTGCAGGGCCAGCGGCACGTGCCAGCCGCCCTCGCCCGCGAAATCGCCCAACAGCCCCGTCACCGCCACCTGGCCGGCGAGCACGCACAGCGCGGCCTGGCGCAGCACGGTCTCGTCATCGCCGCCGACCATGAGCGTGACCAGCAGGACCACCGCCGACAGCATGAGCCAGTTGCGCAGCGCAGTCCGGAGCAGCTGGACGGCCAGGCGGCGGTTCAGCAGCGCGGCATTGCCGGCCAGCGGAGAAAGGCGCAGCAGCGACTGCTCGCCGGTGGTCTTGCGGATCTGCTGGCTGAATGCGGCGGTGCTGAACACGATCACTATCGTCAGCGCCGCCAGTCCCGCACCCATCGGGCCGCCGATGAACTCGCGCAGCGCATCCCCGCCCCGCCATCCCAGCAGCAGGCGCACCCCGGCGCCGACCAGCAGCATGCCGCCGATGCCGGCGATCCAGGCGCTCCAGTGCGCCAGCGGTCCCAGCGCATGCATCAGCAGCACGCCCGGCTGCGGCCGGCGCAGGGCGCGGCGCAGCATGAGCGGATAGATGCGGGCAGTGGTCCAGCGGCTCAGGCGGCCGCCTTCACCAGGGTTCGTCAGGCCGCGCCGCTCCAGGCGCTGGGCGCTCCTGACCTGCTCGCCGCGGCGCGCCAGGTGGCGGTCGCCGGCGGCCGGATACAGGGTGCGCAGCGCCCACACACCCATCGGCAGCAGCAGCACACTCAAGGTCACCAGCCCGGCCTTGCTGCCGGCGGCGTCCACCACCGCAGGCGGCAGCACATGGCGCGACAAGGTCTGCCAGTTGATCCCGACGAGGAACAACGGCGCCGCCTCGGTCCGGCCGGCGCGCGTGAGCGCAAGCCCGATCAGGCTGATGCCGACCACCGGCAGCGCCGCCCACTGGCCCATCGCCCCAGCTACGCCGGCGGTGACCAGGACCCAGCTGCCGACCGCCATCTGTTGCAGGCGGCGGCGCTGGCGCGGCAGCAGCCGGGCATTCGCGGGGGAATTCAACAGGATGGAGCCGGGCACGAACAGCATCATCCAGATCATCCCCAGCCAGAACCCGGCCACCCCGAGCAGTACGCGCAGCAGTTCCAGCGGTCCCGCCTTGTTCGACAGCATGGCCAATCCGGCGCCGATCAGGCCGAGGCTTGCGCCGGCCAGCGCCAGCCAGTTCATGAGCATCATGGTCCGCTCGTCGCGCTGGATGGTGGTCACGCGCCAGATGCGGCGGAAATCCTGGATGACGGTGGCGTTCATGCTCAGCCCTCGCGCGTCATTTCGATGAACAGGTCTTCCAGGCTGAGCGTCTCGATGCGCACGCCCGGCTTGCCGGCCAGCTGGGCGAGCTGCTCGTCGTCCGCCTGCACGATCACGCTGGTCAGCGCGCCTTCGTAGCTGCGCCGCAGCTCCCCTTGCAGGCGGCCCGCCGGCAGCGCATGCGGCGCCGCGACCACCCGGCGCGCGCCTTCCAGCAAGGCGTCCGTCTGGCCCTGCAGGGCGATCCGTCCATCCTTCAGGAAGGCCAGGTCGAAGGCCACGCGTTCGAGGTCGGACAGGATATGGGTCGAGAACACCACCGTGGTGCCGCGCTCGATCACCTGGTCGACCAGTTCGCGCAGGAAGTCGCGCCGGCCGACCGGGTCGAGGGCCGATACCGGCTCGTCGAGGATCAGCAGGTCCGGGTCGTGGGCCAGTGCGCGGATGATGGACAGGCGCTGCTGCTCGCCGCCCGAGAGCTTCTTGATCGGGCTGTTGCGCTTGTACGGGTCGAAGCCCCAGCGCGACAGCAGGCCCTCGACCTTGCCCTTGTTCCAGCGCGGGTACATGGCCTCGAAATACTCCAGCATCTGCAGCGGCGTGAGCCAGTCGAACAGGTCGGACTTCTGCGGCACGTAGCCGATGCGGGCGCGGGCGCCGTCGGACAGCGCCGCCGCATCCTCGCCGAACATGTTCACGGTGCCGCCCTCGACTTCGCGCAGGCCGAGCATGCACTCGAGCAGGGTCGACTTGCCGGCGCCGTTGCGGCCCAGCAGGCCGATCACCTGGCCGGGCGCGACCTGCCAGTCGAGGCGGTCGAGCACCTGGCGGGCGCCGAAATGTTTGGTGACGGAGGACATCTGGACCAGCGGCGCGTTCATTTTGCTTCCTTCAGGATGGTTTCGAACAAAGTCAGGACGGTGTCGGGGTCGAGCTCGAGCTGGCGTGCCTCGAGGGCGGCGCGCTCGAGCGCGGGGCGCAGCAGTTCGGCGCGGTCGGCGGGCCTGGCGGGCGCGAAGTCGGCGACCACCATGCCGAGCCCGCGCCGGCGCGTCAGTATCCCGTCCATCTCCAGCAGGCCGTAAGCCTTGGAGACGGTCATGGGATTCAGGGCCAGGCTCGATGCGATCTCGCGGACCGAGGGCATGCCGTCGCCCGGCTTGAGCTGGCCGGCGGCGGCCAGGCGGCGCACCTGCTCGACGAGCTGGCGGTAGATCGGTTCGGTCGAGCCGGTCGCGATCGAGAACAGGTTGGCGGTATGGTCGGTCATGCTGTCTAGTGTATTAATTGGCTAATACAGTAATACCGAGCTATTTATGCCGTCAAGCAAAATGTTGTAATGTTAGAAAGTGTGAGTATTGCCTTGGATTAGCCAGGCACGGATCCAGCCCCTGCCCGGGGGCCCGGGGACGGCGTCACAGCAGGCACGGCAGGCACGGCAAAAAAAGAGGCGCTGTTCGCGCTAAGTGTTGAACCTGCCCAGCGCCGCTCTCAAAAACGCGTCGGGGCTGGCAATGCGCTGTCCATCCAGCGCCCAGCGCCAGCCGAAGTAATGGCCCAGATAACGGCTGGCAACGCCGCGGAAAGGCACCAGCCAGGCGCGCATCCTGCTGTGATACGCGTTCACGTTCTGGATGTGCAGCGCACCGCGCCTTCGTTCGCCGGCGCTCGCGTTAATGGCCTCATGTGAGATCCCGAGCTCCCGCGCGAATGCCGGATAGGCCGCATGGCTATCGGTCACCAGCAGCACGTCGCGCTCCAGCCTTGGCCCCAGGTGTTCCACTAGCTGCCGCTTGCTCACGCCGCCCTTGCCGGTCACGGCATCGATGGTCTGGCCGCTGCGATCGCGCGCGACCAGGATGCACACCTGCTCGTTCGAGATCCCACGCTTCGTCGCCTTGCCGCCACGCTTTCGTGGTGGACGGTCGAGGCTTCTGGAACCCTTGTGCGATTCGAGCACATACATCTCATCGGCTTCGGCGATACCGCTCAAGCGCTGCGGGCGGTCATCCTTGCTCAAGGCCAGGAAGCGGTGACGCCATCGAAAACTGGTCGCACTGGCCACGCCGATCTCGCGCGCCGCGCGGCGCACGCTGCGGGAGTCGAGCATGCTGCCGAGGTAGTCGAGCCAATGCGCCTTGTAGCGCAGCCGGGCCAGCGGCGTGCCGCTGAGCAGGTTGAAAGTGCGGCGGCAACTGCGGCAGCGGTAGCGCTGCAGTCCGTGCGCATGGCCGTGACGATAGGGTTTGCTGGCCTGGCAATGCGGGCAAAAGGGTGGTGCAGCGGGCTGTTCGACGATCTCAAGTACGCGGTCGAGGCCGGCCACCGATTGCAGCAGTTCGAGCAGGCGGGCGCGTTGCCGCCGGGTCAGGCTGGACAGGCGTTGCAGGAACTGTTCGAACTGCCGTGCTTGCATGGAGCCTCCGTCAACGGTTCAGGTCGACATTGGACCGCAGGCTTACGGAAAAGATTCCACACTTGGCGCGAACAGCGCCAAAAAAGACGGCTCCACGAAGGAGCCGTAAAAGAACCCGGACGCCAAGCCGTCCGGGCCGGGATCGCGCAGACGGAGACAAAATCCGCGCGGGGAACTACTGGAAACGTGTTGCGCTTACAGGTGAGGCGTCATCAGCGGCATCAGGTCGTCGAAGGTGCGGCCAGTGCCGTTCTCGCCGATCGCGTGCATCTTCCACTCGCCGTTGTGGCGGTACAGCTTGGCCATGATCTGGGCCGTGTGCGAGCCCTGCACCGACAGGTCGTAGCGCGCGATTTCCTTGCCGCTGTTGGTGTCGAAGATGCGGCAGAACGCGTTCTCGACGGTCGAGAAGTTCTGGCCGGTGAAGCTGTTCACCGTGAACATCAGCGACTTCACCTGCGGCGGTACGCTGCGCAGGTCGACGATGATCTGCTCGTCGTCGCCGTCGCCGGCGCCGGTGCGGTTGTCGCCGGTGTGGACGATGCTGCCATCCTTGCTCTTGAGCTGGCGGAACCAGACCACGTCGACCGGGCGGTTATTCTCGTCGAACATCACGACCGAGGCGTCGAGGTCGATCGCCTCGCCCTTGCCGCCGCCGAAGCCGAAGAAGCCCTTGCTCTTGGCGACGTCCCAGCCCAGGCCCATCGTCACGCGCGACAGCGCGCCGCCGGCTTCCTTCTCCAGCGAGATCTTCTGCCCTTTTTGCAGGTTGACTGCCATGTCGATACTCCTTTTGTTGAGTGAGTGAGTCCGCTCAGCGCGCCGGTGCCTGCATCCAGGCCTTGAAGGCGGCGCGGTTGCGCGAACAGACGTAAATCTTGCCGCGACCGGAGAAGCGCAGGACGATGCCTTCGCCGCTGGTCTGGCTGTTGATCAGGTTGCCCAGGAAGCCACCGCTGGTACCGGTCGTGATCGAGACTTCGTAGCGCAGGGTGGAATCCCAGGCGACGACGTGCGAGTTGTCGATGATCGCGTCCTTGCCCGGCTCGACCTCCAGCATGCTCATCGAACCGAAGCCCGACACCACCACCTGGCCGCTGCCCGTCGTCTCGGTGACGAAGAAGCCGCCGCTCTGCGCGAACAGTGCGTTGCCCAGGCTCTGGGTGCGCACCTTCAGGTCCACGCCCGAACTGGCGGCGACGAAGGCGCCGTCGCTGACGATGTACTGGCTGCCCGGGGCGCAATCGACGATCTGCATCGCGCCCGGCAGGGTCGGCGACAGCAGGCAATCGCCGTTGCCGCGCGCCGCTTCGATGTGCTGCTGGAAGAAGGACTCGCCGTTGGCGAAGGTGCGCATCAGCGCCGCGCCCAGGCCGCCCTTCATCTTGCCCTTCAGGTCGAGCGTCGATTCCATCATCACCATCGCGTCGGATTCGCAGTAGATGGTTTCGCCGTGGCGCATCGACACGTGCAGGAAGGGATCGACGTCACCGGTAACAGTAAATTTTGGCATGCTTGGCTTCCTTTTATTGTGGGTGGCAACCGCCCCGCCCGCGGACTCGGGAGGGGCGGCGATACTGCTTGCTTAGACAGCGACGCCGTAGTTCTTGGCGAGGGGGCCGAGGCCGCCGTTGAAGCCCTGGCCGACCGCGCGGAACTTCCAGTCCGCGCCGTTACGATACACCTCGCCGAAAATCATGGCCGTCTCGGTCGAGCTGTCCTCGGACAGGTCGTAGCGGGCGATCTCGCTGTTGTTGCCTGCATTGACGCAGCGGACGAACGCCTTGCCGACCATGCCGAAGTTCTGGCGGCGCGCTTCGCCGTCGTGGATGGTCACGGCCACCACGACGCGGTCGACGTCGGCCGGCACCTTGGACAGGTCGAGGCTGACGGATTCGTCGTCGCCTTCGCCTTCGCCGGTACGGTTGTCGCCGGAGTGCACGACCGAGCCGTCGGCCGACTTCAGGTTGTTGTAGAAGATGAAGTCGGCATCCGAGCGCACCTTGCCCGACTGGTTCAGCAGGAACACGACGCCGTCCAGGTCGAACGCGGCGCCATCGGTGGTGCGCACGTCCCAGCCCAGGCCGACCTTCAGGTTGACCAGGCCCGGCGCTTCTTTCGACAGGTTGACGTTACCGCCTTTTTGCAGACTGATTGCCATGTTGACTCTCCTTGTTTTGGTTGAACACCCTTGGTACTACCGTGACGAACTGGTGTTCTGCCGTTCGCCGCGGATTCTTTGCTTGCCGCGCTCACGTGGGCACGGTGTGCCCACCCTACGTTACTCCGCGGTCACCAACTCCTTCTTGCCCACGCCCATCGCTTCCATCCGCTTGCGGTAGCGGATCGAACTCCACACCGAGGCGCCGATGAAGGCCACGCCGGCCAGGCCGGTCACCAGCTCGGGCACATGGAACTTCATGCTTGCGAGCATGATCAGCGCCAGGATGCCGATCGCGTAGTGGGCGCCGTGCTCCAGGAAGACGAACTGGTCGAGCGTGCCCTTGTCCACCAGGTAGACCGTCAGCGAACGCACGAACATCGCACCGATCGCCAGGCCCAGCATGATGATCACGACGTCGTTGGTGATCGCGAAGGCGCCGATCACGCCGTCGAAACTGAACGATGCATCCAGCACTTCCAGGTACAGGAAGCCGCCGATACCGCCGCGCTTGACCATGTCGCCGACCTCGCCGCCGCCCTCTTCCGACTTCTCCAGCAGGTTGCTGAGCACGTCGACGCCGACGTAGATCAGGATGCCCCACAGGCCCGATACCAGCACCACCAGCTTCTGGCCTTCCGCCACGAAGGACAGGCTGGCCATCAGGGCGCCGATCGCCACCATCACCGAGATCGACGACACCTTGCCGAGCGCGCCGAGCTTCTCTTCGAAGTGGCCCAGCCAGTGGTGTTCCTTCTCGTCGTCGAACAGGAAGTTCAGGAAGACCAGCAGCAGGAACATGCCGCCGAAGGCCGCCACTTCCGCGTGGTGGTTAGTCAGGTGCATCGAGTACTCTTTCGGGTTCTCCAGCGCCATCTTCCAGACCTCGCCCATGCCGAGGTCGGCCGCCACCGCCACGATTACCAGCGGGAACAGCAGGCGCATGCCGAACACGGCGATGATGATGCCGACGCCCAGGAACAGCTTCTTCCAGAACTCGTCCCAGGTCTTCAGGACGGACGCATTCACCACTGCGTTGTCGAAGGACAGCGAGACTTCCATCACGGCAAGGATCGCGGCGATGCCCACCGCGGTCAGCGCCGCCGGCCAGCCGCCATGCGTGTAGCCCCACCACCCCGACGCCGCCAGACAGAGCGCGGTGACGATGAATGACACCCTGAAATGCTTCATGTTGATCTACCCCTTGGCTTGTATTGTTGTTGACAAGGCGCAGTGTAGAGGGGTGCAACGAAAGGAAAAAGCGAAGATAATGGGAGAGTTACTTCGGTAAAACCTGATCATTAAGCCCATACCATGAAAAATGACCTGAATTTCCGCCACCTGTACTACTTCTGGGTGGTCGCCAAGGAAGGCGGCATCACGCGCGCCGCCGAGCGCCTCGGCCTGGCGGTGCAGACCGTCAGTTCCCAGCTGACCCTGCTGGAGCAATCGATGGGCAAGGCCCTGTTCTCGCAGCAGGGGCGGCGCCTGGTGCTGACCGAGGCAGGCCGCGTGGCGATGAACTATGCGGACCAGATCTTCCTGCTCGGCACCCAGATGCAGGAAGCCGTGAACGAGGCCGACAGCGGCCGCATCCGCTTGTCGGTCGGCATCTCGGATTCGCTGCCCAAGCTGTCCGCCTACCGCATGCTGGAAAACGCGATGCGCATCGACAAGAAGGTGCGGGTGGTCTGCTACGAAGACCAGTTCGAGGCCCTGCTGGCCGAACTCGCCCTGCACAAGCTGGACGTGGTGCTGACCGACCGCGAAGTGCAGCCGGGCAGCGCATTGAAGGTGTTCAGCCACCAGCTGTTCGAGAGCGAGATGCTGGTGGTGGGCACGCCGGAGCTGGCCGCCAAGTATGGCAAGGATTTCCCGGGGAACCTGAATGGCGCGCCCTTCCTGCTGCCGACGCGTAATAATGCCCTGCGCAGCAAGATCGACGAATGGCTGCTGCAGGTCAATGTGAAACCGGACGTGGTCGGCGAGTTCGAAGACAACGCCCTGCTCAACACCTTCGGGCGGCGCGGCCTGGGCCTGTTCTTCGCACCAGCGGCGCTGGCGGCCGAAATCGAAGAACAGTTCGGCGCGGTGCAGGTGGGCGCCGTGCCCGGCGTGCGCGAGCAGTTCTACGTGATTTCGAACGAACGCAAGATCAAGCACCCGGCGGTCGAGGCCATCCTGGCCGCCGCGCAAAAAGCCCTGCCGGCCGCCGCCTGAATCCGGAACTGGGCTGTACAATGCATCGGCTTGCTTCTTGATCAACTTACATTTGTATGGAAAATATTCTATTGGTCGTTCTGGCGTTGCTGCTGGTGGCGCTGAACGGCTTCTTCGTGGCGGCCGAGTTCGGCATCGTCACCCTTCGCAAGACCCGCGTGCGGGCAATCGCGAAAACCACCGGCCTGCGCGGCCGCATCCTCTACAAGGTCCATAGCCAGCTCGACGCCTACCTGTCGGCCTGCCAGCTGGGCATCACCCTCGCCTCGCTGGGCCTGGGCTGGGTCGGCGAACCCGCTTTCGCGCGCCTGCTGGAGCCGGCCTTCGCCTTCCTCGGCGTCACCAGCCCGCAAGTGATCCACGGCGTGTCCTTCGTGATCGCCTTCGGCGTGATCTCCTTCCTGCACATCGTGGTCGGCGAGCTGGCGCCGAAGTCGCTGGCGATCCGCATTCCGGAAGTGGTCGGCCTGTGGAGCGCGATCCCGCTGTACGGCTTCTACTGGGCGATGTACCCGGCGATCTGGGTGCTCAACGCCAGCGCCAACATGGTGCTGCGCGTCGCCGGCCTGTCCGGCGCCGGCGGCCACGAGACCCATTACTCGAACGAAGAACTGAAGATGATCCTGCGTACCAATACCAGTACGACGGGAGAAAAGGAAAAGTTCACCCACGACGAGCGCCACATCCTGGCGCAGTCGCTGGAATTCGGCGAGCACTCGGTGTCCGACCTGATGCGCCCGATTAACGAAGTCAGCGCCCTCTACGCCAGCCGCTCGCTCGAACAGAACCTCGACACGATGCGCCGCAACCGCTTCTCGCGCTACCCCTGGTTCGACAAGGACGGCGAGGAAGTGCTGGGCGTGATCCACCTGAAGGACCTGTTCTTCGCCGAACAGGCCGGCAAGGACGTCACCGACCTGACGGAGTACCTGCGTCCGGTCGAGACGTTCTCGGCGCGCACCCCGGCCATCGAACTGTTCCGGCGCTTCCGCACCGGCGCGCCCCACTTCGCCCTGATCGGCGAAAAGGGCAAGCGCCCGGTCGGCTTCATCACGCTGGACAACCTGCTGGGCGCCATCGTCGGCGAGATCCGCGACGAGTTCCGCCTCAACGAGAACGACTGGATCCGCCAGGCCGACGGCACCTTCATCGGCAAGGCCAGCCTGCCGATCGTCTCGCTCGAGCGCGTCCTCGGCATCGACATCGACAACGAAGCCATGGGCCTGGACGAGGTGGAATCGGTGGGCGGCCTCTTGATGGCCAAGCTGGGCGACATTCCCAAGCAGGGCCAGCGCATCGAGTTCCCGCGCTTCGACGTGGTGGTCAAG
This sequence comes from Massilia sp. 01N417, assembly GCF_056399645.1. NCBI lineage: Bacteria > Pseudomonadati > Pseudomonadota > Betaproteobacteria > Burkholderiales > Oxalobacteraceae > Massilia > Massilia sp. 01N417. The sequence continues at coordinate 117,132 of NZ_JBFTRS010000001.1, read as the reverse complement.
AAGACCGTCGGCCCGCGCATCCTGCTGGTCAAGGTCATCCCGCGCCTCGAGCGGGGGATGGACGAGGACGAGCTGGACTGAAGCTATGCAAAGACAGCGAAAGGCAAGAGCGAGGTCGCGCAGCGCTGCCTGGGCCTGAACAGCAGGCAGCGAACCGTGCTGATCATGCTCGACGGCCGCAAACCCTGCGCTTCCCTCACCTGCCTGATCCCCGCCCGGCAACTCGACACCATCGTCGGCGAGCTGCTGGCGATGGAGCTGATGAAGACCGAGATGGTGAAGACGGCCGAAGCCTGTCTCGGCCTGATGGCGGCCGAAGTCGTGCGGCGCATCGAACGGGCCGGAGACCGCACTCGAACATGTCGAGCGCGTCAGGGCCAGCCTGGCCGGCATGTAGGGGAAGCGATTACAGGGCGTCCGCACCGTTCATGCCACCGAATGTGCGGCCCGTCGCATGGAGGACGCCCGGGACGCCGCGCCGGCCTAGAGTGGCACATCGGATCAAAGGAGAGATCGTATGCTGCCACGAATCACCGGCCTGCTGGCCGCCGCCATGCTGTGCGCCGCCGGTGCGCAAGCCCAGGAACCGTCCAGGATCTTCGACCCGGGCGCACTGAAGGGCCCGGCCAGGGGCAAGCCGAACGAAGTGCTGGTGCTGGGCACGCCCCACCTGGCGGGCCTGAAGGATCCATTCAAGCCCGCCGGCCTCGCGCTGGTGAACGGGCGGCTGGCAGCCTGGAAGCCGCAGATCATCGCGATCGAGGCGCTGTCCGGCATGCAGTGCGATCAGGCGCGCCGCTTCCCGCACCGCTACAAGGAGATGGTGGAAGAATACTGCTGGGATCCGGCGCCGGCGCGCGCCGCAACCGGCCTCGACGTCCCGGCCGCGACGGCCGAAGCCGAACGGCTGCTGGCGCAATGGCCGGCCACGCCGACCCCGGCGCAGCGGCGCCATCTGGCCGCCGTGTTCCTGGCCGGCGGCGAGCGCGCCTCGGCGCTGGTACAGTGGCTGCGCCTGCCGGAAGCCGAGCGCCACGCCGGCGACGGCCTCGATGCGGCACTGGCTGCCATCCTCGACGAGCAGCGCCTGAAGCGCAACGAGGACACCCTGGTCGCCGCGCCGGTGGCGGCCGCGCTGGGTCTCGAACGCGTGGTCGCGATGGACGACCATACCGCGGACGCGGCGTTCGGGGACGAGAAAGCCTACGAAGCGGCCATCCGCAAGGCCTGGGACAATCCCGCCACCGCCCGGCGCCGCAAGATGGACGAGGCCGACCAGCCGAGGCTCGGCGAGCCCGAAGGCGTGCTGGCGCTGTACCGCTCGCGCAACGATCCGGCCCAGGCCCGGCTGGCCTTCGACAGCGACTTCGGCGCCGCGCTCGAGGAAGGCTCGCCGCAGCAGTTCGGCCGCAACTACGTCGGTTCCTGGGAGACCCGCAACCTGCGCATGGCTTCGAACATCCGCGAGGCCATCGCGGCGCGGCCTGGCAGCCGCACCCTGGTCATCGTCGGCGCCTCGCACAAAGGCTACCTGGAGGCTTACCTGAACCAGATGCACGACGTACGGATCGTCGACGCGCTGCAGGTGCTGCGCTAGCGCCCACCGTTCACCGCAAGCCATGCACGGGTCGGCGCATTGCGCTGGACCGCCGGCCCGGCAATCTCCAGCATGGGAACTTTCCAACTCAGGAGTTCCCATGCGCGCCTTCCTCTTCCCCCTCCTCATCGTCCTGTCCTGCCTGGCCGGTCCGGCCCGCGCGGCGGAGCAGTCGCACGAAGCCGACGTCGCCGCCATCAACAAGGTCGTCGAGCAGTTCAAGGCCGCCATCATCGCCCACGACGGCAAGACCCTCGGTTCCCTGTTCCTGCAGGACCACGACAGCTGGCTGTCGGTCGCCGACGAGCAGACCTGGGCCGCGGTCAAGGCGCGCCACCCGGACGCGCGCAAGGTCGTTCCCGACAGCTGGAAGAAGTTCGCCGAGTTCGTGCAGACTTCGCCCAAACCAGTCGAGGAGCGCTTCTACAACGTGCGCATCGATACCAACGGCGCGGTGGCGTCGGTCTGGTTCGATTTCGACTTCCTGGTCGACGGCAAAGTGACCAACCGCGGCAGCGAGAGCTGGCAGATGGTGCGCGCCGAAGACGGCTGGAAGATCAGCTCGATGCTGTTCTCGATGGGCCGTTAAGACGCTAGAATTGCCGGATTGTCATCTGCCCGAAGGCCGCCCGTGAAAGTAGAAACGCCGCTGCTCGTTCCCGTGCTTGCCGCCCTGCCGGTGTGCGCCTGCATGGCCATCCTCGGGCTGCCGTCCTTCGGCCACGGCTATTCCGCCGCCTTCCGCACGCTGTTCTTCGTCGCCTGCCTGGGATGGCTGATGCCGCTGGCGCTGCTGCAGCGCGCCTTGTGGCGCCGCGACTGGCGCTGGCTGCCGACGGCGCTGGTACTGCTGGGCGCCAGCTATGCGATGTCGATCGTGAACGCCCTGCTCGGCCAGCGCCTCGCGATCGGCCTGGGACTGGAGACCGCCTACCAGTGGCGCGAGCTGGCCCGGGGCCTGGATGGCTGCTGGCTGGCCCTGATCGCCTTCTGCGCGGTGCACGCGGTGGCGGTGTACTACCTGTCGCTGCAGCGCGCCGAGCTGCACCTGGCGCAGGCCCGGGCGGCCGCGCGCGACGCCGAGCTGCGCGCGCTGCGCCTGCAGGTCAATCCCCACTTCCTGTTCAACTCCCTGAACGCGATCTCCGCGCTGGTCTCGAACCAGTCCAACCGCGAAGCCAACCGCATGCTCGCCTGCGTCTCCGACTTCCTGCGCGCCACGCTGGCCCACGACGGCCGCCACGAGCATTCGCTGGCCGAGGAGCTGGCGCTGCTCGACGCCTATCTCGAAATCGAAAAGGCCCGCCTCGGCGAGCGCCTGTGCCTGACCATGAAGGCCGGGCCGGACCTGCTGGACAGCGCCGTGCCCTACCTGATGCTGCAGCCGCTGGTGGAGAACGCGATCCGCCACGGCATCGCCCCTCTCAACACGCCCGGCCGCCTCGACGTCCGCGTCGAGCGCGAAGGCGCGCGCCTGCTGGTCGAGGTGCACAACGACGGATGCAAGCCGGCGCAGGCAGGCAGCGGCGGGATCGGCCTGGCGAACGTGGCGCAGCGCCTGCGCCACCTGTACGGCGACGCCCAGCGGGTCGATGCCGGCTGGGGCGAGGATGGCCGTTTCGGCGTGCGCATCGCCATTCCCCTGCGTGCGGTGGCGGCGGCATGAGCGCGCCGATGCGGGTCGTGATCGTCGACGACGAGCCGCTCGCGCGGCTGGCGGTCAAGGTGCGGCTGGCGCGCCGCGGCGAGTTCGAGCTGGCCGCGGAATACGGCGACGGCGACAGCGCCGCTGCCGGCATCGCGGCGCTGCGGCCGGACCTGGTGTTCATGGACGTGCAGATGCCCGGCAGGAGCGGCATCGAGGTGCTGGCCTCGCTGCCGCCGCAGCAACGTCCGATGGCGATCCTGCTGACCGCCTGGGACAGCTTCGCCGTGCAGGCCTTCGAGCTGGCGGCCATTGACTACCTGCTGAAACCCGTCGACGACGATCGCCTCGACGAAGCCCTGGACCGTGCCCTGCGCGCCTGGCCCTACCGCCGCCACGACGCCGCCGCGCCGGCGGCGCAATGGCTGCGCAGCTTCACGGTGCGCAGCGGCACGCGCACCGTGCTGGTCCCGGTCCGCGACGTCGAACGCATCGAAGCCGACGGCGACTACGCCACCCTGCATGCGGACGGCAAGACCTGGCTGGTGCGCGAGCGCCTGCACGGCCTGGCGATGCAGCTCGATCCGCGCGTCTTCCAGCGCATCCACCGCTCGACCATCGTGCGGCTCGACATGATCGCCGAGCTGCGCGCCCTTACCAACCGCGACGCCCTGCTGCGCCTGCGCGACGGCAGCCTGTTGCGCGCCAGCCGCACCTATATGCCGGCGCTCGCGGATGCACTCGACCACCTCAACAAGAAAACCGCATGATGCACACCCCTGCCGGAACATCCCGCCTCGCAGGCCTGGATACCTTGCGCGCGCTCGCCATCGCCATGGTATTGATGTCCCACTATAACGGCTTCGTCGCCCGCGGCTCCATCTTCGGCTTCATCGGTGAAGTCGGCTGGGCCGGCGTCGACCTCTTCTTCGTCCTGAGCGGCTACCTGATCGGCAACCAGTTGCTGGCGCCGGCCGCGCGCGGCGACAGCGTGCAGCTGAAGACCTTCTTCGCGCGCCGCCTGCTGCGCACCCTGCCGAACTACTACGTGGTGCTGGCCGTTTACCTGCTGCTGCCGCACAGCCCGATCTGGGGCAAGACCATGGCGCCGGTCTGGCACTTCCTCAGCTTCACGCAAAACTTCGGCCTGCGCTACGGCGAGACCTTCACCCACTCCTGGTCGCTGTGCATCGAGGAGCAGTTCTACCTGGTGCTGCCGCTGGTGGTGATGGCGCTGGTGGGCACGCGGCGCTCGCCGCGCCTGATGTGGTGCGCGCTGGCCGTCGCCATCGGCGCCGGCATCGCCACGCGCGGCATCAACTTCCTGAACGGCCAGGAAGCGTTCTCGGCACCGGCCTACTACTCGACCTTCGCCCGCTTCGACGAACTGCTGCCCGGCGTGGCCATCGCCATGCTGAAGAATTTCCACCCGCGGCTATTCGAGCGCCTCCTGAAGCATGGGAATGTCCTGCTGGCGGCCGGCATCGGCATGGCGGCGGCGGTGCTGTACGGCGTGCGCTACGACGCGCCGAACCCGGGCCTGACATCGACCTTCGGCTTCTCGCTGGTGGCCTTCAGCTTCGCCCTGCTGACCTGCGCGGCGCTCAGCCCGCGCGGCATCCTGAACCGCCTGCGCATTCCCGGCGCCGGCAGCCTGGCGCTGTGGTCCTACGCGGTCTACCTGGTGCACAAGCCGGTGTTCATGGCGCTGCGGCCGGAACTGGAAAGCCGCGGCATCGATGCTGCCGCGCCGCTGACCGTGGCGGCGGTGATGGCGGCCGGGGTATTCGGCGGCTGGGTCCTGTACCGGCTGGTCGAGACGCCCTGCATGCGGCTGCGGGCGCGCTGGTATCCGGGCCAGTCCCTTCGCGCCCCCGTGAACGGCGCGAACGGCACGGCGGACGCGCCCCATCCCGGTGCCGTCACGCGCTAGGCAGGGCTGCCCTCAATGCAGGGCCTGTCCAGCCATTCCCTGGCCCTGCCTGGCCGCCAGCACCACGGTATGGCCATGCCCGAGGGCCGGCTGTTCGCGCGCGACGCGCTGGGCCAGGAAGTCGCGCAGCTGCGTATTTTGCAGCAGCTTGCCGATGATGCGGTAGCGCAGGCTGCTGTCGATCAGGCGGGTGGAGGCCATGCCGTGCCGGACAAAATAATGGTAGGCCAGGGTATGGCTCTGCCAGTCGCGGTGGAAGGAGGCGACCGGCTCGTGCCAGAGCGCCGCCACTTCCAGGCCTTCCCGCTTCGCCAGGCTGACCAGGGCGCGGTCGGTCCAGCGCAGCACGTGGTGGGGCGGCATGTTCAGCGGCGCGTTCGCCGCCAGCGCAAGGAAGCTGTCTTCGGCCGGGACGGCCAGGATCAGCATGCCGCCCGGCGCCAGGGACTCGACGCAGGCATGCACGAAGGTGTCCGGACTGGGCACGTGTTCCAGCACCTGGAAGCTGCACACGACATCGTAGGCACGCGGATGCTCGGCCGCGTGCCGTTCGACCGACTGCTTGCGGACGTCGAGGCCGGCCTCGGTGGCCTTGCGCACCGCCTCGTCATTGAATTCCAGGCCAACGTAGCGCGTCGACGCCGGCAGGAAGGCATGGAAAGCTCCCTTCCCGCAACCGACTTCGAGCACGCGCTGGTGTTCGCCCACGAACTGGCGGGCGTAGTCGTACTCGGGTTTCTCGTCCTGGTAATACCAGTCGTGTCGTTGTAGTTGCTCGTAGAAGCTGTCGTCGCCGGCGCAGGAGGGAGAAAAGAAAACCAGGTCGCAGGCCGCGCATTTCAATCGCGAGATTTCCGGCGTGGTCTCGACATAGGCGCCGACCTCGATGCCGCGACTGCGGTACAAGCGCGCCAGCTCGGCGGTCGCTATGCTGTCAACAAGGCAAACGTCTGGTGCGCCACAACCAGGGCAGTGCGGGTTTTCCATTGCCATCGCAGCCTCCCACGGGAGAATTTCGATGGATATTACATGATCTGAATTTCGCTTCGGTTCTGATTGAATCGGGCGTCGCTTTTTCGCGGCAGCCCATGTTCTCAGTCAGCTCAGCAGCTGGCGGACGTCGTGGACGATCGAATCAGCGGTGACGCCGTGGCGGATGAAGAGGCGCAGCCTGCCGTCCTTGTCGAACACATAGCTGCCGGCCATGTGGTCGATGGTGTAGCTGCCGGGGCTTGAACCCGGCACCTTCGAGTAGAACACCTTGAAGTCCTTGGCCGTCTTCGCGGTCTGTTCAAGGGTGCCGTACAGGCCCATGAAGCGCTTGTCGAAGGCCGGCACATAGCTGGCCAGCAGCTGCGGGGTGTCGCGCTCGGGGTCGAGGGTGATGAACAGCACCTGCACCTGGTCGGCCTGCGGGCCCAGCTTCTGCATCACGCCGGCCATTTCCGCCATCGTGGTCGGGCACACGTCCGGGCACTGGGTGTAGCCGAAGAAGACGACAACGACCTTGCCCTTGTAGTCGGCCAGGGTGCGCGGCTTGCCGTTGAAATCGGTCAGGCTGAAGCCCTTGGCGTAATCGAGGCCGGTGACGTCGGTGTTCTGGAAGCTGACCTGCTTGCCCGGCAGCTTGTCGCAGGCGGCAAGGGAAAACGCCAGGGTGGCGGCGACAAGTGCGGACAGCAGTTTTTTCATGTCGAGGGAATCAGAAAGTCAGGTATTGCTTCACATAGTGGTCGACCAGCAGCGCGGCGAACAGCAGCGAGAGGTAGATCACGGACCAGGCGAAGGCCTTGCGCGCGACCTGGTCGCTGTAGTGCTTGTGGACCAGCCAGCCGTGGCGCAGGAACCCGGCGTTCAGGCCGATGGCGGACAGCAGGTAGAGCCAGCCGCTCATGCCGACCGCGAACGGGAACAAGGTGCAGGCGGCCAGCGCGATCGAGTACAGCCAGACCTGCTGGCCGGTGTACTTCATGCCGTGGGTGACCGGCATCATCGGCAGGCCGGAACGCACGTAGTCGTCGCGGCGGTACATGGCCAGCGCCCAGAAGTGCGGCGGGGTCCAGACGAAGATGATCAGCACCAGCAGCCAGGCTTCCATCGGCACCGTGTTCGCCACCGCGGCCCAGCCCAGGGCCGGCGGCATCGCGCCGGACAGGCCGCCGATCACGATGTTCTGCGGCGTGTTGGGCTTGAGCAGGATGGTGTAGATCAGCGCATAGCCGACGAAGGTGACGAAGGTCAGCCACATGGTCAACGGATTGACCATGGTGTACAGGATGCCCATGCCGGCGCCGCCGAGGATGGCGGAGAAGAACAGGGTCTGGGTGGTCGACAGCTCGCCCATGGCGGTGGCGCGGCGCGCGGTGCGGGCCATGCGGGCGTCGACTTCGGCCTCGATCAGGCAGTTGACGGCGAAGGCGGCGCCGGCCAGCAGCCAGATGCCGAGCGTCGCCCAGAACAGCACGTGCCAGCCGGGGAAACCGTCGGTGGCGAGGAACATGCCGATCACGGCACAGAAGACGGCCAGCTGGGTGACGCGTGGCTTGGTCAGCGCCCAGTATTGCGATACGCGGCTGGGCGGTTTATGGGTTGCGGTTTGGGTAATCATGAGTGGCCCGTGGGCACCACCTCCGCTTCATGCCGGGGGGAGCGCACCAGGTCGAGTTGATACTGTACCTTGTAGTTTATCATGGTCACCAGCAAGACAAGCAGGGCCGCCCCCGCGTTGTGCAGCACAGCAATTGCAAGAGGGAAATTAAAAAACACGGTCGCGACACCCGTCAGAACCTGCGCCAATAATACTAAAGCAATGTTCCGGGCAGCGCCGTGCAGGCCCGGCAAACGCCAGGCGCGCCAGGCTGTCAGGCCCAGCACCAGCACCACGACGGCCGCGAAGTTCCGGTGCACCCAGTGGATGGCGGTCAGGGCCGAGAACGGCAGGTAATGGCCGGCAGCGGTTTTGCCGAGCTCGCGCCACAAGGTGAAGCCGTGCTGGAAGTCCATCTCTGGGACAATTTGTCCTTGGCAGAGTGGAAAGTCATTGCAGGCAAGCGTCGCATAATTGGTACTTACCCACCCGCCGAGTGCCAATTGGATGAGCACGACGGCGCCGGCCAGCCAGGCCAGCGGGCGCAGGCGGCGCAGCTCATTGGCCATTTTCAACGCGACCGATGGCGCCGACACCGGCATCGGATGCAGCAGATTGTCCTCGCGTCCACCCAGCCAGACGGCCAGCGCCAGCAAGGTCATGCCGAACAGCAGGTGCAGGGTCACGATCACCGGCTGCAGCTTCATGGTCACGGTCCAGGCGCCGAACGCGCCCTGCACGCACACCCAGAAGAACAGCAGCGTGGGCAGCCAGGGCGAATGCGAGCGCCCTTTCGAACGGCGCCATTGCACCCACGAAGCCACCATCAGGCCGATGATCATGAGGCCGATGCCCATCGCCAGGAAGCGGTGGATCATCTCGATCCAGGCTTTCACCTTCGTCACCGGGCCGGTCGGCATCAGGGCCTCGGCGGCGGCGATGTGCGCGTGGGCCAGGAAGGGGTTGGCTTCGCCGTAGCAGCCCGGCCAGTCCGGGCAGCCGAGGCCCGAGTCCGTCAGGCGGGTGAAGCCGCCGAACACGATCAGGTCGAAGGTGAAGAAGGCGATCACCCAGGCCAGCTTGCGGTAGCGGTTGCCGCCGGTCGCCATCCAGACCACGGACAGCGGCACGCTGGCGGCCAGGATGCCGGTCAGGGCCAGCAGTATGAAATTCGAGACTTCCATGATTCTTGCATCAGCCGACCGAAGAAGCCTTCAGCAGCTTGTTGATATCCTTGTACACTTTGCGCGGTTCCGGGTCCTTCGGGAAACGCATCATCAAATGGCCCAGCGGGTCGATCATGTAGATATGCTCGGTCACCTTGGTCCCCGGGTCGGCCGGCAGCCAGTCCGCCACGGCCTGGGCATCGGCGCGCAGCATGTGGGTGCCGTCGAATTCGCGGATCACGATGGTGTCGAGCGGCTCCTTGTCGTTGATCAGCCAGACGCGCTCGATGCGGTCCTGCTCCTTGCCCTGCATAAGGCGCAGCTGGCGCATCGCGAACAGCTGCTTCCGGCAGGCCTCGTCACAGGTGCCGGGCGCCACCATCAGCATCACCCACTTGCCCTTGAACTGTTCCAGCGCCACCGGCTTGCCGTCCAGGGTGGTGGTCGCCATCGCCGGGATCGGGTGGGCGCGCTGGTCGATCAGGGTGCCGTAGTTGTTGCGCTTTTCCGGCTTGAGCACGTAAAAGGTGAAGTATGACGCGATCATCGGCGACGCGCACACCAGCAGCACCACCCAGAGCATCCAGCGGCCGCGCTTGCGTTGTTGGGGTTCAGCCGGCTTGCTCAGTTTAACTTCGTCCACGTCGAAATCCTGTAATCACAAAAAAGAGGAAAGCCATCGCCGCCAGCGCATACCACTGCACGGCATAGCCCTTGTGGCGGTCGATGTCCAGGCTGGGCATGGGCCAGTTGCGCGTCAGGCCGTCGCCCGGCGCCCCGGTCCCGGTCTGCTCGACCACGACCGGCAGCAGGTCCAGCCCGCTGGCGCGCGCCACCTCGGCCGGGTCGGTGTTCTGCACGATCGCGTTCGGCGCCAGCGGCGCCGGCGTCCCCAGCTGCATCACGCGGGCCAGCTGGCGCACCGCCCTGCCCTCGAGCGTGACCTGGCCCGGGGGCGTGGTATAGGGCGGCAGCTTGTCGTGCTCGGCCGTATTACGCGGCAGCCAACCGCGCGCCACCAGTACGGACTTGCCCGACCCCGCTATTGTAAACGGCATCAGCAAAACGAATCCGCTGCGGCCTTCTTGCGGCCGGTTGTCGAGGAACACGGGCCAGTTGGGGACGAATTCCCCGCTAACAATGACACGGTGAAACTCCACCGCGGCGGGATCGACGGCGCTGCCATCGAGCGTCAGCGGGGGCGCCGCCATGCCCTTTTCCAGTTTCGTCTGCAGGACGGTTTTCTCGGCCGCGCGGCGGGTTTGCCAGTTGCCCAGCACGATCCCCAGCACGACGAGGACCAGGGTGGCAAGGAAGGGAACGGTCCTGAAATGGAAGCGAAGTCGCATACAATGTCACTATTCCAACTCGGGGCCAGTCATGAAAATCGTCGTCGCCATCGCCTTCGTGCTCATCATCGCCAGCCTGGCTTCCGCACTATTCTTCCTGATGCGCGACAAGGGCCGCAGCAACCGCACCGTGCAGGCGCTGGCGATGCGGGTGGGGCTGTCGATCACCCTGTTTCTGCTGGTGCTGTTTTCTTACAAGATGGGGTGGATTCAGCCGACGGGATTACGTTAGCCCATAAACGTCGTCCCCGCGAAGGCGGGGACGACGATTTAGGGCTTGCGGGACTTCTTACAGCCAGTAGACGACCACGTACAAGCCCAGCCAAACCACGTCCACGAAGTGCCAGTACCACGCCGCCCCTTCGAAGGCAAAGTGGTGTTCCGGCGTGAAGTGGCCCTTCAGTACGCGGTACAGCACCACCGACAGCATGATCGCACCCATGGTCACGTGGAAGCCGTGGAAGCCGGTCAGCATGAAGAAGGTCGAACCGTAGATGCCCGAGGTGAGCTTCAGGTTCAGTTCGGTGTACGCGTGGTGGTATTCATAGGCCTGGAAGCCCATGAAGACGGCGCCCAGCAGGATGGTGCAGAACAGCCAGAAGGCGGTCTTGCTGCGGTGCCCTAGACGCAGGGCGTGGTGGGCGATGGTCAGGGTCACGCCCGAGGTCAGCAGCAGTGCGGTGTTGATGGTCGGGATCGGGAACGGGCCCATCGTGTTGAAGGACTCGACGGTGCCGGCCGGGCCGACGTTGCCCCAGTGGCCGGCGAAGTCCGGCCAGATCACCTTGTGGTCGAGGTCGGACAGCCAGGGCATGCTGATCGAGCGCGCATAGAACAGCGCACCGAAGAAGGCCCCGAAGAACATGACTTCCGAGAAGATGAACCAGCTCATCGACCAGCGGTAGGAGCTGTCGATGCGGGCGCCGTACTTGCCCGATTCCGATTCGCCGATGGCGTCGCCGAACCAGAAATACAGCACCACGAGCATGGCCAGGATGCCGGCAATGCAGACGCTGGGGCCCCAGGGCGTGCCGTTGACCCAGCCGGCCGCGCCCGCCATCGTGACGAGCATCGATAGGCCGCCGGCCATCGGCCACCGCGAGGGGCCAGGGACGAAATAGTACGGCGCATTTTGTGGCGAACTCATTCTCATCTCCTCAAACGAACTTTTTGATTTGTCGAATTCCTGCTTGCTGCTTGTTCCTATTTCGCCACCACCATCCGCACCACGAACAACAGGATGCCGATGAAGATCGCCGCCCCGAGCAAGCCGCCGACGATCACGTGGATCGGGTTCAGGTTGGCGGCGTCGTGGTCGTAATCCTTGCGCTTGCGGACCCCGAAGAAGGACCAGAACACGGCCTTCATGGTGGCGCCGAAGCCTGCCTTGCGTTCATCACTCATTTTTTGCCACCGCTCCGCCGATCTCGAAGAAGGTATACGACAGCGTGATGTTCTTCACTTCGCGCGGCAGCGCCGGGTCGATGAAGAACACCACCGGCATCTGGCGCGCCTCGTTCGGGCCCAGCACCTGCTCCTTGAAGCAGAAGCACTCGACCTTCTTGAAGTGCGGCGTCGCCGACTGCGGCGCGTAGCTCGGGATGGCTTGCGCCTTCACGGTGCGCGCCTGGGTGTTCACGACCTCGTAGACCACGGTCGCCATCTCGCCCGGGTGCACGTCGATGCTGCGCTGCGTCGGACGGAAGCGCCACGGTCCCTGCGCATTGCCGTCCAGTTCGACGGTGACGGTGCGCGTCAGGTCGACCTGGGTGTTGGCCGGACGCTCCACCGTGCCGTCCTTCTGCGTCAGCACGTTGATGCCGAGGACTTCGCAGACCTGGCGGTAGATCGGCACCAGCGCATAGCCGAAGCCGAACATCACGCCGGCCACCACCACCAGCTTGGTGAAGGTGGTGCGGTTCAGGGCCAGCCGGCCGCTCTTCTCGGCCATCTCAGCTCAGCCAGAGCCGCTTGACGAACAGCAGCACGAAGAAGAACAGCGCCAGCCCGCCCACCAGCCAGGCGGTGCGCAGGTTCTTCCTGCGCAGCCGGGCGGTACGCTCCTGGCTCGATTCAGCCATCATCATCTCACTTCACCAGCGGCGGGTTCTCGAAGGTGTGGAAAGGCGCCGGGCTCGGCACGGTCCACTCCAGGCCTTCCGCGCCTTCCCAGGGCTTGGCTTCCGCCTTCTGGCCGCCGCGGATGGTCGGCAGCACCACGAAGAACAGGAAGTAGACCTGGCTCAGGCCGAAGCCGAAGGCGCCGATCGACACGATCTGGTTGAAGTCGGTGAACTGCACGGCGTAGTCGGCATAGCGGCGCGGCATGCCGGCCAGGCCCAGGAAGTGCATCGGGAAGAAGGTGATGTTGAAGGTGATCAGCGACAGCCAGAAGTGCATCTTGCCGCGGAATTCCGGATACATGTGGCCGGTCCATTTCGGGGCCCAGTAGTAGAAGCCGGCGAACAGGGCGAACAGCGAGCCGGCCACCAGCACGTAGTGGAAGTGGGCCACCACGTAATAGGTGTCCTGCACCTGGATGTCGATCGGGGTCACGGCCAGGATCAGGCCGGTGAAGCCGCCCATCGTGAACACGAAGATGAAGCCGACCGCGAACAGCATCGGGGTCTCGAAGGTCATCGAGCCCTTCCACATGGTGGCGACCCAGTTGAACACCTTCACGCCGGTCGGCACCGCGATCAGCATGGTGGCGTACATGAAGAACAGCTGGCTGGTCACCGGCATGCCGGTGGTGAACATGTGGTGGGCCCAGACGATGAAGGACAGGATCGCGATCGAGGCGGTCGCGTACACCATCGAGGCGTAGCCGAACAGCGGCTTGCGGGCGAAGGCCGGGATGATCTGCGAGACGATGCCGAAGGCCGGCAGGATCATGATGTAGACCTCGGGGTGGCCGAAGAACCAGAAGATGTGCTGGTACATGACCGGATCGCCGCCGCCTGCCGCGTTGAAGAAGGAGGTGCCGAAGTGGCGGTCGGTCAGGGTCATGGTGATGGCGCCCGCCAGCACCGGCATCACGGCGATCAGCAGGTAGGCGGTGATCAGCCAGGTCCAGCAGAACATCGGCATCTTCATCAGGGTCATGCCGGGCGCGCGCATGTTCAGGATGGTGACGATGATGTTAATGGAACCCATGATCGACGAGGCGCCCATGATGTGCAGGGCGAAGATCGCCATGTCCATGCCCGGGCCCATCTGGGTCGACAGCGGCGCGTACAGGGTCCAGCCGGCGGCGGTGGCGCCGCCCGGCACGAAGAACGAGGTCGCCAGCAGGATCGCGGCCGGCGGCAGCAGCCAGAACGAGAAATTGTTCATGCGCGCGAAGGCCATGTCGGAGGCGCCCACCTGCAGCGGGATCATCCAGTTGGCGAAGCCGACGAAGGCCGGCATGATCGCGCCGAACACCATCACGATGCCGTGCATGGTGGTCAGCTGGTTGAAGAACTCGGGACGGAAGAACTGCAGGCCGGGCTGGAACAGCTCGGTGCGGATCATCAGCGCCAGCACGCCGCCCGAGAGCAGCATGGTGAACGAGAACCACAGGTAGAGGGTACCGATGTCCTTGTGGTTGGTGGCGAACAGCCAGCGGCGCAGGCCGGTCGGATGGTCGTGGGCGTGATCGTGATCGTGCGCGCTCAGGTGATCGTGAGGATGCGCGTGATCGTGGTCGTGTGCGTGATCGATGGTGGAACTCATTTCAGGGTCTCCGATTCCAAACGCTTATTTGCCGCGGGCGGCCAGGACTTCCGACGGCTGGACGATGTTCTCGTCGGCCTTGTTGGTCCAGTTATTACGGGTGTAGGTGATCACGGACGCGATGTCGGTATCGGACAGCTGCTTCCATGCCGGCATGGCGCTCGGATACTTGCCGCTGTGCTTACCGTTCAGCAGCACGTTGATCTGCTCGGCCTTCGGACCCAGCACGACCGGCGAGCCGACCAGCGAGGCGAAGGCGTTCGGCACACCCTGGCCGCTGGCCTGGTGGCAGGCGACGCAGTTGGCGGCATAGATCTTCTCGCCCTTGGTCTTCAGCTCGTCGATGGTCCAGACCTTGTTCGGATCGTCGGCCAGGGCCGCCATTTCCTTCTTCTTGGTGTTGACCCAGGCGGTGTAGTCCTCGGCTGATACGACCTTCACAACGATCGGCATGAAGGCGTGCTCCTTGCCGCACAGCTCGACGCAGTTGCCGCGGTAGGTGCCGATCTTCTCGGCCTTGAACCAGGTGTCGCGCACGAAGCCCGGGATCGCGTCCTGCTTGACGGCGAAGGCCGGAATCGTCCAGGAGTGGATGACGTCGTTGGCGGTCAGCACCAGGCGGACCTTCTTGTTGACCGGCACGACCATTTCGTTGTCGACTTCGAGCAGGTAGTTCTCGGTGCGCGCGGTGGTCGGCGCCACACCGGGCTCGCCGACGGCGCTGCGCGGGGTGGACAGGTTCGACAGGAAGCCGATGCCCTCGCCCTCGCCCTTCAGGTAGTCATAGCCCCATTTCCACTGCATGCCGGTGACCTTGATGGTCAGGTCCGGGTTCGAAGTGTCCTTCATGGCGACGACCGCGTGGGTGGCGGGCAGCGCCATGCCGATCACGATCAGGAAGGGAACCACCGTCCATGCGATCTCGACCGCGGTGGATTCGTGGAATGTGGCCGGTTTGTGGCCCAGGGATTTCCGGTGCTTGAACACCGAGTAGAACATGACGCCGAACACGCCGATGAAGATGATCAGGCAGACGATCATCATCCAGTTGTGCAGGCTGTAGATATAGTCGCCGATGCCCGTTACGGCTGGCTGCATGTTGAGCTGGTGCTCGACCGGCCGCCCGATGACCTCGGGCTCGGCCCACGCCAGGGCCGGCATGCCGGCTCCTACCGCGAGACCGGACATCGCCGCTTTTAATCGCTTTGCATAAGTCATGTTGTCCCCAACCACCCAAAAAAATTGAATTTTCTTAAAGAGGCCGGCACTCCATGAACGAACTGCCGCCGCTCCGAAATCCTTCCTGCAAACCTCGACCATCAGGGACTACGAGACCTCGATGAACGCTTTTGCTCGGGCTCCGGCACCGCAAAACGCGGTTTCCGAAGCCTTTGGTGTTGCTGCAACCAGTTCGACTTCACGCTGTTTTTGCCTAAGTTTTTAGCGTGATGACTGCTTCAGTCGAAAAAAGTGTCATTGATTATACTGAAATCGCTAATTTTTATTCAAGGAAAATTACCTCATCCGCATGATGATCCATGATGCACTGCGGCAATTTTCTCGCGCTGACTCGCTCACTGTGGACGCGGCGGTTGCTGGCGTGGCTGGAAACGCACGATCGCCTCGCCCGCCGCCGTGACTTTCGGCGCCGGCCGGAAGGCGTGGCCGTAGATGATCTCGAACGTCAGGCCAAGTTTGCCGTCCGGGCGGCGCTGGCTTTCCAGGGCATCCAGCATGCGCTGCCAGGCCGCGCGTCCGACCAGGCCGCGGCGGCGCGTGGCCAGCGGATTGCCGCCGAAGGCGCGCACGTCGGCAAGCAGGGCCTGCGCGGTGTCGTAGGTGACCGTGATCTGCTCCATGTCCATGACCGGCGTGGTGAAGCCCGCTTCCACCAGCTGGTCGCCGAAATCGTGCATGTCGACGAAGGGCAAGCTGTGCGGGGTCTCGTCCATCGCCGCAAAGGCGTTGCGCAGCTCGATGAAGGTATCCGGGCCGAAGTTCGAGAACATCAGCAGGCCGTCCACGCGCAGCACGCGCCGCCATTCGGCAAACACGCGGTCCGGCTGCGGATGCCAGTGCAGCGCCAGGTTCGACCATACGAGGTCGACCGAGTTCGGACCCAGAGGCAGCTGGCCGAAGTCGGCGCAAACGAGATCGATGCCGCTCTTGGCGGGCAGCAAACGGCTGAGGAAGGAACGCGGCGCCTGGCCGGCACCGGCGGCGGCGCGCAGCATGGCCGGCACCGCATCGACACCCAGCACCTGGGCGGCGGGATAGGCTTTCTGCAGCTCGGCGAGATCGGCACCGGTGCCGCAGCCGGCATCCAGCACCTGCTGCGGAGAATTCTTCACCAGCGACAGGCGCTCGAACATGCGGCCGGCGATTTCGCGGCGCAGGAAGTCCGAAGGCGCCACGCGGGCCGGGTCGGCAAACAGCTGCTTGATGCGCACCGGGTCGATCGGCGCACTCATCTTGGAAGGGGATTGGGGCGAAGCCATGGGTCAACTGCGGTCAAATTGGAACATGGCGGCAGTGTACATGATGGGGCCTGAACCGTTTGGCGACAGCCCCCTTATGCCCCGACACCCTCTGTCCCTGCTGCGCCGCTGGCCACGCGCCATGCTGGATCTGCTGCTGCCCTCGCAGTGCGCGCTGTGCGGCGGCGGCTGCGACGACGTCGTCTGCGCGCCCTGCCGCGAACATTTTTGCCAAACGGCAAAAAATCACTGCGCCCGCTGCGGCAATCCTTTAACGTCGTCCCCGCGCCCTACCCCGTCGTTCCCGCGAAAGCGGGAACCCTTACCGAGCATGCAAAACGACAACAAAGAAAACACCTGCCGCACCTGCCAAACCTACCCACCCAACTACGACGCCACCATCTTCGCCGTCGACTACACCCCACCCCTCGACCACCTGGTCCTGCAATTGAAATTCGGCGCCCGCCTCCCGCTGGCCCCCTGGTTCGCCCGCATGCTGAGGGACGCCGTGCTGGCCCGCCCCGGGCTGCCGCTGCCCGACCTGCTGTGCCCGGTACCGCTGGGTCCTGGCCGCCTGGTCGAACGCGGCTTCAACCAGGCCCTCGAAATCGCCAGGCCGCTGGCCGCCTCCCTGGGCGTGACCCTGCATCCGGCGCTGGCCTCACGCCGGGTCGATACGCGCGCCCAGTCCGGCGTCTCGCCGCACGAGCGCGCCGACAATATCCGCGGCGCCTTCGTCATCGAAGACCCGGATCTTGTGGACGGCCGTCACGTCGGCATCGTCGACGACGTCATGACCAGCGGCAGCACGCTGGACGAGCTGGCGGCCACTTTCAAGCGCTTCGGCGCCGCGCGCGTCACCAATCTCGTGTTCGCGCGCACGCCGCCGCGCGCCTGACGCGGCGGCGGTTCGCGCGGCGCGCGGACAGCTCAGGGCCCGGGGTGGGGATTGTCGGGCAGCGAAGGCAGCGCGCTCAGGTACTCGTAGACGGCGCGCAGGTCGTGGTTGGTCATCTTGCCCACCGCCGGCCACGGCATCACTTGCAGGATCTGGCCCGCCGGATCGTGGGGATTGTGGCCGGTGCGCAAGGTCTGCACGAACTCGTCGCGCGTCAGGCCCGCCGGGCGCCCCTTGTTGTCCGGGGTCAGGTTGGGGGCGGTGATGGCCGGCCCGAACATGCGGCCGCCCGACATGTATTGCTCGGCATTGACACGCTCCGGCTGGCCCTGGAAGGGATCGCCGCCGGGGGAATAGCTGGGGTGGGTGTGGCAATCGACGCAGCCCATCGTGTTGACGATGTAGCTGCCCTGCCAGACCATGCCGCGCGACTTGCCCTTCAGGTTGAGAATGACGCCGGCCGGCACGATTTCCCGGCCGCGCTGGACGCGGCCGTCGTTGTCGTCCAGTGTAGGGCTGGCTGCGCTGGCGCTGGCGTTGGCGTTGCCGTTGGCATTGCCGTTACCGTTGCCGGGGCCGGCGTCGGCCAGCAGCGGCAAGGCACTGGCCGACGCCAGGACGATGGCCGCCCAGCGATAGCGGCGGGAAAAACCGGATCCGTTCATGTTTCCTCCTTGTGTTGAAGTACACGGTGGCCGAAAACGAATCCACTCAGTATAGGCACAGCCTGTCAATACGCCAGGCAAATCCTGCCCATCGATCCTGATAGGACGACTTTGCAACGGTGATGCCGTTCTGCGCTATGCTCCCGCTTTCAAGGCATCCTGCCGTCGCCTTCAAGGAGAAGAATTTGTTTCACGTAGTACTGGTCGAACCCGAAATCCCACCGAACACCGGCAACGTCATCCGCCTGTGCGCCAATACCGGCGCCCAGCTGCACCTGATCGAGCCGCTGGGCTTCCCGCTGGACGACGCCAAGATGCGCCGCGCCGGCCTCGATTACCACGACTACGCGACCATGAAGGTGCACAAGAACTGGGACGCCTTCCTGGCGGACGCACAGCCGGACACCAGCCGCATGTTCGCCATGACCACCCACGGCTCTTCTCCCTTCGGCGACGCCGCCTTCAGGCCTGGCGACGTGTTCGTGTTCGGCGCCGAGTCGCGCGGCCTCGATCCGGCCCTGCGCGAAACCTTCCCGCCGGCACAGCGCATCCGCCTGCCGATGATGCCGGGGAACCGCAGCCTGAACCTGTCGAACACCGTGGCGGTGGTGGTCTACGAGGCTTGGCGCCAGAACGGCTACGCGGGCGGCGCGTAAGTACGCGACCGGGCTGGCAGATTTACCAGCTATACCCTGCATGGGTCGGCAGCTAGGATGAGAACTTTCCATCTCATCAAGCCTCCGTAATGCACAAACTTCTTGCCCTCCTCCTGCTGGCCGCTTCGGGCGCCGCCGCTGCCGGCGGCGCTGGCCCCTTCGTCTTCTCGAACGACCCCGGCCCCTGGCCGGTCGGCGTGCAGGTCAAGGCGCAGTACGACTACAGCCGCGTCTACCGTCCCACCTTCGACATGGTGACCGGCCAGCCCGAGACCCATGAGCGCGCGCGGCCGATCCAGGCGATCACCTGGTATCCGGCCGGCGCCAGGGGCAAGCCGCTTACCTGGCGCGACTACATGGCGACCAAGGCGACCGAGGATGCGCCCTGGCTCTCCGCCGCCGAAGTGCAGGCCGCGACCGATACCGCCATCGCCGGCAACACCGCCGGCCTGGCGCCCGCCGCGGCGAAACGCATGCTGGCGCAGCCGATGTGGGCCAGCAAGGATGCCCCCACCGCCGCCGGCAAGTTTCCGGTCGTGATCTACGCGCCCAGCTTCAGCGCCTCGGCCACCGAAAACGTCGACCTGTGCGAATACCTGGCCAGCCACGGCTACATCGTGATCGCCAGCCGTTCGATGGGGACGCGCACCAAGGCCATGACCAGCGACCTCGAAGGCCTGGAGGCGCAGGCCGCCGACATCGCCTTCCTGATCGGCCAGGCCAGCCGGATTCCGCAGGCCGACGTGTCGCGCATCGCCGTGGCAGGCTACAGCTGGGGCGGGCTGGCGAACGTGCTGGCGGCGGCCCGGGACGACCGTATCCGCGCGCTGGTGAGCCTGGACGGTTCGGTGCGCTACTGGCCCGAGTTCGTCGACGGCGGCAAGGATGCGGCCAGGTATGCGACGCCCGCGCGGCTGGCGGTGCCGATGCTGTTCGTGGCCCGCGAGCGCGACTCGCTCGAAACCCTGGCAAAGAGAAAGAAGAAGATCGACTTCAACCTGTTGAACCAGATGACCTATGCCGACATGACCGTCGTGACGATGCGTCCCATGACCCATGCGGACTTCGCGTCGGATGGCCTGCGCTTCGCGAGCGACAAGCGTTTCGGCGAGTACTCGCGCGACGAAGTCTCGATGGCGCACAGCTGGACCGCGCGCTACGTCGAGCGCTTCCTCGACGCCTACCTGAAGAACGATGCGAAGGCGATGGCCTTCCTCGACAACCAGCCCTCGGCCAACCAGGCGCCCGCCCACATGATGTCGGTGGAGCGCCGCAAGGGCGCCGGCACGGCGCCGACACTGGAAGCCTTCGTGCGCACTCTGCAGACCGGCGGCTACGAGCATGCGCAGGAAGTCTACGACAGGATGCATGCCGCCAGCCCGGAGTTCAGCCTGGAATCGGACTGGCTGAACGTCTACGGCTACCAGCTGCTGCGCAGCGGGCGCGTGAAGGAGTCGCTGCCGATCTTCCGTCTCGGCACCAGGCTGGCGCCGGACTGGGGCGCCATCGCCGACAGCCTGGCCGAAGCCTACGAGGCGGCCGGGGAGCGCCAGCTGGCGATCGACGAATACCGGCGCGCACTGTCGCTCGATCCGACGATCGGCCATTCGGCCGAACGCCTGAAGGCGCTGGAAACGGGAGCGCCGGCGAAGGCGGCCGGCGGTTGAATCCTGGTTGCCGGGCTTATCCGCCGAACTGGCGGATCCTGGCGACCAGCTTGGTGGTCGAGCGGTCGTGCGCGAAGTCGATCGCGACCGCCTTGCCGCCCTGGGCGATGACTTCCTTCCCTTCCGGGATCTCGGTCATGACGTAGTCGCCGCCCTTGGCGTAGATGTCGGGGCGGGCTTCCTGCACCACCTCCAGCGCGGTGTCCTCGTCGAACTCGACCACCAGGCTGACCGATTCCAGCGCGGCCAGCACGGCCATGCGGTCGGCCATGGTGTTGAGCGGGCGGTCGTCGCCCTTGCCGAGGCGCTTCACGGAGGCGTCGGTATTGACGGCGACCACCAGCGAGGCGCCCAGTTCGCGGGCCTGGGCCAGGTAGGTGACGTGGCCGCGGTGCAGGATATCGAAGACGCCGTTGGTCAGCACGACCGGTTTGGGAAGGGCGTCGACGCGCTGTCGAAGTTCGGCGCGGGTGGTGAGTTTTTGTTCGAAGGTGGGCATGGGAACTTGGCTTCCCGCCTTCGCGGGAATGACGATTCAAAGATTCGCTATTGTAATCAGCTCGCGCCCTCTTCCGGTTCTTCCTCGATCATCATCGACAGCTCGGCCTTCGAAGCGGCGCCGTCGCCACCCGGTGCGCGGCGTTCGCCCGAGAGCTTGATCTGCAGGCGCAGGCCGTTGGCCGAGTCGGCGTTGCGGATCGCTTCGTCGTAGCCGATGTAGCCGGCGTTGTAGAGTTCGTACAGCGCCTGGTCGAAGGTGCACATGCCCAGTTCGCGCGACTTGTGCATGATTTCCTTGATGCCGTGGAAGTTCCCCTTCAGGATCATCTCGCTGATGGTCGGGGTGTTCAGCAGGATCTCGATGGCCGCCTTGCGGCCCTTGCCGTCTTCAAGGCGGATCAGGCGCTGGGAGACGATGGCGCGCAGGTTCGCGGACAGGTCCATCAGCAGCTGCGGCCTTCTCTCTTCCGGGAAGAAGTTGATGATCCGGTCCATGGTCTGGTTGGCATTGTTCGCGTGCAGCGTGCCGAGGCAGAGGTGGCCGGTTTCGGCGAAGGCGATCGCGTGCTCCATGGTCTCGGTATCGCGGATCTCGCCGATCAGGATCACGTCCGGCGCCTGGCGCAGCGTGTTCTTCAGCGCGTTGTGCCAGGAGTGGGTATCGACGCCGACCTCGCGGTGGGTGACCAGGCAGTTCTTGTTCTTGTGGACATATTCGACCGGGTCCTCGACCGTGATGATGTGGCCGGCCGAGTTGGCGTTGCGGTAGTCGATCATGGCCGCCAGGGTGGTCGACTTGCCGGAGCCGGTGCCGCCGACGACCAGCACCAGGCCGCGCTTGGTCATCACGACATCCTTCAGCACCTCGGGCAGGTCGAGCTTCTCGAAAGTCGGGATCTCGGAGGCGATCGTGCGCACCACCATGCCCACGCTCTGCTGCTGCACGAAGACGTTGACGCGGAAGCGGCACACGTTCGGCAGCGAGATCGCGAAGTTGCACTCCATCTCGGCCTCGAACTCGGCGCGCTGGCGTTCGTTCATCAGCGACAGGGCCAGGGCGCGCGTCACCTCGCCCGACAGGCGCTGGCTGCTGAGCGGCTTCATGGCGCCCTGGTGCTTCATGCTGGGCGGGAAGTCGGCGGAGATGAAGAGGTCGGATCCGCCCTGCTGCTGCATGACGGTCAGCAGCTTGTGCATGTATGCCTGGGCTTCCGCCGGGCCGAAGGTGGAGGACATGGTGGCCTTTTTATTAACAGCGGGCAACATCACCCGGGAAGGCCATTATATCGACAGCTTTACCGCTAAAATAGTGCTCATCCTCTCATGCCCGCAGCACTGTTGTAATCCTGAAGCCCATGACCCTGACCGAACTGAAATACATCGTTGCTGTCGCCCGTGCCCGGCATTTCGGCCACGCCGCCGAGGCCTGTTTCGTCGCACAGCCGACCCTGTCCGTCGCCATCAAGAAGCTCGAGGACGAACTGGGCGTGACGCTGTTCGAACGCGGCGGCTCCGAAGTCTCGGTGACGCCGCTGGGCGCCCAGATCGTGGCCCAGGCCGAACGCGTGCTGGAACAGACCGCCGCCATCAAGGAACTGGCCAAGCAGAACAAGGATCCGCTGTCGGGCCCGCTGCGCCTGGGCGTGATCTATACCATCGGCCCCTACCTGCTGCCGCCGCTGGTGAAGAACCTGATCGACAAGGTGCCGCAGATGCCGCTGGTGCTGCAGGAGAATTTCACGGTCAAGCTGCTCGACCTGCTGCGCCAGGGCGAACTCGACGCCGCCATCATGGCCCTGCCGCTGCCGGAACACGGCATGGCGGTACAGCCGCTGTACGACGAACCCTTCGTGGTCGCGATGCCGAAGAATCATCCCTGGGCCACGCGCAAGGAAATCTCGGCCGCAGACCTCAAGAGCGAAACCATGCTGCTGCTCGGCGCCGGCCACTGCTTCCGCGACCAGGTGCTGGAAGTCTGCCCGGAGATGGCCAAGTTCTCCTCGCCCAGCGCCGGCAACGGCATGCAGCGCACCTTCGAAGGCTCGTCGCTGGAGACGATCCGCCACATGGTTGCCAGCGGCATCGGCCTGACGGTGCTGCCGCGCGCCTCGGTGCCGGACATGAAGGACCCGAACGGCATGCTGACCTTCGTGCCTTTCCAGGATCCGGCGCCGTCGCGCCGCGTGGTGATCGTCTGGCGCAAGAGCTTCACGCGCCGCGCCGCGATCGACGCCGTGGTCAATGCCGTTGCCGAATGCGGGCTGCCGGGCGTGGAGATGGTCACGTTCCAGGACGCGGCCTGAGACGCGGCTGAACGGCCGGCGCCGCAATGACGGCAGCAGCTGCCGCCGGCGCCGGCTCGGGATGGAAGCCGGGCAACTGGCAGGCGCCCGGCGCGGCCGGCTGGCGCGCCAGGATGTTTTCCAGCAGCTCCGTGCTGCGGCGCGGCGCGGCGGCACCCACGGTGCAGCGCACCGGCTCCCAGGTCACCCCGGTCAGCCTGAATTCCATCGTCTGCACGTGATAGCCATGTCCCCCCTGTTCGACGGCCACCACGACGGTGTCGCCATTCACGGCGCCGAGCGCGAAGCGGCGCTGGGGCAGGCCGCCCCCCGGCACGTCGCCGGCATTGAAGCGGTCGCCGCGGTCGGCGATCCCGCCCTCCTCGCCCAGGCCCACGCCCAGCAGGGCCTGGATGCCGGCCGGCAGCTCGCGCAGCGACTGCGCCTCGGTCCAGTCAGCCGCGCCGCGCTCCGCATCCCATCGGCCCGCGCCGGCGCCCGCCCTGGCAGCCGCATCGGCCAGCGCACAACAGCCGAGCCCGATACCTGCCGCCACCACGATACTTGCGAGCTGCATCTCGTCCCCCTTTTTTATTGTCGAAAGCCGGCATCGTAGCCCGCTCGAGCCCGTCATACCTTGTGCATAGTCGATCGTGCGCCACGAACAGGCTAAAATCCTGATCTTGCAAATTTTCAATTCAGAATCCGCGATGAACAAGCTGGCGCTCTACTTCCGCCTGATCCGCGCCGACAAGCCGATCGGCATCCTGCTGCTCCTGTGGCCGACCCTGTGGGCCTTGTGGATGGCATCCGGCGGGCGGCCCGACCCGATGGTGGTCCTCATCTTCGTACTCGGCACCGCCCTGATGCGTTCGAGCGGCTGCGCGATCAACGACTACGCCGACCGCGACTTCGACCGCCACGTCAAGCGCACCGTCGACCGCCCGCTGACCAGCGGCCGCATCAAGGGCTGGGAAGCGCTGATGGTCGCCGCGGCGCTGGCGATCGTGTCCTTCCTGCTGATCCTGCCGCTGAATACGCTCACCAAGCAGCTCTCGGTGATCGCCGTGATCGTGGCCGGCAGCTACCCCTACTTCAAGCGCTTCTTCGCCATTCCCCAGGCCTACCTGGGCATCGCCTTCGGCTTCGGCATCCCGATGGCCTTCGCCGCCGTGCAGGACCACGTGCCGGCGGTGGCCTGGTGGCTGCTGGTGGCGAACGTGTTCTGGGCCGTGGCCTACGACACCGAGTACGCGATGGTCGACCGCGACGACGACCTCAAGATCGGCATCCGTACCTCGGCGATCACCTTCGGCAGATACGATGTCGCCGCCGTCATGCTGTGCTATGCGGCGGCGCTGGGCATCGACCTGGTGTGCGGCTGGATGCTGGGCCTGCGCTGGTGGTTCGTGGGCGGCGTGCTGGTGGCGGCCGCGATGGCGCTGTACCACTACACCCTGATCCGCGGACGCGACCGCATGCGCTGCTTCGCCGCCTTCCGCCACAACAACTGGCTGGGCGCCGCACTGTTCGCTGGCGTCGCGCTGGACTATGCTTTAGGTTAATATTGACACTAATACACACCCACTTTCGACGAGGTTCACCATGATGGAAAAAATCCCGACCCAGACCGGCGCGCGCGACCAGCTGCTGTCCGACCTCAAGACCGTCATCCATGACGCCGAAGCCTGGCTGCGCCACAGCGGCTCGCTGACCGGCGAAGAGCTGAAGGCGGCCAAGGCCAAGTTCGAGCGCACCCTCGTCAAGGCCAAGGACGACATCATCCGGCTCGAAGAAGCCGTGGTCGAGAAGACCAAGGTCGCCGCCAAGGCCACCGACGAATACGTCCAGGAAAACCCCTGGAAGTCGGTCGGCATCGCCGGCGCCGTCGGCGTCGTGATCGGCATGCTGATCGCCCGTAAGTAATGGCGATCCTGGCGGCCGTAGGCCGCGTGGCATCGACCCTGGTCGCCATGGTCGGCACGCGGCTGGAGCTGGCCGCCGTCGAATTCCAGGAAGACGCGCGCCGCCTGCTCGGCTACCTCGCCTGGTCGCTGCTGGCGGTGTTCCTGGCGGCAGGCGCCATCATGCTGGTGGCGCTGTTCGTGATCCTGTTGTTCTGGGACTCCTACCGCCTGCAGGCGGTGGCCGGCATGGCCGTCCTGCTGGGCGCCGCCGCCTTCCTGATCGTGTCGAGCGTACGCGCCAAACTGAACGCCCAGACGCCCCTGTTCGCGGCCACGCTGGCCGAACTGCGCAAGGACGTCGAGTACGTGCGCCACACGGCCCATGCACACGCGGAGGCCGCCAATGAATAAACCTTCCCTCGCCGCACGCCGCGCGGAACTCGTCGAGCGCTGCGCCGAGCAGCGCACCGGCCTGGCCTACGAACTGCAGTCGCTGCGGCCGTCGAATGTGCTCGACCATCCGGTTGCCGGCTATGTGGCCGGCCACAAGAAACTGGTGCTGGGCGCCCTCGGCGCCGGGCTGGGCATGGCGCTGCTGCGCCGCAAGCGCCTGCTGGCGCTGGCCGCCTCCGGCACCTCGGCCTGGCGCATGGCCCAGGGGGCGCTGGCGATGCTGGCACGCTTCCGCCAGTAAGCGCACACCGTGCGTGTGGCGGCGCGACACCGGTTTGTCCTGGCGGTATCGCCGCCGCGGTCGCCATCGAGACTCACCCCGCCCGCAGTGGCAAGCGCCTCCTGGGCATCCTGCTGCCGGCAGCCTTGATGCTTGGGTTCGGATATTTTTTCTATTCGCCTTTCCAATCCTTGTGCTCCGTGCCTGCACGGCCGTCATGAACGAACGGGAAGAGCTTGGATTCGAAGCCTGGGTCAACTGCTGAAGTCGTACATGCCGGACTTCCCTGTCCGCTTAGTGTCGATTCCACCACGCTGTGAAAGTTTGTGATTTTTTCAATCAGGCAACCTGTTATGCTGGAAAGATCGGCGAATCCGTCCACCGGCGAACAGCCGCAACCAGCGTGTCTCCTTACCCAGCGCCCAGGCATGTCGTGAACACCCATCAATCAACCAGCAAGTCCGACCTGGCTCTTGCCCGCGAAACCGGCTTTTCGGAATGTGCGATTGCGCTTCGGCGCGCACTCACCACCACGCCAGTCGGATGGCTGCTCGCCGTATGGTTCTGCTGGGGCCGTGTTCCCATCCATTCCATCGCCTTGTGGCTGGGGTGTGCCGCCGCCGTGTGGGCCGGCAGCCTGGCGGTCTTGCAGCACATGATCGTCACCGGCTCCAGCCTGGCGCGGCATGGCAATCGGCTTCGCTGGATCGCCGGACTGGACGGCTTTGGCTGGGGCCTGCTTACGTGGTTCCTGATCGGCTATGACCCCACGCTCGACGCGACGCTGATGGCGCTGCTGTGCGGCGTCACCTCGATCAATGCACAGGTGTATGGGACTTATGTCGTTGCCTATTTCGGGCAGATCGGGATTTTGTGGGGCATGGCGGTATTCGGATTATTGCTGGTTACCAGCAGCCAGGGTGCGCTCGATTATGTTGCCGGCCTGAGCGTTTTCATTGCCCTCACTGCCTACTATACGCGTGCAATCTCGCAACGCTTGATCGAAGGGATACGCCTGCTGCATGCCAATGCCTCACTGGCGTCGCAACTGCGCACGGCGCTCCACCAGGTCGAACTCGATGCGGCGACCGACGCGCTGACAGGGCAAGGGAACCGCCGGGCACTCGATGAAGCACTCAAGCAGCAGCTCGATCGACGCGCAGCTTCCGGCGCCCCGTTTTCCATCCTGATGCTCGATATCGACTTCTTCAAGAAGATCAACGATGAATTCGGCCATATGGTCGGCGACGATGTCCTGCGCGCTTTCGCGCAGAAGCTGCGCGAGTTCCTGCGTTCGGACGATTTCTGCGCGCGCTTCGGCGGCGAGGAGTTCGTCGTCGTCCTGCCGGACACGCCCCTGGTCGCAGCAATGGAAATCGGCGAACGTATCTGCAGAGGTATTGCGCACGCTCCCCTGCTGGCCAAGCCGAGGGTGCAGGCAACGGTGTCCATTGGCGTGGCGACAATGGAGCCAGGGCAGAACATCAGTGAACTGTTTGCCGCAGCGGATGCCGCCGTCTACCTTGCGAAGAACGAAGGGCGCAACCAGGTGCGCTCCCGCATGCACATGCCGGTACAGGTCGCCGGCATATGAAGCCGGCCGCCTTTACCGGACCGGGTGGCCGTCCAGCGTGTAGCTGATGCGGGCGTTGTAAGCGCCCTTCGGCGCCCGCCGTCCTCGGTGCCGGCCCGGATCAATCGGGCGGCCGGCCCTCGTGCATGATCTGTTTCAGCTGCGTGCGCAATTCGGGCGTATCCGCATGCTTGTGCACGGCAACCGCATGCTGGGCAGCGGCGTCGATGAGCTCATCCTCACGGTCGGCCGCGATCGTGATGCTGCAATTCATTTCGCTCGGAAACTCACGACAATCGATATATTTGCGTGTCATGGCGCTCTCCTGGCTTGAGGCATTCAAGCAAAGTATAGGCCGCCCTGCGGGGACATCAAGCGGAGAAGCCGTTTATCCCCTGCCCAGCTCCTCGCCCAGCTCGCGCCCGCGCTCTGCCGCCGCCTTCATCGCATCGACGATGGCCTGCTTCACGCCGGACGCTTCCATGCTGGTGATGGCCGCATGAGTCGTGCCGCCCTTCGAGGTGACGCGCTGGCGCAGCACCTCGGCCGGCTCGCCGGACTGCGCCGCCAGCTGGGCCGCGCCGGTAAAGGTCGCCATCGCCAGCTCCCTGCCCTGCTCCGCGGACAGTCCCATCTCGACGGCCGCCTGCTGCATCGCCTCGAGGAAGAAGAAGACATAGGCCGGGCCGCTGCCCGACACCGCCGTCACCGGATCGATCAGCTCTTCCGACTCCAGCCACACGGTCTTGCCGACCGCGCGCAGGATGCTGTCGGCGGCGGCCTTTTGCGCCTCGCTGACGCCGGCCATCGCCACCATGCCGGTGATGCCCTGGCCGATCAGGGCCGGCGTGTTCGGCATGGTGCGCACGATGGCGCCATAACCGCCCAGCCAGCGCGACAGGTCCGTGCCGCGGATGCCGGCGGCGATCGACAGCACCAGCGGGCGCGCATCCAGTTGCGACTGCAGGCGCAGCGCCACGTCGCGCATCTGCTGCGGCTTCACGGCCAGCACGATCACCTCGCTCGCCGCGACTTCGGCGGCGATCTCGGGCGCGGTCGTCACGCCATATTGCGTCCGCAGCTTCTCGAGCGCCTCCGCGTTCGGATCGACCACGTGGATGTCGCCGGCCTGCGCCACCTTGCCGGCCAGGCCGGCGATGAGGGCGGTGGCCATGTTGCCGCCGCCAATGAAACTGATTTTCATATTGCTCTCTTATTCGTAATGGCGGGCGCCAAAGATGGCGCTGCCTACACGCACGATGGTCGCGCCTTCCATCACCGCCGCGCGCATGTCGCCGGACATGCCCATCGACAGGGTATCCAGCTGGATGCCGGACTTGACGAGGGCCTGGGCCAGCTCGCGCAGGCGCGCAAAGGGCTCCCGTTGCAGCGCCGGGTCTTCCTGCGGTTCGGGAATCGCCATCAGGCCGCGCAGGCGCAGGTTCGGCAGCGCGGCGACCGCCCGCGCCAGTGCCGGCAGTTCTTCCGGCGTCACACCGCTCTTGCTGGCTTCGCCGCTGATGTTCACCTGCAGGCAGATATTCAGCGGTCCCAGCTCGGGCGGGCGCTGCTCGGACAGGCGCTGGGCGATCTTCAGGCGTTCGACCGTGTGCACCCAGGAGAAACTGGCGGCGATCGGGCGCGTCTTGTTCGACTGGATCGGGCCGATGAAATGCCATTCCAGCGGCGTATCCGGTAGCGCTTTTGCGACAGCCGCGATCTTGTCGACGCCTTCCTGCAGGTAGTTCTCGCCGAAGGCGCGCTGGCCGCAGGCGGCCGCTTCGAGCACGGCTTCCGCAGGGAAGGTCTTCGATACGGCCAGCAGCTGGACCGTCGAACGCGGCCTGTTTGCGGCCCGGCAGGCGGTCTCGATTGTCGCTTCGACAGCTTGCAAGTTCCCGGCGATTGTGGACATAATGGTTTTCTACAGGAAATATTTTTCGGTCTAAGCAAAGCGGCATAACGTCGTTCCCGCGAAGGCGGGAACCCAGGTTTGCATGAGTATCGTCGACGCAAACAGAACTTGGATCCCCGCCTTCGCGGGGACGACGACGATGCAGCACAAGGATTATATCTAAATGGACATCTCTGAACTCCTCGCCTTCTCGGTCAAGAACAAGGCCTCGGACCTGCACCTGTCGGCCGGCCTGCCGCCGATGATCCGCGTGCACGGCGACGTCCGCCGCATCAACCTGCCGCCGCTGGAGCACAAGGACGTGCACGGCATGATCTATGACATCATGAACGACGGCCAGCGCAAGCAGTACGAAGAGATGCTGGAGTGCGACTTCTCGTTCGCGATTCCCGGCTTGGCGCGCTTCCGCGTCAACGCCTACAACCAGGAACGCGGCGCGGCGGCCGTGATGCGTACGATTCCGTCGAAGATCCTGAGCCTGGAAGAACTGAACGCGCCGCGGATCTTCGCCGAGCTGGCCCTGAAGCCGCGCGGCCTGGTGCTGGTGACCGGCCCGACCGGCTCCGGCAAATCGACCACGCTGGCGGCGATGGTCAACCACCTGAACGAGAACGAGTACGGCCACATCCTCACCATCGAGGACCCGATCGAGTTCGTCCACGATTCCAAGAAGTGCCTGATCAACCAGCGCGAAGTCGGTCCGCACACGCTGTCCTTCAACAACGCGCTGCGCTCGGCGCTGCGCGAAGACCCGGACGCGATCCTGGTCGGCGAGCTGCGCGACCTCGAGACCATCCGCCTGGCGCTGTCGGCCGCCGAAACCGGCCACCTGGTGTTCGGCACCCTGCACACCTCGTCCGCAGCCAAGACCATCGACCGTATCGTCGACGTCTTCCCGGCCGAAGAAAAGGAGATGGTGCGCGCGATGCTGTCGGAATCGCTGCAGGCCGTGATCTCGCAGACCCTCCTCAAGACCAAGGACGGCCTGGGTCGCGTGGCCGCGCACGAGATCATGATCGGCACCCCGGCGATCCGCAACCTGATCCGCGAAGCCAAGATCGCGCAGATGTATTCGGCGATCCAGACCGGCTCCAACGTCGGCATGCAGACCCTGGACCAGAACCTGACCGACCTGGTGCGCCGCAACGTGATCGCAAGCAGCGCCGCCCGCGCCGCCGCCAAGATTCCGGAAAACTTCCCGGGCTAAGGAATAGACATGGAACGCGACCAGGCCTCCAAATTCATGTTCGACCTGCTGCGCCTGATGGTCGGCAAGGGCGGCTCCGACCTCTTCATCACGGCCGGCTTCCCGCCCGCGATCAAGATCGACGGCAGGATGACGCCGGTCTCGAACCAGGCCCTGAACGGCAGCCACACGGCCGACCTGGCGCGCGCCATCATGAACGACAAGCAGGCCGCCGACTTCGAACTGTCGAAAGAAGCGAACTTCGCGATCAGCCCCGGCGACCTGGGGCGCTTCCGCGTCTCCGCCTTCATGCAGATGGGCTGCGTCGGCATGGTGCTGCGCGTGATCACGACCACCATTCCGAAATTCGAGGACCTCGAACTGCCGGCGGTCCTGAAGGACGTGATCATGACCAAGCGCGGCCTGGTGATCATGGTCGGCGCCACCGGCTCCGGCAAGTCGACGACGATGGCGGCGATGGTCGGCTACCGCAACGAGAACAGCTACGGCCACATCATCACCATCGAAGACCCGGTCGAATTCGTCCACCCGCATCGCAACTGCGTGATCACCCAGCGCGAAGTGGGCGTCGACACCGACAGCTTCGAAGCCGCCCTGAAGAATTCGCTGCGCCAGGCGCCGGACGTGATCCAGATCGGCGAGATCCGCGACCGCGAAACGATGGAACACGCGATCGCCTTCGCCGAAACCGGCCACCTCTGCCTGGCCACCCTGCACGCCAACAGCGCCAACCAGGCCCTGGACCGCATCATCAACTTCTTCCCGGAAGAGCGCCGGCAGCAATTATTGATGGATTTGTCGCTGAACCTGAAGGGCCTGATCTCGCAGCGCCTGATCCCCAAGAAGGAAGCCAAGGGCCGCGTGGTCGCGATCGAGATCATGCTGAACTCGCCGCTGATCTCCGACCTGATCTTCAAGGGCGAAGTCCACGAGATCAAGGAGATCATGAAGAAGTCGCGGGAACTCGGCATGCAGACCTTCGACCAGGCCCTGTTCGACCTCTACGAGGCGGACAAGATCAGCTACGAGGATGCGCTGCGCAACGCGGACTCCCTCAACGACCTGCGCCTCAACATCAAGCTCAACAGCAAGCATGCGAAGAACCGCGATCTCTCGGCGGGGACGGAGCACCTCGGCATCGTCTGATTGGCCTGCAGGGGGCGCGCACAATTGATGAACCTATGAAAACGCGCCCGCGCGTTCCATAATGTCATACAGCTAGGCCTGTCGTTCCTTCAAGGAGACGATCATGTGGCAACAGGTGTATGACCCTCTGGGCAACGCCGTCCTGTCGACGTTGGCGGCAGCCATCCCCGTCGCCGTGATGCTCGCGGCACTCGCTTTTTTCCACATCAAGGCGCATATTGCCGCCCTGCTTGGCCTCGCCAGCGCATTGTTGGTGGCAATTTTCGCGTATGCAATGCCACCGCCGACCGCGATATCGGCCGCCCTGTATGGCGCCGCCAACGGCTTGCTGCCAATCGGCTGGATCATCCTGAACGTGATCTTCCTGTACCAGCTCACCGAGCGTAAAGGCTACTTCAAGATCCTGCAGGAATCGATTACCGGCATCACCACCGACCGCCGCCTGCAACTGCTGCTGGTGGCGTTTTCCTTCGGCGCCTTCTTCGAGGGCGCCGGCGGCTTCGGCACCCCGGTGGCCGTGACCGGCGCCATGCTGATCGGCCTGGGCTTCGCGCCGCTGGCCGCCTCCGGCCTGTCCCTGATCGCCAACACGGCGCCGGTGGCGTTCGGCGCGCTCGGCTCGCCCCTGATCGCGCTGGCAGGCGTCACCGGCCTCGACCTGCTGCAACTGTCGGGCATGGTCGGCCGGCAGCTGCCCTTCTTTTCGGTGCTGGTGCCGTTCTGGCTGATCTGGGCTTTCTGCGGTTTTTCCGGCATGGCCGCAATCTGGCCGGCGGCCCTGGTGGCGGGCGTGACCTTTGCAGTCCCGCAATACCTGATCTCGAACTTTCACGGCCCGTGGCTGGTCGACGTCGGCGGCTCGCTCATGTCGATGCTGTGCCTGACCTTGTTCCTGAAAGTGTGGAAGCCGGCGACGCTCTGGCATGACGCCGCGGGCAAGCTCAAGACCAGTACGGCAACCGGCACGCAACCCAACGAAGGCGCGGGTGCCGGCGCTGGGGCTGGCGCCGGCATGGGAGCCTATGCCGGTGCAGGTGCAGGTGCGGGCGCGGGCGCGGGTGGCGGTGCCTATGCCGGCACCGATCCCTATGCCGATACGAACGGGACCGGCGGCGGCGGTGCGCCGGGTCGTGCGCCGCTGGTCCACAATCATCCGCGCGCGGCCGTGCTGCGGGCCTGGCTACCCTGGCTGATCCTGTCGGTGCTGGTGTTCCTGTGGGGCATACCCGAGTGGAAGAAGATGCTCGACAGCATTTCGGTCTTCAAGTATGACTGGCCGGCGCTGCACAAGGTGGTGCAGAAGATGCCGCCGGTGGCCAGCAAGCCGACGCTTGAGCCCGCCGTGTACACGCTCAACTGGCTGTCCGCCACCGGCTCCGGCATCCTGGCCGCCGCCATCATCTCCGGCCTGGTGATGGGCTACAGGGTGCGCGAGCTGTTCGCCGTCTACTGGGCCACGCTCAAGCTGATGCGCTTCTCGCTGCTAACGATCGCCGCCATGCTGGCGCTCGGCTATACCACCCGCTATTGCGGCCTCGACTCGACCCTCGGCCTGGCCTTCGCCAACACCGGTGTGCTGTATCCCTTCTTCGGCACCCTGCTCGGCTGGCTGGGCGTCGCGCTGACCGGTTCGGATACCGCTTCCAACGTGCTGTTCGGCGGCCTGCAGAAGACCTCGGCAACCCAGCTCGGCCTGAACCCGGTCCTGATGGCGGCGGCCAATTCCTCGGGGGGCGTGATGGGCAAGATGATCGATGCCCAGTCCATCGTGGTGGCCTCCACGGCAACCAAGTGGTACGGCCACGAAGGCGAGATCCTGCGCTATGTGTTCTTCCATTCGATCGCGCTGGCCTGCCTGGTCGGCTTGCTGGTAACGCTGCAGGCCTATGTCTACCCGTTCACCGCGCTGGTCAGGTAAGATCATCTGATCAACATCGACTACAGGAGTCCTTCGTGAACGTCTTCGATTTCCAGGCCGCCTCACTCGACGGCAAGCCGGTCGACCTCGCCCAGTACCGCGGCAAGGTCCTCCTGATCGTCAACACCGCCAGCAAATGCGGCTTCACCCCGCAGTACCAGGGACTCGAGACCGTGTACCGCGAACTGCACGGCCGCGGCCTGGAAGTGCTGGGCTTTCCCTGCAACCAGTTCGGTTCGCAGGAGCCGGGTTCGGAAGAAGAGATCGGCGCCTTCTGCGAAAAGAACTATGGCGTGAGCTTCCCGATGTTCGCCAAGGTCGACGTCAACGGCGACAATGCGCATCCGCTGTGGAAGCACCTGAAGGGCGAGGCGCCGGGCGTGCTGGGCACCGAAGGCATCAAGTGGAACTTCACCAAGTTCCTGATCGGGCGCGACGGCAAGGTGGCCAAGCGCTATGCGCCGACCACCAAGCCGGAAGAGATTGCGGACGATATCGAGAAGCTGCTGGGACAGTGAGACCGTGGAATTTGTAAACGGACTAGTACGGTACAGGCGGATACATGTTCATTTCTTTACCTTGTTCACGTAACGTGAACAGAATAAGAAATTGAAACTCGATTTATTTTCGTGCCGCGCATGCGCGGCCGGATCGACGTCCATACGACCCGGCCCTTAGCATCCGATATTCTTCTTTATAGTTCACTGCTTCGGCGTGAAACGGATCGCCTGCCCGCCCCCCGGCGCCAGCTTCAACTGCAGCACGTCCTTCGCGGTCACGGTACGCGTTTCAAGCACCAGATCGAAGCGATGCTCGTTGCGGTAATCCGCCGCGTCACCGTCGCGATAGATCTCGGCCACGTACGGCTTGCCCGGGTCGAGGAAGCCCAGCGGGAAGGACAGCGTGCGCGCCTGGCCGTCGGTGACGGCGCCGGCGTACCAGTCGTCCGACTTGCGGTCCTTGCGCGCGATGCTGACGTATTCGCCGACCGCACCGTTGATCACTCTGGTTTCGGCCCAGTCGGTCGGCACGTCGCGGATGAACTTGAAGGCGGCCGGATACTTGGCGTAGTTCTCCGGCAGGTCGGCCGCCATCACGATCGGCGAATAGATGACGACGAAATTGGCGAGCTGCTTGGCTTGCGTCGAGTTGAACACCTTGCCGTCCGCGCCCAGCAGGCTGAGGATGCCCGGCGTGTAGTCCATCGGGCCGCTCAGCATGCGGGTGAAGACCAGCTTGGCCTCATGGTCGACGGCGTTGGGTGGATTGCCCCAGGCATTGTATTCGACGCCGCGTGCGCCTTCGCGCGAGATCCAGTTCGGATACGTGCGGCGCAGGCCGGTGTCCTTGACCGGCTCGTGGGTGTCGACGGCGATCCTGTAGCGCGCGGCATCAAGCACCGCTTTCAGGAAGTGCCGCACGCCCTCCTGCGAATCGTAGTGGCCGAAGTGGATCTTGCCGTCCGGACCCTGGAACCGCATGCTGCCGGCTTCGTGCACATAGCCGGACTTCACGCTGTCCACGCCCAGCTTCGCATACAGCCGGTACGCCGCGTCCATCTGCTTTTCGTAGGCCGGCAGGTTGCCGCCGGTCTCGTGGTGGCCGATCAGGCGCACGCCCTTCTGCTTCGCATAGGCGGCCAGCGCCGGCAGGTCGAAGTCTGGATAGGACTCGGTGAAGCTGAAGTCGGCGCCGCCATGGCCCCAGTCGCTTTCCCAGCCGCGGTTCCAGCCTTCGACCAGCACGCCGCGGAAGCCGTTCTGTGCGGCGAAGTCGATGTATTTCTTGACGTTGGCCGTGTTGGCGCCATGCTGCGGCCCCGCGTTCCAGGTCGTGTGCTGCAGGTGCATGCTCCACCAGACGCCGACGAACTTGGATGGGTGGACCCAGGACACGTCGCCCAATCTGTTCGGTTCGTTCAGGTTCAGCTCGAGATCGGACATGTAGAGGCCGGCCGCGTCGTCGGCGATGCGCAGCGTGCGCCACGGGGTCGTGAAGGCGCCGTGGCGGACCACCGCCGGGCCGATGCTCGACGGCGCCAGTTGGGCGCGCAGCTTCTGCCCTTCGACCTTGCGCACCCACATCGAGGCGTAATCGACCAGCGCCGCCTCGTGCAGGGCGAGGTGGGTGCCGTCCGCCAGGCGCATGGTCAGCGGGGTGTTGGCGGTGCCGATTTCGGCCAGCGGCGCCTTCTGGATCTGTTCTTCAAGGCCCGGCAGCTCGCCGGCCGGGATCCACCAGGCAGTGGCCGGCTGGGCGACCACGAATTCGGTCAGCTCGTCGAGGATCTCGGTGTCGCGCAGCTGCGGCTGGTCCGGGAATTCGTAGCGGAAGCCGACGCCGTCGTCGTAGATGCGGAATACGATCGCCAGCGCGCGATTCGCACGGCTTTTCTGCTCGACCTCGACGCGCAGCTCACGGTAGTGGTTGCGCACGAAGCGGCGCTCGCCCCAGGGCTGCTCCCAGGTGTCGTCATGCTCGCTGACCTGCTTTGCGCGCAGGCTGAAGCCGCCGTCCAGCTTCTGTGCGTTGGCCAGGTTGAAGCCCAGGCGCGACAGGCCGATGATCTCCTTGCCGCGGCGCTTGATGTCGTAACCCAGCTTGCCCATGCCGTCGATCTGCACGTCGACGCTGAGCACGTCGCCCGGCGAAGCCGCGCTGGCCACCACGGCCTGCGCCCAGGCGGACTGGCCGGCCAGGCTGAGGGCGGCCGCCAGTGCCGCGGCAAACAAACGGAAATCCGGCTTGAAACGGGGACGAACGCGCATCGCTGACACCTCCACAAAAGAGATGTAATTTTACTACAGCCGCGTTCGGATTCAGGCGACGTTCAGGCCCATCGCCCGCACCAGTTCGGCCGCCTGGCGCGGCGAGATGGTGGCGCCGGCGAACTGCTTGGCGTTCGAGAGTTTCAGCCCGCCGAGGTCGGCCTCGCGCAAATCCGCATGCTCGAAGCGCGTGTCCTTGATGTGGGCATCGCGCAGGCTGCCGCCTTCGAACACGGCGTCGCGGAAGTCGCAGCCCGACAGGTCGGCGTCGGAAAAATCCAGGCCCGTGAGCCTGGCCTTGCGGAAGGACATGCGGCGCAGGTCGGCGCCGATCAGCAGGCTATCCTCGAAGGACAGGCCGAGCTGGCCGACCTCCTCGAAGCTGGCGCCGGTCAGCTTGCAGCCGCGGTAGCTGCAGGAGGCCAGCTTGGCGCGGCGCCAGCTGGCGTTGTTCAGGTCGCAGGCTTCGAAGCGCGCGTCGACCAGGTCGGCGGCCTCGAAATCGGCATGGCCGCCGCGGCAGCGCCGCCAGCGCGTGCGCGCCAGGTTGGCAGCAAAGAAGGAGGCCTCGGCCACGGCGCAGTTGGCAAAGCTGCAGTCCTGCAGGTTCAGGCGCGACAGGTCGGCCTGCTGGAAATCGCATTCTTCGAACACCAGCAGCGCTTCCTGTGCGAGCAGTTCTTCGATGCGGTCGCGGCCGACGGTTTCGCCGCTGATGGTCATGGTTGGTTTCGACATGCCGACAGCATAACCGGCCACGTCCGAAAATACAGCCTCGTTTGAAGCCGCGCTCTAACGCGTCTCGACCAGTGCCGAGGAATGGATGGTGCAGCCGCGGTGCACGTTCTCGAGGAAGCGGATCGCCTCGCCCAGGCGCGCCGTGGCCGGCAGCATGCGGCCCAGCGATTCGTCGTCGTTCAGCTGGTCGATGCCGTAGGCGATCGCGCGCGAGACGTCGCGGGCCTGGCGGCCGTCGCTGTTGTAGAGTGCATCGTAGACGCCGATTTCTTCCCACAGAGAGACGTAGCCGGGGCCGATCGAATCCTGGAACGCGACCGAGGGCGCCGCATCCTCGTCCTGCGAAATCAACCGGAACACGAAACTCATGGCACCTCCGCCTTGCATAATTCGGGGCGCCGATCCTATCACGGCCTTGGGTTTCGCGCCGGACGCGCCGGGGTCCTGGACGGCGGCGCTGCGCCCGTGGCGTCACCGGCAATCATCGCCACCGAACCCAGCGCCTGCAGCTCGGCCTTGGGCGATGCCGTGGTGGTGAGCATGAATTCCATCTTGCGGCGCGCGCCCGGCGGCGCCCAGGTCGACGACACGGTGCGCATCTTGATCTTGTCCGCGCTCAGCTCGTCCCGGCTGGGGCCGCGCTTGGCCACCATCGGCTTGGGCGCATCGGCGACGATGTCGAGGAAACCCTTTTCGATCGCGGCGGTGTTCGCGCGGTGCGCGTGCAGCAGGCACAGGTTCTTCCCGGCAGGCAGGGCCAGCACGTAATTCCCCAGCTTGCCCTTGTACGGCACCGGCCAGGCGTCGCCGTCCATCCCGGCCAGGAACAGCTTGGCGTCTTGCGCCGGCAGTTTCGGCACCTTGTCGCGCAGCAGGCGGGCGCGGAACTCGTCGAGGTCGCCGAAGTGGCGTACGCACAGTTCGACGTAGAGGTTCAGGAAGCCGTCGGCGCCTTCGTCCGCTCCGGCGGCCTTCTTGTTGGCGGGCTTGGCGGCGTGATGGGCGGCAGGCTTGTGCGCCTGTCCTTCCCCCGCCAGGGCCGCCATCGGCAGGACCAGCAGCAAGGCTGCGACGACCCTCATCGGACCGGCGCCCCGGCCAGGGCGCGGTCGACCAGTTCGATCCAGTGCGTGACCGGCGTCTCCGTGCCCGACTGCAGGTGGGTGATGCAGCCGATGTTCGCGGACACGATCTCCTTCGCCCCGGTGGCCTCCAGGTTGGCGACCTTGCGGTCGCGCAGCGCATGCGCGATCTCCGGGTGCAGCACCGAATAGGTGCCGGCCGAGCCGCAGCACAGGTGGCTGTCCGCGCACAGCACCACGTCGACGCCGGCGGCGCGCAGCACGCCCTCGACCTTGCCGCGGATCTGCTGGCCATGCTGCAGGGTACAGGGCGGGTGGAAGGCGATGCGTTCCTTGATGCTGCCGGCCAGGCGCGCGCCGATCTCGCCTTCGAAATCCTGCATGACTTCGGACAGGTCCTTCGTCATCGCGCTGATGCGCGCCGCCTTCTCGGCGTACTGCGGGTCGTGGGCCAGCAGGTGGCCGTATTCCTTGACGGTGACGCCGCAGCCGGAGGCCGTCATCACGATGGCCTCGACCTTGCCGCTGTCGACATAGGGCCACCATGCGTCGATGTTGCGGCGCATGTCCTGCAGGCCGCCGTCCTGGTCGTTCATGTGGTAGCGCACCGCGCCGCAGCAGCCGGCCTTGGGGGCTTCGATCAGCTGCACGCCCAGCGCATCGAGCACGCGTGCGGTGGCGGCGTTGATGTCGGGCGCCATCGCCGGTTGCACGCAGCCCGCCAGCGCCAGCATCTTGCGCGCATGCTCGCGCCGCGGCCAGGCGCCCGCGCTGCGCGCCGGCTGCAGCTTGTCGCGCAGGCTGTGCGGCAGCAGCGGACGCGCCGCCTGGCCTGCCTTGAAGGCCGGCTTGAACAGTGCGCCGCGCGGCAGGAATTCCTTCAAGGTCGTGCGTTTCACGCGGTCGCCCAGCGGCCGGGCAACGCGCTCTTCGACCACCTTGCGGCCGATGTCGACCAGGCGCCCGTACTTCACGCCGGACGGGCAGGTACTCTCGCAGTTGCGGCAGGTGAGGCAGCGGTCCAGGTGCAGCTGGGTCTTGCGGGTCGGCTCTTCGCCTTCCAGCACCTGCTTGATCAGGTAGATGCGGCCGCGCGGGCCATCCAGCTCGTCGCCCAGCAGCTGGTAGGTCGGACAGGTGGCGGTGCAGAAGCCGCAGTGCACGCAGGCGCGCAGGATGGCTTCCGCCTCATCTCCTTCGCGCGTGCCCTTGATGAAATCGGCGAGGTTCGTTTGCATGGTTCTTTAATACATCCGGCCGGGGTTGAAGATGTTCGACGGATCGAATCCGGCTTTCAGGCGTTCGTGGATCTTCGCGACGGCCGGCGCCAGCGGCTGGAACACGCCGACGCTTTTATCGCCGCCGCGGAACAGGGTCGCGTGGCCGCCGCAGGCCTTCACCGTGGCGCGAATGCGCTCGGCCGCGGCGGCATCGCCGTCGGCGCGCAGCCAGCGCTGCGCCCCGCCCCACTCGATCAGCTGCGGGCTTCCCAGCACGATGGCCCCGTAGGTGGACGGCACCGACAGCCGCCAGAGCGGTGCATCGCCATCGAAGAAGGCATGGCGCTGCTCGCGCAGGCTGGCCCAGAAGGCCTCGCAGTCAGGCATGATGTGGCCGCCGTGCGCGATGCCCAGCGAGCGGATCGCGGCATCGACCGCGGCCCGGGCGCCGGACAGGCGCAGCGACAGGATGCCGTCGACCCAGCAGCTGGCCGAGATCGGCAGCGGCTGGCCGCCCCATTCGTTCAGCTTGCGGATGGCGTCGACCTCGTTCATCTCGAAGCGCAGCGTGGCTTCGCGGTAGGCCAGCGGCAGTACCTTGACCGAGACCTCCAGCAGCAGGCCGAGGGTGCCCAGCGAGCCGGCCAGCAGGCGCGAGACGTCGTAGCCGGCCACGTTCTTCATCACCTGGCCGCCGAAAGTCAGGATGTCGCCCTTCCCGTCCAGCAGCTTGGCGCCGAGCACGAAGTCGCGCAGGGCGCCGCTGCTGGCGCGGCGCGGGC
Source organism: Massilia sp. 01N417 (assembly GCF_056399645.1). NCBI lineage: Bacteria > Pseudomonadati > Pseudomonadota > Betaproteobacteria > Burkholderiales > Oxalobacteraceae > Massilia > Massilia sp. 01N417. Next base: position 77,063 of record NZ_JBFTRS010000001.1, on the reverse strand, counting down.
CCGAGAGGCCGGCGGCGATGGTGCCGCCCAGGGTCGCGCCGCCGTCACCGAGATGCGCGAAGTGCGGCGGCTCGAAGGCCAGCATCTGCTTGCGCTCGGCCAGCACGGCTTCGATGTCGGCCAGGGGCGTGCCGCAGCGCGCCGTGATCACCAGTTCGGTCGGCTCGTAGTCGACGATGCCGGCATAGGCGCGCGTGTCGAGGACTTCGCCTTCGAGGCGCTGTCCGTACCAGTCCTTGCTGCCGCCGCCGCGGATGCGCAGCGCGCCTTTGCCTGCGGCCGCGGTGCGCACCTGGTCCTGGAATCGTTCAAGAATCTGCTGCATGGTGTACTTTCAAAAACGCGGCAGGTCCGCGAACGGCAGCACGCCGCCGCTGACCCGCATCTTGCCCATTTCGGCGCAGCGCTGGAGGGTCGGCACCGCCTTGTTCGGATTCAGCAGCATGGCGGGGTCGAAGGCGCGCTTGACCGTGAAGAAGGCTTCCAGCTCGTTCGCGCCGAACTGCACGCACATCGAATCGATCTTCTCGACGCCGACGCCGTGCTCGCCGGTGATGGTGCCGCCGACCTCCACGCACAGGGCCAGGATGGCGGCGCCGAAGTCTTCCGCGCGCTGCAGCTCGCCCGGCTTGTTGGCGTCGAACATGATCAGGGGGTGCATATTGCCGTCGCCGGCGTGGAACACGTTCGCGCAGCGCAGGCCGTAGGTGTCCTGCATCGCTTCGATCCGGCTCAGCACGTGGGCCAGGTGCTTGCGCGGGATGGTACCGTCCATGCAGTAATAGTCGGCCGAGATGCGGCCCGCCGCCGGGAAGGCGTTCTTGCGGCCGGACCAGAAGCGCAGGCGCTCGGCCTCGTTCTGCGACACCGCGATGGCGCTGGCACCGGCCTGCTGCAGCACTTCCGTCATGCGTTCGATTTCCTCGGCCACCTCGAGCGCGGTGCCGTCCGCCTCGCACAGCAGGATCGCGGCCGCCTCGAGATCGTAGCCGGCCTTCACGAAGGGCTCGACCATGCGCGAGGAGGTACGGTCCATCATCTCCAGGCCGGCCGGGATGATGCCGGCCGCGATCACGCTGGCCACCGCGTTGCCGCCCGTCACCACGTCGTCGAACGACGCCATGATCACCTGGGCCAGCGCCGGCTTCGGCACCAGCTTGACGGTCACTTCGGTGACGATGCCGAGCATGCCTTCCGAGCCGATGAAGACGGCCAGCAGGTCCAGGCCCGGCGAATCGAGGCCGTCACCGCCCAGTTCGATGACATCGCCTTCCATCGTACAGACGCGCACGCGCAACACATTGTGCACCGTGAGGCCGTATTTCAGGCAGTGCACGCCGCCGGAGTTCTCGGCCACGTTGCCGCCGATGGTGCAGGCGATCTGCGAGGACGGATCCGGCGCATAGTAGAGGCCGAAGGGCGCCGCCGCTTCCGAGATCGCCAGGTTGCGCACGCCGGGCTGGACCACGGCGGTGCGCGCATAGGGTTCGACGCGCAGGATGCGGTTCAGGCGCGCGGTCGAGATCACCACGCCGTCTGCCAGCGGCTGGGCGCCGCCGGAAAGGCCGGTGCCGGCGCCGCGCGGCACGATCGGCACCTTCAGCTCGCGGCAGACCTTCAGGATGGCCAGCACCTGCTCCTCGTTGTCGGGCAGCGTCACGATCATCGGCAGCTGGCGGTAGGCCGCCAGGCCGTCGCATTCGTAGGGACGGGTATCTTCGGGATCGTGCAGGACGCAGCGCTCGGGGAGCACGGCACGCAGGGCGCCTGCCACCTGGCGGCGGCGTTCGGGATCGACTGGTATGGCGGGAATCATAAGCCGATTGTAAGCACTATTGCACTATTTTGGCGTATGCTCGCGCTATCTTTTTTTATAGGCAGGGCATAAGCATGGGCAATCGACTTTCGAAAATCGCGACCCGCACCGGCGACGACGGCAGTACCGGACTCGGCGACGGCAGCCGTACCGGCAAGGACAGCGCCCGCATCGCCGCGCTGGGCGACGTCGACGAACTGAATTCCTTCGTCGGCCTGCTGCTGTGCGAGGACATGCCGGCCGGGCTCAGGGAAGAGCTGATCTCGATCCAGCACGACCTGTTCGACCTCGGCGGCGAGCTGTGCATCCCGGGCTACCAGATGATCAAGGACGAGCACGTGGCGCGCCTGGACGGCCTGCTCGAGAAATACAATGCCGACCTGCCGGTCCTGAAGGAATTCATCCTGCCGGCCGGCTCGCGCGCGGCATCGACGGCCCACGTGTGCCGTACCGTGTGCCGGCGCGCCGAGCGCAGCATCGTCGCGCTGTCGAAGACGGACACCATCAACGCCCAGCCGCGTCAATACGTGAACCGCCTGTCCGACCTGATGTTCGTGCTGGCGCGCGTGCTGAACCGCTTCGCCGGCGGCAGCGACGTGCTGTGGCAGCACGAGCGCAAGCGCGGCTGACGGGGCGCGACAGATGCAGGACAGCGGCAAGGCCGACGGCGTTTTCGAGGTCCGCTTCTACCGGGGCGGCGCGAACTGGCCCTCGAATCCCTTCCGGCTGCAGGGACGCGGCCAGCTGGCGATCGAGCCCGACTTCGTCTACGTGCGCGGCAGCAGCCACCGCTCGTTCCGCTTTCCGAAAAAGGAGGAGGAGCGCCTGCGCAAGGTCGACATCGTCAACGTGCGCACCGCGGGCGAGGACGTGATCTTCGACGTGGTCGGCGTCCAGGGCATGCAGGAAGTCGGCTTTTCCGCCGCCGGCCGCGATGCCGCGAAAGCCATCGCGGCGGCCCTTCCCTCGCGCTGCACGCCCGAGTTCGAGGTGGCGCATGCCGAGCGCGAGGTCTTCCATGACCGCATCGACTACTGGAGCCCGTCGACGCCGGTGATCTGGACCTTGCTGGCGGCCAACATCGGCATCTTCTTCCTGATGTGGCTGGAGCGTAAGGGCTTCGGCATGCCCTGGTTCAGGCCGCTGCCCGGCTGGGACTCGCTGGCCGCGGTGCAGGCCCACCTGCAGCTGTGGCAGCAGGGCCTCCACAAGCTGATGACGGCGCGCCAGTGGTGGCCGGATGCGCCCCCTGCCCTGCTCGCCGAGCAACTCGTCAAATGGGGGTCGAACGTGCCGCGCAAGACCCTGGGCGAAGGCCAGTGGTGGCGCCTGCTGAGCTCCGCCTTCCTGCATGGCAGCCTGCTGCACCTGGGGATGAACATGCTGGTGCTGTGGCAGGCCGGCCAGCTGGTCGAGCGCATCTTCGGCAGCCTGCGCTTCACCGGCCTGTACCTGCTGGCCGGCATCGGCGGCGGCCTGGGCAGCATGCTATGGGGCCTGGTCTCCCAGCAACCCGTCAACAGCGTGGGCGCCTCGGGCGCGATCTTCGGCATCATCGGCGGCCTGTTCGCCTTCATCGGCCGCGAACACAGCGGCGTGCCGCCGACCGTGGTGCGGGACCTGCGCGGCTCGGTCGGACCCTTCCTGCTATTCAATATCGGCGCCGGCTTCCTGTATCCGCACACCGACAACGCGGCCCACATCGGCGGCCTGGTCGCCGGCTGGCTGGCCGGCCACCTGCTGGCGCGCTCGCTGCACGTGCCGGCCCAGCATGCGGCCGCCCAAGGAGCACCATGACAGACGATTTCATCGGCATCTATGACGGCGCCCTGAGCAGCGAGCAATGCACCCACATCCTGCAACGCTTCGAAGCCAGCGACAAGGTCGTGCGCGGCCGCACCGGCAACGGCGTGGACGTGGCCAAGAAGGACAGCTGGGACCTCACCCTCACCCAGTACCCGGAATGGCAGGACGTCGCCGGCCTGATGGCATCGAGCCTGCGGCGCCACCTGGCGCAGTACGTGGACCGCTACCGCGCGCTGGTGCTGGGCGCGCTGTCGCCGATGGTCGCGCATCCATCCACCGGCCAGCCGGTCCAGCTCTCGCTCGACAACTTCGACGAATGCGGCCGCCCCCACCTGGACGCGCTGGTGCAGGCGATGTACCGCTGCGGCCCGATCAACCTGCAGAAGTACCTGCGCGCCAGCGGCGGCTACCACCACTGGCATTCCGAGATCTATCCGCAGAACGCCAGCTGCGAAACCCTGCACCGGGTGCTGCTGTTCCAGTTCTACCTGAACGACGTGGCCGACGGTGGCGAAACCGAATTCCTGTACCAGGGCCGCAAGGTGGAAGCGCGGCAGGGCCGCCTGATCATCGCGCCGGCCGGCTTCACGCACACGCACAAGGGGCATGTGCCGCATAGCGGGGACAAGTATGTGGCGACTTCGTGGATTCTTTATCGGCGGGCGGAGGAGTTGTTTGGGCAGAGATAACGTCGTTCCCGCGCAGGCGGAAACGACGGGATTACATCCCGACTTCCTTCAAGGCCTGCAAGGCCATCGCATGAATACCGTCATACGACTTGGCAGCGGCAATGAAGCGGCCGTTGTGGCAGAAGCCCGCATCCGGCACGCCGGTCACAAGCGCCAGGTCGGCGTCGCGCAGGCCGGCCCAGGAGGCCGGCAGGTCGGCCCTGGCTTCGAAGGTGTCGGCGGTGGCCGGCACCGTGTGCAGCATGTAGCGCTGCTCGCCGATGTTGTGGCTGATGACGAACAGGACCTTCGGCATTTCCTTGCGCACCACCGAGCTCCAGGGCAGCGCGCTGTTCTTCAGGTAGAGCAGGCGGCCGTCTTCCAGCACCTCGGCCTTGCGCACCTGCTCCAGCGCCAGCAAGGCGCCGACGCGGTACTTGACGGCGTTCGCCATCACGTCGATGAGGAAATCCATCGCGCGCCGGAACTGGCTCAGGCGGTAGGCGTCGGCGCGCTCGCCGTAGCCCAGCCTTTCCTCGTCCAGCCAGCTCAGGTTGTAGCCGGAGATCACCGCCGACAGGCCGTAGCCGCCGGGCGCGTTCTTGGCCGCGCCGACGTCCGACAGGTCCAGGTACTGCACGATGTCGGCGTCGATGGCGTAGGCGATGTGCTGGGCCGTTTCGTCGCTGAGCTGCTGGCCGGTGTGCTTCGCCGCCAGCGCAGCCACGCAGCGCGCGCCGTATTCGCGCCATACCAGGCCGGCGCTCGCATACGGCACGCCGGTCTGGCGGGCGCCGCTGAAGCCCTTCTGGTGGTGGTCGAAGCGGCCCGTGGCCGGGTCCCAGATGCCGCCGACGTCGATCACGACGTCGCCGCTCTCGATGATGGCCGGGTCGCGCGTGCGCACCAGTTCGGCCTCGGGATGCAGCACGTGGATGACGGCAACCGCCCAGGCGTCATCCGCATGGAATTTGCCGCCGTGGGTGACGATCAGCATGACCGGTCTCTGCTCAGTTGTTGTTCACGACCAGGCGCGGCTCGCCGATCCCGAAACGTTCGCGGATCGATTTGCCGATGCCGTGCGCGTCGAGGCCGACGGAAGCCAGCAGCACGCCCGGGTCGCCCTGGTCGATGAACTTGTCCGGCAGGCCCAGGATCAGCAGCGGCTTGACGATGGCCTCGAGCGCCAATGCCTCGGCGACGGCCGAGCCGGCGCCACCCATGGTGCAGCCCTCTTCCACCGTCACCAGGTAGTCGTGGTCCCTGGCCAGGCGCTTGACCAGCTCGACGTCGAGCGGCTTCACGAAGCGCATGTCGGCCACGGTGGCGTTCAGGCCCTCGGCCGCTTTCAGGCTCGGCGCCACCATCGAGCCGAAGGCCAGGATGGCGACGCCCTTGCCCTCGCGTTTCACGGTGCCCTTGCCCAGCTCGATCGAGCTCAGCTCCTGCTGGATGGCGGCGCCGACGCCGGCGCCGCGCGGATAGCGCACCGCCGCCGGGCCCGGATAGTGATAGGCGGTGGTCAGCATCTGGCGGCATTCGTTCTCGTCCGACGGCGCCATGACGACCATGTTCGGGATGCAGCGCAGGTAGGCCAGGTCGTAGTTGCCGGCGTGGGTCGCACCGTCGGCGCCGACCAGGCCGGCGCGGTCGAGGGCGAAGGTCACGTCCAGGTTCTGCAGCGCCACGTCGTGGATCAGCTGGTCGTAGCCGCGCTGCAGGAAGGTCGAGTAGATCGCCAGCACCGGCTTGACGCCCTCGGTCGCCATGCCGGCGGCGAAGGTCACCGAGTGCTGCTCGGCGATGCCGACGTCGAAGTAGCGGTCCGGATACTGCTGGTGGAAGCGCACCATGCCCGAACCTTCGCGCATCGCCGGCGTGATGCCGACCAGGCGCTTGTCGGCGGCGGCCATGTCGCACAGCCAGTTGCCGAACACTTCGGTGTAGGTGATCTTGGACGGCGCGGTGGCGGGCTTGATGCCCTCGCTCGGGTTGAACTTGCCGGTACCGTGGTACAGGATGGGCTCGGCCTCGGCCAGCTTGTAGCCCTGGCCCTTCTTCGTCACCACGTGCAGGAATTGCGGGCCTTTCAGCCTGCGGATGTTTTCCAGGGTCGGGATCAGCGAATCGAGGTCGTGGCCGTCGATCGGGCCGATGTAGTTGAAGCCGAATTCCTCGAACATCGTGGCCGGGACCACCATGCCCTTCGCATGTTCTTCGAGCTTCTTGGCCAGTTCCAGCATCGGTGCCGGCAACACGCTCTTTCCCACGTTCTTGGCGGCGGCGTAGAACTGGCCCGACATCAGGCGCGCCAGGTAGCGGTTCAGCGCGCCCACCGGCGGCGAGATCGACATGTCGTTGTCGTTCAGGACCACCAGCAGGTCGACGTCGTCCTCGACGCCGGCATTGTTCAGGGCTTCGAAGGCCATGCCGGCCGTCATCGAGCCGTCGCCGATCACGGCGATCGCCTTGCGCTTTTCGCCCTTGATCTTGGCCGCCTGCGCCATGCCCAGCGCCGCCGAGATCGAGGTCGACGAGTGGGCGGTGCCGAAGGTGTCGTACTCGCTCTCGTCGCGCTTCGGGAAGCCGGACAGGCCGTGATGCTGGCGCAGCGTCGGCATGCGGTCGCGGCGGCCGGTCAGGATCTTGTGCGAATAGGTCTGGTGGCCGACGTCCCAGACGATGCGGTCTTCCGGCGTGTTGAACACGTAGTGCAGCGCGATCGTCAGCTCGACGGTGCCGAGGTTGGACGAAAGATGGCCGCCGGTCTTGGACACCGAATCGAGCAGGAACTGGCGCAGTTCGGTGGCCAGCGGGGTCAGCTGGGTGCGCGGGAGCTTGCGCAGGTCCGCCGGGTCGTTGATGGTATCTAGCAGTTTCATTTAGGCCTTCCGCTGCACGATCAGGTCTGCCAGCTCGCGCAGACGCAGTGCTTGTTCTCCGAACGGCGCCAGCGCTTCGTGCGCCTGCTGCCGCAGTTGTTCGGCCAGCGCCTTGGACGGCTCCAGCCCCAGAATCGTTACGTAAGTCGGTTTGTTCGCCGCCGCGTCCTTGCCGGCCGTCTTGCCGAGGGTGGCCGAATCTTCGGTCGCGTCCAGCACGTCGTCCACCACCTGGAAGGCCAGGCCGATCGCGCGCGCGTATTCCTTCAACGCGTCCAGCTCCCGCGCATCGAGCTCGCGGCCGGCCAGTGCGCCCAGCAGCACCGAGACGCGCAGCATGGCGCCGGTCTTCAGCTGGTGCATGCGCTCCAGTTCTTCCAGGGTCAGTGCCAGGCCCACGCTGTCCAGGTCGATCGCCTGGCCGCCGCACATGCCGGCGGATCCGGCCGCCTCGGCCAGCAGGCGCAGCATCGTGACCAGGCGCGCCGGGGCCACATCCGTACTGCCGGCCAGTACGTCGAAGGCCTGGGCCTGCAGCGCGTCGCCGACCAGCAGCGCGGTCGCCTCGTCATACGCCACGTGCACGGTCGGCTTGCCGCGGCGGAGCGCGTCGTCGTCCATGCAGGGCATGTCGTCGTGCACCAGCGAGTAGGCGTGGATCATCTCGACCGCGCAGGCGGCGCGCGCGACGGCATCCTCGCCCGCGCCGAACAGCTCACCGGCGGCATGCGCCAGCAGCGGGCGCACGCGCTTGCCGCCGCCCAGCACCGTGTAGCGCATCGCTTCGTGCAGCTTGGCCGGTACCTGGCCAGTCGGCGGCAGGAAGCGCTCGAGCGCGGCTTCGGTGCGGGTTTGCACGCCTTCCATCCAGGCGCGGAAATCGGGCTGGGCGCTCATACCTCATCCTCGCCGTCGGCGCTGAAGGGTTTCAGCATCTCGCCTTCGAGCACCTTGACCTGCGACTCCACCTTTTCCAGCTGGGCCGCGCAGTAACGCACGAGTTCGGAACCGCGGGCATAGGCCGCGACCGAGGCTTCCAAGGGCAATTGTCCGCCTTCCATCTGCGTGACGAGCTGGGCCAGCTCGGCCATCGCCTGTTCGAAGGATTCCGGCGGCAGGGCGGCCTGCGCTCCAGGGCTCTCCGCGCTTGTTTTATTTGGCATAATGACTTTAATCGGTTCGGGGCTCGACTTGCCTGGCGGCAGTGCGTTGGCACTTGCGCGAGGCGCGACAGTCTAATCGCTTATTGTAAACAATCCTACCCCTGCGTGATGGCGCGACAGTTGCCGTTTTCTTGCAAGCAAAGACACATTTTATCGCAAAGCGCCTGCCGATTCATGAAAACGATGCCTTTCAGGCAATTTTTGAGCATCCACGCACCACAACCACGTGCGGGACCGAGACCGGATGAGCCTTTACAGGCTATAATCTCCGGTTCTGTCTCCGAATTACCGTATTCCGTTCTTTAAGGCGCAGGAAAAGCCGCAAGTTTTTCGACGCCCCAAAAAATACTGGTTCTCGGATTCTTTCTCTTCTTTGGCTGATATCTGTAAAGGGGGGTTGGGATGTCCGATCTGGCTACCCACGCCAAGCTGGCGCGCTCGTGCGCTCAGCTTCCGGTAAATGTCTACTTCGACGAAGCGCTGTTGCAGCGCGAAATGCATCACCTGTTCCAGAAGGGCCCCCGCTACATCGGGCATGAATTGATGGTTCCCGAACAGGGCGATTTCGCGACCCTGAAGTCGGAGAACGAGGGCCGTATGCTGGTGCGCAATGCGCAAGGCATCGAACTGCTTTCCAACGTCTGCCGTCATCGCCAGGCGCTGATGTTCAATGGCCGCGGCAATGCCAAGAATATTGTCTGCCCCCTGCACCGCTGGACCTATGACCTGAAGGGTGAACTGATCGGCGCGCCGCACTTTGCCGACACGCCCTGCCTGAACCTGTCGAAGACGCCGCTGCAGAACTGGAACGGCCTGCTGTTCGAACAGAACGGCTACAACGTGATGGACAAGCTCAAGCAGCTGTCGGTGACGAAGGACCTCGATTTCTCGGGCTATATGTTCGACCACGTCGAGGTGCACGAGTGCGACTACAACTGGAAGACCTTCATCGAAGTCTACCTGGAGGACTACCACGTCGAGCCCTTCCACCCTGGCCTGGGCAACTTCGTCAGCTGCGACGACCTGCGCTGGGAATTCGGCACCGACTACAGCGTCCAGACCGTGGGCGTGCACCGCGGCCTGCAGAAGTCCGGCTCGCCCGCGTATAAAAAGTGGCAGGAACAGGTCCTGAAGTTCAACAACGGGCAGGCGCCGAAGCATGGCGCGATCTGGCTGACCCTGTACCCGAACATCATGGTCGAGTGGTATCCGAACGTGCTGGTGGTGTCGACCCTGTGGCCGATGGGACCGCAGAAGACCCGCAACGTGGTCGAGTTCTACTACCCGGAAGAGTTCGTGCTGTTCGAGCGCGGCTTCGTCGAAGCCGAGCGCGCGGCCTATATGGAAACCTGCGTCGAGGACGACGAGATCGCCCTGCGCATGGATGCCGGCCGCAAGATCCTGCTGGACCGCGGCGTCAGCGAAGTCGGCCCCTACCAGTCGCCGATGGAAGACGGCATGCAGCACTTCCACGAGTGGTACCGCAGCAAATTGGAAAACGTCCCACCGGGAATTTAATGCCAGCTCTTTGGATGTTGTTTGCCAGCTTCGCGTTCGCCGCCATGGGCGCGGGCGTGAAGCTGGCCTCCCCGTTCTACTCCACCTCCGAAATCGTGATGTACCGGGGCCTGGTCGGCACCGTCATCCTGTTCCTCACGATCCACCTGCAGGGCGGCAGCTTCCGCACCCTCTTCCCCCGTCAGCATCTGACGCGCAGCCTGGTCGGCGTGACCTCGCTGTGGATGTGGTTCTTCGCGATCGGCAAGCTGCCGCTCGCCACCGCCGTCACCCTCAACTACATGGCGCCGATCTGGCTCGCCACCTGGATGTTCTTCATTGGCTGGTGGCATGCGAAGGGCGAGACCGAATGGCCGCTGGTGCTGGCCATCGTGATGAGCTTCGTCGGCGTGACCCTGGTGCTGCGCCCTGCGGTCGAGACCAACCAGTGGCTGGGCGGCGCGATCGGCCTGGCGTCCTCGATCGTCTCGGCGATGGCCTATATGCAGGTGCGTAACCTGGGCCAGATGGGCGAGCCGGAATACCGCGTGGTGTTCTATTTTTCGCTGACCACGACCTGCGCAGGCTTCTTCGGCACCCTGCTCGAGAACGGTCCGGCCACGCCCTTCCATCCGCATACCTGGCACAGCGGCCTGCTGCTGGTGGCGATCGGCGTGCCGGCCCTGCTGGCGCAGATGGCGATGACGCGCGCCTATCGCCTCGGCAAGGTGCTGGTGGTGGCCAACCTGCAGTACACCGGCATCATCTTCTCCAGCCTGTGGGGGATGCTGCTGTGGGGCGACGTGTTCGACTGGCACGTGTGGCTGGGGATGGGCGTGATCCTGGTCTCCGGCATCGCCGCGACGTTCTACAATACGAAGCGCACGGCGCGTGGCGCCGTCGTCAAGGATACCGATCCCATCGCCAGCGAACTTTAAGGAGACCGCCCGTGTACACGACCCTGATCGAACCCGCCGCCCTGGCCGCCCACGTCAACGACGCCGACTGGGTGATCGTCGACTGCCGCCACGACCTGGTGAACCTGGCAGCCGGACGCGAAGCCTATGCGGCCGGCCACCTGCCGAATGCGCTGTTCGCTGACATGGAACACGAACTGTCCGGCGCCAGGCGGGATGCAGGCGGCGCCTTCCGCGGCCGCCATCCGCTGCCGGAAAAGGACGCCTTCATCGAACTGCTGCGCAGCTGGGGCGTGAACGACAGCAGCCAGGTCGTGGCCTACGATGCCCACGGCGGCATGTATGCGGCGCGCCTGTGGTGGATGCTGCGCTGGATCGGCCACGAAGCCGTGGCGGTGCTGGACGGCGGCCTGCCGGCCTGGCAGTCGGCCGGCCAGCCGGTCGTCACCGATGCGCCGGCTGCGCGCGCCCGCGGCACGATCGCCGCGCGCGAGCCGCTGGTCACGACGGTGGACGTGAACGCGGTGCTGCACAATGTGGAACATGGCGGCCGCCAGGTCGTCGACGCGCGTGCGCCGGACCGCTTCCGCGGCGAGAACGAGACGATGGATCCGGTCGGCGGCCATATCCCGGGCGCGAACAACCGCTTCTTCAAGGATAACCTGCAGGCGGACGGCCGCTTCAAGGCACCGGCGCAGCTGAAGGCGGAACTGGGCGTGGCGGTGGGCGATCCGAAGAACGCCATCATGCAGTGCGGCTCCGGCGTGACGGCCTGCCACAACCTGCTGGCGCTGGAAGTGGCCGGCATGCCGGGCGCGGCGCTGTATCCGGGATCGTGGAGCGAGTGGAGCGCTGACGCGGCGCGGCGGATTGCCACCGGCGACAGCTAATCGTAGGGTGGGCACACCGTGCCCACGATAAGCCTCGGTGGTGTATCAGTGACTGAAATCGTAGGGCGCCGGCAGGAAGTCCGCCAACGTAAATACGACGACCGACAGCACCAGGATGCCGAGTACATAGCCGAACCGCGACGGCTTCTCGCGCAGCGCCACAACCAGTTGGTTCACCAGCCTTGCCATTGCTTCCCCCACACGTAGGTAAGCACCCAGCATAGGCCGCATCGAATCGCGATGTCAACATCAGGGCGCAAGAAAGCCCTGAAACCTCAATGTCCGTGCGTCAGGAGCAGCACGATGACCACACCCAGGCCGATCAGCAGCACCTGCGGGATCGATTCGCGCACGGTGGCGCGGCGCTGCATCTGCGGCATCAGGTCGCTCACGGCGATGTAGATGAAGCCCGACGAAGCGAACACCAGCACATAGGGAATCAGGCCGCTGGCCTTGTCCAGTGTGTAGTAGCCGAGCACCCCGCCGACCACCGCCAGCAGGCTGCAAAGCAGGTTGAACACATAGGCGCGCACGCGCGAAAAGCCGGCGTTCAGCAGCACGATGAAGTCGCCGATCTCCTGCGGGATCTCGTGGGCGATGATGGCCACGCCGGTCAGGATGCCCAGCTTGGGATCGGCCAGGAAGGCCGCCGCGATCAGGATCCCGTCCGTGAAGTTGTGCATGCCGTCACCGATCAGGATCATCCAGCCGGCCTTGCCGGCCTGGTGGGCGTCGTGGCCGTGGGCGTGGTGATGGCCGTCGCCCTCGTGATGATGCGAATGGCGCAGCAGCGCCACCTTCTCGAGCATGAAGAAGGCCAGCAGGCCGCCCAGCAGCGTCGCGAACAGCGCGCGCGGGTCGACGCCGGACTCGAAGGCTTCCGGCAGCGCGTGCAGCAGCGAGGTCGCGAGCATGATGCCGACCGACAGGCTGACCATGCGCTCGACCACCTTCGCGAGCAGGGCGAACGAGAACACCGCGGCAGCCGTGATGCTGAGGACGCCGGCCACGCCGGTGGCCAGCAGGATGGAGATGAGAACGGGATCGATCGTGAAGCCTCTTGTTGTTCTTGGTGCGCCGCCGACGGGCGCAAGCCGGGCATTGTACCGTGCCCGGCTTGCGCCTGCCGGGATCAGGCCACGCCGTACTTGCGGAACCAGGCCAGCGCGCGCGTCCAGCCGCCCTTCGCGTCCTTCTCGTTATAGCTCGGACGGTAGTCGGCATGGAAGGCGTGACCCGCATCCGGATACACCACGAACTCCGAGCCGCTGGCGCCCTCGGCCAGCGCCGCCTTCATCTTCTCGACGCTGTCGAGGGAGATGCCGGTGTCCCTGGCGGCGTACAGGGCCAGCACCGGCACGGTCAAGGCAGGGGCGATGTCGACCGGGTGCCGCGGCGTGTTGGCCGTGGCGTCGCCCGTCAGGCGGCCGTACCAAGCCACGCCGGCCTTGACCTTCGGGTTGTAGGCAGAGTACATCCAGGTTACCCGTCCGCCCCAGCAGAAGCCGGTGATGCCCAGCCTGTCGACGTCGCCGCCATTTGCCGCGGCCCAGGCCACGCAGGCGTCGAGGTCGGCCATCACCTGGGCGTCCGGCGTTTTGTGGATGATGTTCTTCATCAGGTTGGGGATGTCGGCGATGGCCGACGGATCGCCCTGGCGCACGAAGAGTTCCGGCGCCAGCGCCAGGTAGCCCAGCTTGGCGAAGCGGCGTGCGACGTCGGCGATGTGCTCGTGCACGCCGAAGATTTCGGAGATCACCAGGACCACCGGCAAATTCGATTTGCCCTCGGGCTGGGCGCGGTAGACGGGCACGGCCTGGCCGTTCACGGTCAGCTCGATGGTGCCGGCGCTCAGGCCGGCGGTGTCGGTCTGGATCAGCGACCGGGCCGCAACCGGCTGCGTGGCGGCGGCAAAGCCGGCGCCGGGCGCCGCCGGGTGGGCGCGATCCTGTACGAGGTCGTTCATGTGCATCCTCTGGTCGGGTAACAAAGGATGGCTATCTTAACGTAGGGTGGGCACTCCGTGCCCACGCGTGAGGTCATCTTCACACGTTGGCGGGGACCGCCCACCCTACATGAGCGGGCGCTCACACTTCAGTGAGCTTCCTCCCAGTTAGCCCCCACGCCCGTCTCGGCCACCAGCGGCACCTTCAGGGTCGCCACGCCGGCCATCAGCTCCGGCAGCTTCTGCTTGACCAGCTCCAGTTCGCCCTCCGGCACCTCCAGCACCAGTTCGTCGTGCACCTGCATGATCATGCGGGTGCCGAGCTTCTCCGTCTCGAGCCAGTCCTGCACGGCGATCATGGCCAGCTTGATCAGGTCCGCCGCCGTGCCCTGCATCGGCGCATTGATCGCCGCGCGCTCGGCGCCGGCGCGGCGCGGGCCGTTCGGCGAATTGATCTCCGGGAGCCACAGGCGGCGGCCGAACACGGTCTCGACATAGCCCTTGGCCTTGGCCGACAGGCGGGTCTCGTCCATGTACTGCTTGACGCCGGCGAAGCGCTGGAAGTAGCGCTCGATGTAGTTGCTGGCGGCGCCGCGCTCGATGCCCAGGTTCTGTGCCAGGCCGAATGCGCTCATGCCGTAGATCAGGCCGAAGTTGATGACCTTGGCATAGCGGCGCTGCTCGCTCTCGACGTCTTCCGGCGCCAGGTTGAAGATCTCGGCGGCGGTGGCGCGGTGGATGTCTTCGCCCGCGGCGAAGGCACGCAGCATCGCCTCGTCGCCGGAGATGTGGGCCATGATGCGCAGCTCGATCTGCGAATAGTCGGCCGATACCAGCACGCAGCCGGGCGATGCGACGAAGGCTTCGCGGATGCGGCGTCCCTCGGCGGTGCGCACCGGGATGTTCTGCAGGTTCGGATCGCTCGAGGCCAGGCGTCCCGTGATCGCCACCGCCTGCGCGTAGTTGGTGTGCACGCGGCCGGTGTTCGGGTTGACCATCTTCGGCAGCTTGTCGGTATAGGTCGACTTCAGCTTGGACAGGCCGCGGTGCTCGAGCAGGATCTTCGGCAGCGGATAGTCCTCGGCCAGCTTCTGCAGCACCTCTTCGTCGGTGGACGGGGCGCCGGTGGCGGTCTTCTTGATCACCGGGAGCTGCAGCTTGCCGAAGAAGATTTCGCCGATCTGCTTCGGCGAACCGAGGTTGAAGGGGCCGCCGGCCAGTTCATAGGCCTGCTGCTCGAGCTCCCCGATGCGCGCGGCCAGCTCGCCGGACTGTTTGGCCAGCAGCTCGGCGTCGATCAGCACGCCGTTGCGCTCGATCTTCTGCAGCACCACGGAGGTCGGCAGCTCGATCTTGCGGTAGATGTAGTTCAGGCCTGCGTCGCTCTCCACATGCCCGATCATGGCCTGGTGCAGGCGCAGCGTGATGTCCGAGTCTTCGGCCGCATACTCCGTGGCGCGGCCCAGCTCGACCTGGTCGAAGCAGATCTGGTTCACCCCTTTGCCGCACACGTCGACGAACGGAATCGTGGTGTAGCCGAGATGGCGCATCGCCATGGTGTCCATGTCGTGCGGCTTGTGCGACTCGAACACATAGGACTGCAGCAGGGTGTCGTGGACGATGCCGCGGATCCTGACGCCGTGGTTCTCGAAGATGTGGGCGTCGTATTTCAGGTTCTGGCCGAGCTTGGGCTTGTCCGGGTTTTCCAGCCAGGGCTTCATGCGCGCCAGGACTTCCTCGCGGTTCAGCTGCTCGGGCACGCCGGCGTAGCGGTGCGCCAGCGGAATATAGGCGCCCTTGCCAGCTTCCACCGACAGCGAGATGCCGACCATCTCGGCCGTCATCGGGTCGAGCGACGTCGTTTCGGTGTCGACCGAGGTCAGCTCGGCCTTGTCGATCAGTTCCAGCCAGCGTTCCAGTTGCTCCTGCGTGGTGACGGTCTCGTACTCGCCCTTGATGACCGGCATGCCGGGCAAGGTGGCACTCGTGCCGGCTGCGCCTTCGGGCGAATTCAATGGCGCCGCACCCGGCGAGACGAACTTGCCAGGATTACCGTTGCCGAGTTCCTTCAGCATGGTCTTGAAGCCGTAGCGCTGGAAGAAGTCGCGCAGCGCTTCCTTGTCTTCCGGACGGCCGACCAGGGTTTCCTCGATCGACACCAGGTGATTCGCCAGGTCGCAATCGGTCTTCACGGTGATCAGTTCGCGGCCTTTCGGCAGCCATTCCAGCGCCGCCTGCAGGTTCGCGCCCACCGCGCCGCCGATGGTGTGCGCGTTCTCGATCACGCCGTCCAGGGAACCGTGCAGGGTCAGCCACTTCACGGCCGTCTTCGGGCCGCACTTGTTCACGCCGGGGACGTTGTCGACGGTGTCGCCGATCAGGGTCAGGTAGTCGATGATGCGGTTCGGCGGCACGCCGAACTTGGCCAGCACGCCGGCTTCGTCGAGCTTCTCGTTGCTCATCGTATTGATCAGCATGACCTTGTCGTTGACCAGCTGGGCCAGGTCCTTGTCGCCGGTCGAGACCACGGTGTTCATGCCGCGCGCGGTGGCCTGGGCCGCCAGGGTGCCGATCACGTCGTCGGCCTCGACGCCTTCGACCATCAGGATCGGCCAGCCCATGTGGCGCACCACTTCGTGGATCGGCTCGATCTGTTTGCTCAGGTCTTCCGGCATCGAGGCGCGGGTGGCCTTGTACTCGGGGTAGAGGTCGTCGCGGAAAGTCTTGCCCTTGGCGTCGAACACGCAGGCGATGTAGGCGGCCGGGAAGTCGGCGCGCAGGCGGCGCAGCATATTGACCATGCCGTGCATCGCGCCGGTCGGGTGACCGTCGGGGCTGCGCAGGTCGGGCAGCGCGTGGAATGCGCGGTACAGGTAGCTGGAGCCGTCAACGAGAAGCAGGGTATTGTCCATGGAGGGTCGGAATGAGCAAATGTGCGCCATTATCGCAGAATCGGATTCCCATCCATATGGGGCCGGTTCGCTCTTTTCACATGCTTTTCACATGCATTTCACTGGCGGGCGGCGCTGTTTGTTACAATGAACCAAACGTCAAAGGTGACCACCATGCCACGCATTTCCTCCCGCCTGTCCCTCCTCGCACCTTGCCTGGGCCTGCTGCTGGCCGCGCAGGCCGGATCGGCACTGGCCCAGCAATCGTCCCAGCCGACCCCGCCGCAGTCGACGCAGAACCAGGCGCCGCCCAAGCTCGAGCGCGTCGAACCGGGCAGCGATGTACCGGCCACCAATATCCCCTCGCGCGAGCGCACCCGGATCAAGGAAACGCGCGACGGCGGCCAGGTTACCGAAGTCGAGGTCACCAGCAGCGGCAGCCACTACTATATGAAGCCGAACAACCCGCCGGGCAATGCGGTACCGGGCAGCGGGAGCGGCAATTCGATCCGCGCGCCGCAATGGAAGGTGGGAGAATTCGACCTGTCGGGCAAGCGCAAGGCCGCCGAAAACGGCAGCAATGCGCCGACCACCGCCGACGCGCCGCCGCCGCCCCCGCTGCCGGCCAACGCGACCGCCGGCCCCGAGAAGAAATGACGACCGGCCGCCTTCGTGCGGCCGCCACAGCTACCCCAATATTTCGTGAACGATGGCAGTTTTCACCTCGGTCACACTGGACGACCTGAGCCAGTGGATCAAGCAGTTTCCTCTCGGTAAAGCCCTGGCGCTGAAAGGCATTGCCAGCGGCATCGAAAACAGTAACTTCTTCCTGACGACCGAGCGCGGCGAATTCGTCCTGACGATTTTCGAGAACCTCGACTTCGAGCAGCTGCCCTTCTACGTGCAGTTGATGCGCCACCTGTCGGAGCGCGGCATTCCGGTGCCGGCGCCGGTGCCGAACGACCAGGGAGAACTGGTGGTGGCGCTGCACGGCAAGCCGGCCGTCGTCGTCAGCAAGCTCGACGGCAGCTCGCAGATGGATCCGCAGCCCGTGCATTGCTCGGAAGTCGGCACCATGCTGGCGAAGATGCACCTGGCCGGCCGCGACTTCCCGCTGCGCCAGCCGAATCTGCGCGGCCTGGACTGGTGGATCGAGACCGTGCCGAAGGTCCTGCCCTTCCTCGACGCGGATGAAGCCGCCCTGCTGGAATCCGAACTGGCCTTCCAGCGCGAGTTCGCCGCCGGCCCCGTCTACGCCGGACTGGCCCAGGGTCCGGTCCACGCCGACCTGTTCCGCAATAACGTGATGTTCGTCGGCGAGCGCCTGAGCGGCTGCTTCGACTTCTATTTTGCCGGCTGGGACAGCTGGCTGTTCGACATCGCCGTCACCGTCAACGACTGGTGCATCGATCTCGACACCGGCCGCCTCGACCAGGACCGCGTGCTGGCGCTGACCCGCGCCTACCACGCCGCCCGCCCCTTCACCGAGGCGGAAGCCGAGGCCTGGCAGCCCATGCTGCGCGCCGCGGCCCTGCGTTTCTGGCTGTCGCGCCTGTACGACCTGCACCGTCCGCGCGAAGCCGAGATGCTGACGCCGCACGATCCCACCCACTTCGAACGCGTGCTGCGCGAGCGCATCGCCGTTCCCGCCCCGGGTCTCACAGCATGAGCACACTGCCCGCACGTACCGGCTGGGATTGGCTGAAACGGGGCATGGCCCTGTTCCGCAAGCAGCCGGCCGCCCTCACCACCCTGCTGTTTGCCAGCATCCTGCTGGCGATCGGCATCAGCGCCGTGCCCATCATCGGCCCGATCATCGTGGTGGTGCTGATCCCCTCGTTCTCGATGGCCTTCATGCAGGCCTGCCTGATGATCGACAACGGCGACCGCGTGACCCCGGCCGTGCTGCTGACGGGCTTCCGCAAACCGGTGCTGGGCGGCCTGTGCAAGGTGGGCGTGATCTATCTCGGCGTCTTCCTGGTGCTGACCCTGATCGCGCTGATGATCACGCCGGAATCGCTGCGCCAGCTGCCGGGCAATATCAAGCTCGATCCGAAGGACAAGCTGCCCTTCACGCTGGGCGACGTCGCCGCCGTGTTCGGCCTGCTGATCCTGGAAACGGTGTCGCTGCTGACCCTGTGCTTTGCCGCGCCGCTCACCTACTGGAAGCAGATGGGACCGGGCAAGGCCACCTTCTACAGCTTCTTCGCCGTGGTGCGCTCGGCGCGCGTGTTCGGCGTGATGCTGCTCTCCTGGTTCGGCATCTTCACCCTCATCACCTTCGTGGTGGTGAACCTGTTCAGCGCGATCGCGCTGGCCCAGGTGGTGCTGATGTGGCTGATGTTCCTGTTTATCCTGTTCCTGCAGTGCGCGATCTACGCCGGCTACCGCGATATTTTCGGCAAGCCGGCCGCTGGCAAAGAGGCGCAGCCGGCGTAATCATCGTGGGCACGGTGTGCCCACCCTACGGTCGGCGCAACAGGTAGGGTGGGCACACCGTGCCCACGGTCGAACGATCACCGCGCCAGCTTCTCCAGCTTGGCCACCGACAGGTCGAGCATCTTCATCCCCGCCCCGCCGAAGTTGATCAGGGCGCGCGGGCTGCCCGCCCCGCCCTCGATGTTGACGATCACGCCCTCGCCGAAACGCGCGTGCGACACGGCTTCGCCGATGCGCCAGCCGATGCCCTTGTCGCTAGAGGACTTCTGCGTGATCTGCTTGGCGATCTGGTTGTCGCTGCCGCCCTCGCGGAAGCTGGCGTCGTCCCAGGCGGTGGTCGACTTGCGGCCGCCGAACCAGTTGGTCTGCACCCGCGGCGACAGCCACTTCAGCGATTCTTCCGGCAGCTCGTCGAAGAAGCGCGACTTCATGTTGAAGCGGGTCTGGCCGTGCAGCATGCGCTGCTGGGTAAAGCTCATGTACAAACGCTTGCGCGCGCGCGTGATCGCCACGTACATCAGGCGGCGCTCCTCGTCCACGCCGTCCAGCTCGCGCGAGCTGCTCTCGTGCGGGAACAGGCCTTCTTCCAGGCCGGTGATGAACACGGCGTCGAATTCGAGGCCCTTGGCCGAGTGCACCGTCATCAGCTGCATCGCGTCCTGGCCGGCCTGGGCCTGGGCATCGCCCGCTTCCAGCGAGGCGTGGGCCAGGAAGGCCGACAGCGGCGACATCACGGCAGCCAGCGGCGCATCGGCATCCAGCACCTCGACGCCGTCGGCGTTGACGATGGCCGTGCCGCTGCTGGCCGCCGCCTGCGGGCCCAGGTGGGCCGGGGCGTTCACGCCGAAGCCTTCTTCCTGCACGAAGTGGGTGGCGGCGCTGACCATCTGTTCCAAGTTCTCGATGCGCTCGGCGCCTTCCTTTTCCTTCTCGTAGTAGGCCAGCAGCGTACTGCGCTCCAGCACCACCTTCACCATCTCCGGCAGCGGCAGCTGCTGGGTCTCGAAGCGCGCGCTCTCGATCAGCTTGACGAAGTTGCCCAGCGCGGCGCCGGCCTTGCCGGTCATATACGGCACCGCCGCATACATCGACACGCCATAGCTCTCGGCCGCCATCTGCAGCTGCTCGAGCGAGCGCGCGCCGATGCCGCGGGTCGGGAAGTTCACCACCCGCAGGAAGGCCGAGTCGTTGTGCGGATTGTCCATCAGCTGCAGGTAGGCGATCGCATGCTTGACCTCGGCGCGCTGGAAGTAGCGCAGGCCGCCGTACACGGTATAGGGCAGGCCGGCCGCGAACAGCGCGTGCTCGATCACGCGGCTCTGCGCGTTCGAGCGGTACAGGATCGCGATCTCGCTCCTCGGCATGCCCTCGGCCATCAGGCTCTTGGCTTCGTCGATGATCCACTGCGCCTCTTCGAGGTCGCTCGAGGCTTCGTAGATGCGCACCGGCTCGCCCTGCCCCGCGTCGGTGCGCAGGTTCTTGCCCAGGCGCCGCGTGTTATTCGCGATCAGGAAGTTGGCGGTGTCGAGGATGTGGCCGTGCGAGCGGTAGTTCTGCTCCAGCTTGATCAGGTTCCTGACCTCGAACTCGCGCTCGAAGGCCTGCATATTGCCGACATTGGCGCCGCGGAAGGCGTAGATGCTCTGGTCATCGTCGCCGACCGCGAAGATCGCGCCGCCGGCCGCCTCGCCGTGGCCGGCCAGCAGTTTCAGCAGGTTGTACTGCAGGTCGTTCGTATCCTGGAACTCGTCGACCAGGATGTGGCGGAAGCGCATCTGGTAATGCTGGCGCAGCGGATGGTTACGCTGCAGCAGTTCGTAGGCGCGCAGCAGCAGCTCGGCAAAATCGACCACGCCCTCGCGCTGGCACTGCTGGTCGTAGGCGTCGTACAGCTCGACCATGCGTTTTTGCACGTGGTCATAGGCCTCGACCTGGCTGGCGCGCAAGCCGTTGTCCTTGGCGTTGTTGATGAAGTACATCAGGTCCTTGGCCGGGTACTTCTCGTCATCGACATTCAGGGCCTTCAGCATGCGCTTGATCATCGACAGCTGGTCCTGCGAATCCAGGATCTGGAAGCTCTGCGGCAGCGCGGCGTCGCGGTGATGGGTGCGCAGCAGGCGGTTGCACAGGCCGTGGAAGGTGCCGATCCACATGCCGCGCGTGTTCACCGGCAGCATCGCCGACAGGCGGGTCAGCATTTCCTTCGCCGCCTTGTTGGTGAAGGTCACCGCCATCAGGCCGGCCGGCGAGACCTGGCCAGTCTGGATCAGCCAGGCGATCCGGGTGGTCAGCACACGGGTCTTGCCCGAGCCGGCACCGGCCAGGATCAGGGCGCTCTGGGACGGCAGCGTGACCGCGGCGAGCTGTTCGGGATTCAGATTGTCGAGGAGATTCATGCGGGCATTATAAACGTCGGGATGGCTCCCAGGCTGGTATCGGGCGCAATTTTACTGGTTATATATACAGTATCACAACAGTTTCCTCAAGGCTCGCTAGCGCCGTCCAAACAGGACTTATCGTAAGTTACGAGCAGATGTGTTCTCAAGCCGGCCTTATCCGGTCGTTCTTTATCGAAGCTCTACTCGTAACAAGGAGGCAACAATGCTGAATCGAGTCGTTACTGTGGCCGCGCTGGCGGTTGGCGGCATGATGCTGTCGAAAAAAATGAAAAATCGTGGTTCGAACATGGACTCCTCGATCGTCGAGACGATCGAAGTCAACGTGCCAGTGAGCACTGCCTACAACCAGTGGACCCAGTTCGAGGACTTCCCGCAATTCATGAGCAGCGTGCACGAAATCCGCCAACTGGACGACAAGCACCTGCACTGGAAAGCCAATGTGGCCGGCGAGGAAAAGGAATGGGATGCCGAGATCACCGAGCAGATCCCGGACAAGCGCATCGCCTGGCGCAGCGTCACCGGCGTGCCGAACGGCGGCGTGGTCACCTTCCACAAGATCTCGGATGACGTGACCCGCATCGCCTTGCAGATGGATTACCAGCCGGAAGGCCCGCTGGAAAAACTGGGCGACGCCTTCGGCGCCGTGCGCATGGAAGCCCGCGGCAACCTGCAGAAGTTCAAGGAAATGCTGGAGTCGCGCGGCAAGGAAACCGGTGCCTGGCGCGGCAAGATCTCGCAGCACTGATCGGGCTCCGGCCCATCCAGGCGCCGCCCGCGGGCGGCGTTTTTTTTGACGGATTGCCGGCCCTAAACGGATCGCGCCCCCGCGACGACCGGGAGTAGGATGGCACACCTTTTCAGGAGACCATCATGGACAATGTTGACCCGATCCAGGCGCTGACGCGCGACCACGACATGGTGCGCAAGCTGGCCGACACCTATCTCAACAGCAGCGACATGGAGGTGAAGAAGCAGTCGGCCATCCAGCTGCTGCAAGCCATCCACACCCATTCGCGGCTGGAAGAATCGATCTTCTATCCGAACGTGCGCTGCCTGGACGACAATCTGGTGCGCCATTTCGAGCAGGACCACCTGAAGGTCGACGACCTGCTGGCCACCTTGCAGGGCATGCAGCCCGACGAACCGCGCGCCGAGCCGCTGATGCGCGAGATGCTCAACGCGGTGCTCAACCACATCGACGAGGAAGAACAGCAGCTGTTCCCGCGGCTGCAGCGGTCGAATGTCGATATGTCGGATATCGGCTTGCAGATGCAGTCCTTCGAGGCGAATCTGATTCACATGCAGGCGCAGGCCAGCGATCAGGGGACGCGGCGGCGTTGAGGTCTTTTGCGCGAGTGAATACGTGCGTAGTCAAGGATACGCACACCTGAACGTCGCCGGTTCGATCTTCACACGCTTACCAAACCCTGCAACGCTTCTCCTTCACCATAGCCTGCCCCGGCTTGCAGTGGAAAGCCTCCTGGAACTGCGGCATGTTCACCACCAGGCCGTTCACGCGGAAGCGGCCCGGTGAGTGGGGGTCGGTCAGGGCTTTTACGCGCAGGTTTTCCGGGCGGTCGTTTTCGCAGGCCCATTGGGCGTTACCGACGAAGAAGCGCTGTTCCGGGGTCAGGCCGTCGCGCAGGGGCTGGGCCTGTTGCGGCATGCTGGCCATCTCTTCCTTCCATGCCATCCAGCCCAGGATCAGGCCGCCCAGGTCGGCGATGTCCTCGCCCAAGGTCAGCTTGCTGTTGATCTTGATGTCGTCGACCACCGTGTATTGCGCGTACTGGTCGACGATGCACTGGGCGCGCTCTTCGTATTCCTTGGCGTCCTGCTTCGTCCACCAGTCCTTCAGGTTGCCCTTGGCGTCGAACTGGCGGCCTTCGTCGTCGAAGGCGTGGGTCAGCTCGTGGCCGATGGTGCCGCCGGTGTTGCCGTAGTTCGGCGCATCGTCCATCTTCGGGTCGAACAGCGGCGGCTGCAGCACGCCGGCCGGGAAGTTGATGTCGTTCATCTGCGGATCGAAGTAGGCGTTCACCGTCGGCGGAGTCATCGACCATTCGCCGCGGTCGAGCGGCTTGCCGATCTTGGCCAGCTGGCGGCGCGATTCGAACATATTGCCGCGCTCGACGTTGCCGGCGAAGTCGCCCGGCTTCACCTCATAGCTGCCGTAGTCGCGCCACTTGTCCGGATAGCCGATCTTGTTGACGATCGCGGCCAGCTTTTCCTGGGCGCGCTTCTTGGTCTCGGGGCTCATCCAGTCGAGCGACTCGATGTCCTTCTTCATCGCCTCTTCGACCTGGCGGGTCATGTGCAGGGACTTGGCCTTCAGCTCCGGCGAGAAGGCGCGGCTGACGAACTCCTGGCCCAGCGCTTCGCCGAGCTGGCGGTCGACCAGGCCCACGCAGCGTTTCCAGCGCGGCGGCTGTTGCTGGACGCCGCGCAGGGTCTTGCTGAAGAAGTCGAAGTGTTCCTGGTCGAACTTCGATGCCAGCGCCGGCGACAGATTGCGCGCCACATGCCACTGCAGGTAGGTGCGGGTGGCGTCGATGTCGCTGCTCTTCCACATCTTCGCCAGCGCCTTGAAGAAGGCCGGTTCGGTGACGTTGAAGGTGTTCTGCTTGCCCTGCCCGATCTCGTCCAGGTAGGTGTGCCAGTCGAAGCCCGGGGTCAGGGCTTGCAGGCCCTTGGCATCGACCTTGTGGAACAGCTTGTAGGGGTCGCGCTTGTCGACGCGCGACAGCGAGGCCCTGGCCAGTTCGGTCTCCATCGCCATCACGCGCTCGGCCTTGCGCTGCGCCAGCTCCGGCGCGTCGCCCAGCAGCTTGAAGGTGTTGGCGATGTGGAGGATGTACTTGGCGCGCACCTCTTTCGACTTGTCGTCGGTCTTGAGGTAGGAATCGCGGTCAGGCAGGCCCAGGCCGCCGGCGGTGGCGAAGGCGATCACGCGGGTCGAATCGCCGAAGTCCTGGCTCGATCCGAAGCCGAAGTACAGGCCCTGGTCGGCCAGCGCCAGGTGCAGGCGCGCCAGCACGCGCGGCAAGTCCTTGTTGGAGCGCAGCGCCGCGATCTGGTCGAAATAGGGTTTCAGCGGTTCGGCGCCGCGCGCCTCGATGGTGCGCTCGTCCATGCAGGCGCCGAAATAGTCGCCGATCTTCTGCTGGTTGGCGTTGCGGCCGTCCCGGCGCTTGGACAGGTCTTCGAGGATGCCCCACAGGAAGCGCTGGTTGTCCTGGGCCAGCTTGCCGTAGACCGACCAGCGCGCCTGGTCGGCGGGGATCGGATTGTTCTTCATCCAGCCGCCGCAGGCGTACTGGTAGAAGTCGACGCAGGGGTCGGCGCTGCGGTCCATCGAATTCACGTCCAGCCCGGGCGTGTACGGGAATTCCTTGGCCGGTCGTTCGGCCGTCGTCGGGGCGGCGGTGGCGGGTGCGGTTGCCGGCGTATTCTGGGCATGTGCCAGCGCAGCGGCGCCGGCAAGGGATAAAACGACAGCTAAGCGTGCTGGGGGCATGGCATGGACTTTAAAAAAATATAAACGTCCGTATGCTGCCATAATGCTCCCGAAAAATAAATGGCACACGTTCCGAAAATCGAAACATGTGCCACCTGTTTTAATAAGCGGGCGATGAATTGCCGCTTATTCCCGTCTTAATTAAATTAAAACTTGAAGACGACGCCGACGCCGTAATTGGTCGAATCGCTGGACGGCTTCTGCACTTCGAAACGGCCGGAAATGGTCGGGGTGAAGCTGTAGCTCAGGCCGGCACCGTACATGACGCCGCTGGTGTCGTCGCCATAGGACAGGCCGCCGTAGCTGGCTTCACCGCGCAGCTGGTTGTAGCCCAGGCGGCCATAGACCTCGACCTGGTTGCCGAGCGGGTAGGAGCCGACCACCGAGAGGTGGGTCTGCTTCGCCTTGACGTTGACGCCCAGCACATCCCAGCTGCCCAGCTGGCGATAGCCCAGCTCGATGGCAAAGTTCTGGTTGAAGCCATAGCCGAGGAAGCCGCCGACGCTGGCCTTGTTGTCGCTGAGGCCGTCGAGCTTGGTCGAGCCGAGGTCCAGGCCGCCGTAATAAGCGGTCGGTGCGGCGAACGCGGAAGATGCCGCGAAAGCCAGTGCGGCGGCGGCAGCGATTTTCTTGAACATGTTAATTCCTATCTCTTGGTGATTATTATTGAATAGCACCGGAAAACATTTTTCCGGTTGCTGAAAAGAAATTATACCTATCTTCTTTTGCGCCGCACAATACGGTGTAATTACCGTATTAAATCCTGTTATATGCACATTTAATCGAATACATATAAATAAGACCGGAAATGAAATCCATTTCCGGTCTTATTTATATGCATGCAAGGATAGTATTCAGCCCTGCCCCGGTGCCGGCTGCGCCAGTCCCCTGGCCATCGCATCGCGGATCAGGCTGCGCATGGTCTTGTCGGCGGCCTTGCCCTCCTGGTCCATCTGCTTGCCGAGCGCATCCATCTTCTTGCCCAGCGCGTCCATCGGCTTGCCGGCCTCGTTCATGCGCTTGCCGGCGGCGTCCATGCTGGCCTGGGCGCGGCGCTGCCCTTCACTCTCGGTTGCGGCGTGCATCTGCTGGCCCAGTGCGTTCATCTGCCGGCCAAGCGTATTCATCCTGTCGTTCAGGCGGTCGCGCTCGCTGTCGCTGCCGGCCTTGCCGATCTGCTGGCCAAGGCTGGACATCTGCCGCCCCAGCTCGTTCATCTTGCGCTCCAGCTCACGCACCCGCGCCTCGTCGGGCCGCATGCCGGCGGCGGCCTGCTCCATCTCCTTGCCGATCGCATCCATGGCCTTGCCGTGCTTGTCCATCTCCTTGCCGTAGGCATCCATCTGCTCGCCCAGCCGGTTGACCGGTTCCCAGGCCGCATGCGCCTTCGCCAGCGTGTCGCGGTCCTGCACGATCCAGGTCTTGCCGCCATCGCGGAACCACAGGAATTCGCCCTTGATGCTGCGCTTGAGCTGCTTGATCGACGGCCAGTCGGCGCTGTTGCCGGTCATGTTGAAACCGTCGTCGCCCTCGCCCACCAGCGCATAGGGCGCTTCCCGGCTATCCTGCTGCGTCACGTGGACCGTCGATTTCTGCTGGGCCGGCGCGGCCGCCGGCGTGGTGCCGGCATGGGCGTGGATGGCGGCCGTCAGGGCCAGGCCGAGGGCCGGCAGGGACAGCTTCCAGTTAAGGGGTTCGGCGTGCGGGCGAACCAGGCGTTTGATGCGAGACATGAGCGTTCCTCTTATTCCAAATGCCCCAGGGGCGAGTTGCGGGGAGAGCTGGAACAGGTCCAGCTCGGATAATGCAAGCGCGAGACGCCGCGGTTCGCCCAGCGCGCTTGCGGCCAAATCGTCGGCGATCAGTTCCCGCTCGATCCGGATGCGGTGCGACAGCCACCACACGGCCGGGTGATAGAACAACAGGATCTCGATCGCACTCTGTACCAGGTTGACCAGGTAGTCGTGGCGCCGCACATGGGCCAGCTCGTGGGCCAGCAAGGCCTCGAGCAGCTGCGGCGCCATGCCGGTGGCCAGCGAGGCCGGGACCAGCACCAGCGGGGCCAGGGCCCCTGCCGTCACCGGACTGGCAAGATCGTCCACCAGCCCGAGGATGACCTTGCGGCCGATCCCCAGCCGCAGCGCCAGGCGATCCAGCACGGCCTGCCACTCGGCGTCCGGCCGGTAGGCGCCGGGACGGCTGCGCCGGCGCACCCAGGCCAGGCCCAGCAGCAGGCGCACGGCCATCAGCGCGGCCCCGGCCGACCAGCACAGGATCACCAGCGGCAGGCGCGGCTGCAGGGCCTCGCGCCAGTCCGCCAGGCGCCACCCGGCCGGCAGCACGGCGCCGTGGAGCGGGCCGGGCGCCGCCTGCCCGCCATTGGACGGCAGCGCCTGCAGCAGCGCGGACGGCAGCATGAGCACGCCGTCTGTGCCCTGCCCGGCCACGCGCGCCAGCATGCCGGCCAGCGGCAGCGCCGCGCACAACAGCAGCGCGCTGCAGGCGACCAGGTAGCGCCACTGCGGACGCGCCCTGCTCAGCAAGCCCAGCAGCACGGCGGCGGCACAGCCGACCAGCGCGCCCTGCCAGACGAAGTCCAGCAATGCCCAGGCCAGGCCGGACATCCAGGCCGCGGCGTTCATCGCGTTTCCTCCCAGTGATGCAGGCTCATGCGGGTTCCTTTCGACGGATTCAGAATAGGCCAGCTAGAAAAATTTGTCTAGAACTTTTTTTCTAGTTTTGGGCGCTTGATCGATGAGGGCAGGATAGATATGCAAAGGGATGCGCGCCAGCGGGGTGCGACAGGCTGCAGGAATGGCGGCGTGGATGGAAAAAAGCCGGCATTGCGCCGGCTTGGCTTGGCGGGTGCCAGGTGCTCAGTACACCACTACCGAACGAATCGACTCGCCCTTCTTCATCAGCTCGAAGCCTTCGTTGATCTGGTCGAGGCGCAGGTGGTGGGTGATCAGGTCGTCGATGTTGATCTTGTTTTCCATGTACCAGTCGACGATCTTCGGCACGTCGGTGCGGCCGCGGGCGCCGCCGAAGGCCGAGCCTTTCCAGACGCGCCCGGTGACCAGCTGGAACGGACGGGTCGAGATTTCCTTGCCGGCTTCGGCCACGCCGATGATGATCGACTGGCCCCAGCCCTTGTGGCAGCATTCCAGCGACTGGCGCATGGTGGTGACGTTGCCGATGCATTCGAAGGAGTAATCGGCGCCGCCGTCGGTCAGCTGGACGATGGTGTCGACCACGTTCTCGACCTGGGTCGGATTCACGAAGTGGGTCATGCCGAACTTGCGCGCCATCTCTTCGCGGCCCGGGTTGATGTCCACGCCGATGATCTTGTCGGCGCCGACCATCCTGGCCGCCTGGATCACGTTCAGGCCGATGCCGCCGAGGCCGAACACGACCACGTTGGCGCCCGCCTCCACCTTGGCCGTGAAGATCACGGCGCCGATGCCGGTGGTGACGCCGCAGCCGATGTAGCAGACCTTGTCGAAGGGTGCGTCGGAGCGGATCTTGGCCAGCGCGATTTCAGGAACCACGATGTAGTTCGAGAAGGTCGAGGTGCCCATGTAGTGGTAGATCGGCTTGCCGTCCAGCGAGAAGCGCGAAGTAGCATCCGGCATCAGGCCGCGGCCTTGCGTGGAGCGGATGGCCTGGCAGAGATTGGTCTTCTGCGACAGGCAGAATTTGCACTGGCGGCATTCCGGGGTGTACAGCGGGATGACGTGGTCGTCCTTGCGCAGGGAGGTCACGCCGGGACCGACGTCGACCACCACGCCCGCGCCTTCATGGCCGAGGATGGCCGGGAAGATGCCTTCCGGATCGGCGCCCGACAGCGTGTACCAGTCGGTGTGGCAGATGCCGGTGGCCTTGACCTCGACCAGCACCTCGCCCGCCTTCGGGCCTTCGAGCTCGACTTCCTCGATCGTCAGCGGTTTACCCGCCTGCCATGCAATCGCTGCCTTGGTTTTCATATGGGATTTCCTGAGTGGTTGTGCAATCCTGCCATTATCCGCACAAGCCATGCCGCGGCCAATAGGCGCTCTCCTGGATGTCCGAAATTAATGCAATAATGACCGGATTTGTCAGCCGTCAAGAGCAGTACAGACCCATGCAGAACAGGCCAGCGTCCCCGGCAATTACCGTCGACATCGTCGTTTATCCAGGCTTCAAGGCCATGGAAGCCATCGGTCCGATGTCGGTCTTCGAATATGCCAACGTGCACCTGCGCAAGAGCGGCAAGCCGGACGGCTATGAGGTGCGCATCGCGTCCAGCCGCGAAGGCAACGTGCCCTCGGATACCCTGATGTCGCTGCAGGCCGGCAAGCGCCTCGACCTGCTGGCATTGCCGCATACGGCCATCGTGGTCGGCGCGCGCGACATCCACCGCGCGCTGGCCGAAGGCGGCGCCATCGTCGACTGGGTCGCGGCCGCCGGCCCGCGCCTGCAGCGCCTGGCGGCCCTGTGTTCCGGCGCCTTCTTCCTCGGCGCGGCCGGCGTCCTCGACGGCAAGGCCGCGACCACCCACTGGAGCGTGGCCGAACGCTTGCAGGCCGAGCATCCGGGCATCGCCGTCGATGCGGACGCCATCTTTGTGCGCGCCGGTAACCTGTGGACCTCGGCCGGCGTCACCGCCGGGATCGACCTGGCGCTGGCGCTGGTCGAAGAGGATTTCGGCAAGGAGCTGGCACTGCAGGTGGCGACCGACATGGTGGTCTACCTGAAGCGCCCGGGCGGACAGTCGCAGTTCAGTTCCCACCTGCTGAGCGAACGCACGGCGCGGCCCGGCATCCGCGAGATCCAGAAGTGGATCCTCGAAAACCTGCACCAGCGGCTGAGCGTTACCCAGCTGGCGGAAAAGGCGATGATGAGCGAGCGCCACTTCGCCCGTGTCTTCCTGCAGGAAGTCGGCATGAGCACCCAGGAATTCATCGCCGCCTGCCGCTTCGAACGCGCCCGGCAACTGCTGGCCGATCTCGCGCTGCCGCTCAAGACGGTGGCGGCGCGCGCCGGCTTCAATGGCGAAGCGCAGATGCGCCGCGCCTTCCAGAAGCGCATGGGGATCGCCCCTACCCTCTACCGCGAGCGCTTCGCCACCACCGGCGTGGCTTCGGCGCAGCGAAACTAGCGCTTACTTGCTGCGCAGCCGGCCCGCGAAAGCGCCGTGCAGGCTGTTGAGCAGCTCCTCGGCCGCGACGATCTGTTCGGCCACCTCGTTGACCTTGCGCCGGCTCGAGCGCGCATGGTCGCGCAGCACTTCGAAGGCGGTATTCCTGTCGGCCTGGTAGCGCGCCATCAGCAGGCCCACGGCCAGGCTGGTCTCGCGGCCGGCGGCCAGGGCCGCGTTCAGGTTGGCCTCGGTACGGCGCAGCTGGCGGATCTCGTCCGCGCGCGCCAGCGCCGCCTCGAAGGCCGGCAGCAGGCGGGCGGCGTCCACCGGCTTGACCACGAAACCGAGCGCGCCATGGCTGGCGGCCTGGCGCGCGGTCTCGGCATCGTCCACCGAAGACAGGAACATGAAGGGCACCTCGGTATGCTCCCTCAGGCGGCGCGCCAGGTCGAGGCCGGACATGCCGGGCATCGTGACGTCGAGCAGGGCCATCGCAAAGCAGGGTTCCTGGTGCGCGCCGTCCCGTTCGGCGATGCGCTGCAGCGCTTCCGGTGCCGACGCGGCGCCCACGGTGTCGTAGCCGGCGTGCTGCAGTACGGTGGCGAGGAATTCGAGCAGGAGGGGATCGTCGTCGACCAGCAGGATCGGCCGGCGGGAGGAAGCGGGCGCACTCATCGTGTTGTGTTCTCGCAGCGGAAGAAGAAGCCATCGCCGAAACTAACGGAATCTTCACAACTCCAGTTTCGGCCGCCAAAAATATAGCATGCACATTCGTGATGCATTTAGATTTGTATCAATTGAATCATATGCAAAGACGATAAAGCAACAACTCCCGCGCACGATTCAAAACTCGTTGCGTACGTATAAGTTAGCTCAATAAACTGGCTCGGCTGTTTTCCAAACGGCTGGGCCCGGCCTTTGAAAAGCAGTGATGTATCGGTCGTTCAGATAGTGAAACAAACAAGCACGCGACCCACGAGGTCCGCGGCGATAACAAGTAACTTAACGGAGAAAACACCGATGAATCAGAAGCACACTCGCGCATCAAAGATGGTCCCTGTCCTCGGCGCCTGCGCCGCGGCGCTGGCAATGGCATTTGCGGGAAGCGTATCGGCCGCCGCGCCGGACACCACCCGTGTGATCGTGGCCTTCAAACCCGGCGCAAAGGCGGCAGTGAAGTCGCTGGTCGCCGCGTCCAGAGGTTCGGTCAAGCAGGAAATCTTCAACATGGATGCGATGGCCATCGAAGTGCCGACCGTCGCGCTGAAGGGCCTGGAAAACAATCCGAACGTCGAGTACATCGAGGAAGACGTGATCCGCAAGCCGTTCTCGCTGACCACGCCCTCGACCGGCACCCCCTACACCGTCGGCCAGCAAGTCCCCTACGGCATCAAGCTGGTCCAGGCCGACCAGCTGCCGGACACCAACGCCGGCAACCGCAAGATCTGCATCATCGACTCCGGCGTCGACTTCAGCCATGAAGACCTGAAGGACAACGGCGCCAACGTCACCGGCGAATACGATTCCGGCACCGGCTGGTGGTACACCGACGAGACCCACCACGGCACCCACGTGTTCGGCACCATCGCCGGCGTCAACAACGGCACGGGCGTGGTCGGCGTCAATCCGAACAAGCAGCTCAAGCTGCACATCGTGAAGGTGTTCGGCGCGAACGGCGCCTGGACCTATTCGTCGACCCTGGCCAATGCCGCCAACAAGTGCGGCGCGGCGGGTGCGAACGTCATCACCATGTCGCTGGGCGGCGGCGCCAAGAGCATGACCGAGCAGCGCGCCTTCGACAGCCTGCAGACCAAGGGCGTGCTGAGCATCGCCGCGGCCGGCAACGACGGCAATGCCACCACCTCCTACCCGGCCGGCTATGGCAGCGTGATGTCGGTGGCGGCCGTGGACGAGAACAAGGTCGTCGCCTCCTTCTCGCAGTACAACAGCGACGTCGAGATCGCCGGTCCGGGCGTGTCGGTGCTGTCGACGGTCCCGATGGGCACCGGCCAGGACCCGGTCCTGAGCGTCGGTTCGAGCACCTACGCCCCGACCGCCATGGAGGGTTCGCCGGTCAAGACCGCGACCGCCCCGCTGGCCGACTTCGGCATCGGCGACACCGTCAACACCGCCGTCTCCGGCAAGGTCTGCCTGATCCAGCGCGGCACCGTCGACTTCGCGACCAAGGTCAGCAACTGCCAGAACAGCGGCGGCGTCGGCGCGGTCGTGTACAACAACGTGGCCGGTCCCCTGGCGGGCACCCTGGGCACCACCGTGACGAACATCCCTTCGGTCGGCGCGTCCGACACCGAGGGCGCCGCGATGAAGGCGCAGCTGGGCCAGAGCGCGACCGTGGGCGTCAAGGCTTCGAACTATGCCTACTTCGACGGCACCTCGATGGCGACCCCGCACGTCTCGGCAGTCGCCGCCCTGGTGTGGAGCTACTTCCCGACCTGCACCGGCGCCCAGATCCGCACCTCGCTGAACAACAGCGCGCTCGACCTGGGCACCGCCGGCCGCGACACCAAGTACGGCTATGGCCTGGTGCAGGCCAAAGCCGCCTACGACCGCATCAAGTCGCTGGGCTGCGGCAAGTAAACGCAGGGTGGGCACTCCCGTGCCCACGCGGACGTCAACATACCGCGAGCATCACCCGTGGGCACACCGTGCCCACCTTTCCAAAAAGGCGCTTCGGCGCCTTTTCTTCGTTAGAATCGAACGATCATGGACACGAAAATCATCGCCTCCTGGGGCAAGAACACCTCGCCGTGGGTGCGGGCAGTGCGCGAAGGCGAAATCGCCAGCCGCACCCTGGTCACCAACCGCGCCATCGTCGACACGGTGCGCAGCCTCGCGCCGGCCTGCGGCATCGACATCGGCTGCGGCGAGGGCTGGCTGGTGCGCGCGCTCGACGGCGTCGCCATGCTCGGCGTCGACGTCGTGCCCGGCCTGGTCGAGGCCGCGCGCCAGGCCGGCGGCGGCGACTTCCTCACCATGTCCTACGAAGAGATCGCGCAGGGCGGCCTGGACCTGGCCCTCGATATCGCCATCTGCAATTTTTCGCTGCTGGGCGAAGCGTCGGTCGCAGGCCTGTTCCGCGCCGCGCCGGGCTTGCTCAGGGCCGGCGGCCATTTCGTGGTCCAGACCATGCATCCGGTCGCGGCCTGCGGCGACGCGCCCTACCGCGACGGCTGGCGCGAAGGCAGCTGGGCCGGTTTCAACGCCGGCTTCACCGATCCGCCGCCCTGGTATTTCCGCACGCTGGGCAGCTGGGTCGATCTCTACCTCAGCCATGGCCTGCGGCTGCGGGAAATCCGCGAACCCGTGCATCCGGACACAGGGAAGCCGGTGTCGCTGATCCTGGTCGGCCAGTTGGCCTAGCGTCATCTATAATGGACCCTTTCGAAATTTCATACCAATCACAGCCATCATGGAATTAGCCAAGTCTTTCGAGCCAGCCGATATCGAACAATTCTGGCGTACCGAATGGGAAAAGCGCGGTTACTTTGCCGCCACCATGGACGCCGACAAGCCTTCGTTCAGCATCCAGCTGCCGCCGCCGAACGTGACGGGCACCCTGCACATGGGCCACGCCTTCAACCAGACCGTCATGGATGGCCTGACCCGCTACTACCGCATGCGTGGCTATAACACGGCCTGGATCCCGGGCACCGACCACGCCGGCATCGCGACCCAGATCGTGGTCGAGCGCCAGCTGGACGCCCAGAAGATCTCGCGCCACGACCTCGGCCGCGAAGCCTTCGTCGAGAAGGTCTGGGAGTGGAAGGAAAAGTCGGGCAACACCATCACCGGCCAGATGCGCCGCCTGGGCGCTTCCGCCGACTGGAACCGCGAATACTTCACGATGGACGAGCCGCGCTCGCAAACCGTGGCCGAAGTCTTCGTGCGCCTGTACGAACAGGGCCTGATCTACCGCGGCAAGCGCCTGGTCAACTGGGACCCGGTGCTGGGCACCGCCGTCTCCGACCTCGAAGTGGTGTCGGAAGAAGAAGACGGTTCGATGTGGTACATCCAGTACCCGCTGGCGGACGGCAGCGGCCACCTGACGGTCGCCACCACCCGTCCTGAAACCATGCTGGGCGACGTCGCCGTCGCGGTCGACCCGACCGACGAGCGCTATACCCACCTGCATGGCAAGATGCTCAAGCTTCCCTTGAGCGGCCGCGAGATCCCGGTCATCGCCGACAGCTACGTCGACAAGGCCTTCGGCACCGGCTGCGTGAAGATCACCCCGGCCCACGACTTCAACGACTACGCGGTCGGCCAGCGCCACAACCTGGCGATGCCGAGCATCCTGACGCTCGACGCGAAAATCGTCGACGATGCGCCGGAAGCCTACCGCGGCCTGGACCGCTTCGAAGCGCGCAAGAAGATCGTCGCCGACCTCGAAGCCCAGGGCCTGCTGGAACAGGTCAAGCCGCACAAGCTGATGGTGCCGCGCGGCGACCGCACCGGCGTCATCATCGAGCCGATGCTGACCGACCAGTGGTTCGTCGCGATGAGCAAGCCGGCGCCGGAAGGCACCTTCAACCCGGGCAAGTCGATCACCGAAGTCGCGCTCGAAAAAGTGGCGAACGGCGAGATCCAGTTCGTGCCCGAGAACTGGACCACCACCTACAACCAGTGGCTGAACAACATCCAGGACTGGTGCATCTCGCGCCAGCTGTGGTGGGGCCACCGCATTCCGGCCTGGTACGGCCCGAACGGCGAGATCGTGGTCGCCCGCAGCGACGAGGAAGCGAAGCAAAAAGCTGCCGCAGCCGGCATCACCGGTGAGCTGACCCGCGACCAGGACGTGCTCGACACCTGGTTCTCGTCCGCGCTGGTGCCCTTCTCGACCATGGGCTGGCCGGAACAGACCAGGGACATGGACCTGTTCCTGCCGTCGTCGGTGCTGGTGACCGGCTTCGACATCATCTTCTTCTGGGTCGCGCGCATGGTCATGATGACCGCGCACTTCACCGGCAAGGTGCCGTTCAAGACCGTCTACGTGCACGGCCTGGTGCGCGACTCCTCCGGCCAGAAGATGTCCAAGTCGAAGGGCAATACCCTCGACCCGATCGACCTGATCGATGGCATCGACGTCGAGTCGCTGGTGGCCAAGCGCACCACCGGCCTGATGAACCCGAAGGCCGCCGAGAAGATCGCCAAGGCCACCCGCAGGGAATTCCCGGAAGGGATCGCGGCCTACGGCACCGACGCCGTGCGCTTCACGATGGCGAGCTACGCCTCGCTGGGCCGCAACATCAACTTCGACCTCGGCCGCGCCGAAGGCTACCGCAACTTCTGCAACAAGCTGTGGAACGCGACCCGCTTCGTGCTGATGAACACCGAGGGCAAGGATTGCGGCAAGCCTGATCCGGCCGACCTGTCGCAGGCCGACCGCTGGATCATCTCGCTGATGAACCGCGTCGAGCAGGAAGTGGCGAAAGGCTTCGCCGACTACCGCTTCGACAACATCGCCAGCAGCATCTACAGCTTCGTGTGGGACGAGTACTGCGACTGGTACCTGGAACTGGCCAAGGTCCAGGTCCAGCAAGGCACCGAGGCGCAGCAGCGCGCCACCCGCCACACCCTGCTGCGCGTGCTGGAAGTGATCCTGCGCCTGGCGCACCCGATCATTCCGTTCGTGACCGAGGCGCTGTGGCAGGCCGTCGCGCCGCTGGCCAGCAAGACCGGCGACACCATCATGCTGCAACCCTACCCGATCGCCGACGAAGCGGCGATCGACGAAGGCGCGGAAGCCTGGATGGCGCAGTTCAAGAAGCTGACCGACGCCACCCGCAACCTGCGCGGCGAGATGAAACTGTCGCCGTCGGTGCGCGTGCCGCTGATCGTCGAACCGGGTTCGGAAGCCGACCGCGAGGCGGCCAAGGGCTTCGCGCCCTACGTCCAGCTGCTGGGCAAGCTGTCGGAAGTGCAGATCGTCGACGTCCTGCCGGAATCGCCGGCCGCGGTGTCGATCGTCGGCACCACCAAGCTGATGCTGAAGGTCGAGATCGACGTCGCCGCCGAGCGCGAGCGCCTGTCGAAGGAGATCGCGCGCCTGCAGGGCGAGATCGCCAAGGCCGAGGGCAAGCTGTCGAGCGAGAGCTTCGTGGCCCGCGCCCCGGCCGCCGTGGTGGCCCAGGAACGCGAGCGCGTCGCCAGCTTCGGCGCCACCCTGGCCAAGATGCAGGAGCAGCTGGGCAAGCTGCCGCCGGCCTGATCGGCCACGCCGCTCACTGACAATGCGCCGGTTCACGCCGGCGCATTTTTTTCGACCTCACGAACACGCTACTGGCACAACGATGATGAATCCCGGACCCTGCCGCATGGCGTACCAGGAATACCAGGCCGCGTCCGGACGTGGCACGGGGAAGGAGCGCGTGGTATGCGTACTCCTTACCAGCCCCGACGATCTGATCGTGGCTCCGGACAACCATGTACTCAAATGTCTCAAGGCTGCGGGCGTCGGTGCGTCGATTGGCGTCTATTTCTACCGCTTCAAAAACGAAGCACACCGCTTTATCAAGATCGGGGAATGCACTCGGCGCGAAGGCATCGCGGTCCGCTTTCAACGCGGATGGCATGGTACTGAGAGATACTCCGATAATTACACAAGGAAGCGAAGAGGCGAAACGTATGTCGACAGCGAGTTTGCCCTCGAGATTCGGCGTATTAGCCCGGAAAATCCCGCCTACTTCGTTTTCTACGAACACGCCACCCTGCATTCTCATCCCAAGATCGATGAGGTCTTCGCTTATCGGATGCACAAGCGGCTTTTCAAGTGCGACACCGCGAGTCCCGAGAGAATGAACGGGAACCCCTTACTTGCCCGGCGCCTGGTCTGGCACAAGACAGCCTTCAGTGAGGTTGTCCGATGCCGATTCCCCGACGGTACGCCCTATCCTGATCACAACCAGCCCGCATTCCTCGCCATCCGGTAAGCCTCGATCCGGTTGCCGGCATTCAGCTTGCTGATCGCCTCGGACAGGTAGTTGCGCACCGTGCCCTCGGACAGGTGGACCTGCTTGGCGATCTCGGCGCTGGTCTTGCCCTCGCCGGCCAGGCGCAGCACCTGGCGCTCGCGGTCGGACAGCGGGTCCTGGCCCGCGCTCCAGCTCTCCAGCGCCAGCTCGGGCGCGATCGCCCTGCCGCCGCCGGCCACCTGCCGGATCGCCGCCGCCAGGTTCTCGGCCGGCGCATCCTTCAGCAGGTAGCCGCGCACCCCGGCTTCCAGCGCGCGCCGCAGGTAGCCGCTGCGCGCGAAGGTGGTCACGATCACGACCTTGCCGGGCAGGCCGAGTTCTGCCAGCCGCGCCGCCAGTTCGAGGCCGGTCATCTGCGGCATCTCGACGTCGGTCAGCACGATGTCCGGCCGCAGCTCGCGACACAGCGCCAGGGCGTCCTTGCCGTTGCCGGCCGTGCCCACCACGTCGAGGTCGTCTTCCAGCCCGAGCAGGGCCGCCAGCGCGCCCAGTACCAGGGCCTGGTCTTCCGCAATCACGATGCGGATCGGATGCGGGATCAGATTCGCGGACATGCCGTCTCCTTCGATTCCTTCATCGGCAGGCGCAGCTCCAGGCGCATGCCCTTGTCCACGGCGATCGCCAGTCGGCCGCCGACGCTGGCGGCGCGTTCGCGCATGCCGCTCAGACCGTTGCCGGCGCGGACTTCGCCGCCGGCGGGCAGGCGGTCGCCGTCGTCGGCCACGCGCAGCACGGCCTCCTGCCCTTCCAGCGCCAGCTTGACCGTGCAGCGGGTGGCCCCGGCGTGGCGCACCACATTGGTCACCGCTTCGCGCAGCGCCAGCGCCAGCAAGTGTTCCTTCCCTGCCGCCAGGACGCCATGCAGGAAATGCGGCGCTACCTCCTCGCGCAGTTCGACGCCGGCCGCGGCGAGGCTGGCGCGGGCACTGGCGAGGGCGCCGGACAGGCCGCTGTCGCGGTAGCCGGTGACGGCGGTCCGCACCTCGGCCAGGGCGCGGCGGGCGGTGGTTTCGATGTCGGCGATCTCGCGCTTGCAGGCGTCCAGGTCGCGCCCGGCCAGCTTGTTCGCCAGCTCCGCCTTCAATGCGATCAGCGACAGCGAGTGGCCGAGCAGGTCGTGCAGGTCGCGCGAGATGCGTTCGCGTTCGGCGATGCGGGCGATGTGCTCGACCTCTTCCTGCTTGCGCAGCAGCTGCCTGCGCGCGGCCCGCTGTTCCGACTCCATGATCGAGCCCAGGCCCACCGCCACGCCGATGATCCAGGGCGCCAGCAGGAAGGTCTTGCCGATCGGCGACAGCAGATAGCCGGCCACGGTCGCCAGGCCCAGCACCGCGGCCAGCATCCGGTAGGCATTGCGTCCCGGCGACAGGCGCCCGCACATGCCGGCCGCGAACACGAATAGCGTGCCGGCGCCCGAGTTGTAGGGGATCCAGATGACGCCGATCAGGCAGGTCAGCGCGATGCAGAGGATGGCCGCCCGCCCCTCGGCCCAGAAGCTGTACAGGTAGAGCGGCAGGAACAGCACGGCGGTGACGCCGAACATCACCAGCTCGATCGCGCGCGGCGGCACGAAGAAGTACTGCCACAGCATGAAGGTCAGGGAAAACGCCCACAGGTAAGGCAGCTTGCCCAGTTCCGGCGGCACCCAGGGTCCGGCCAGCATGCGCTTGAGAGTCTGCATCGCTCGTCTTGTTGGTATGGTTGTCAGCGGTCGACCAGGCGAACGTCGGCGATCTCGAAGCGGTAATCGCCAGGTTGCGGTCCAGCATTAAATCCTATCATGGTCACCGCGGCCGGATCGAGTCCGTCGAAGGCGCTGAAGGGGATCGCCACTTCCTTCCACTCGGCGCCGGCCTCGAACGGCACGCCGCGCGGGATCGTCATGCCGCTCGATGCCATCGCCAGCATGTACTTGCGGCCGTCGCCCCGTACCCGGAAGCGGATCACCCTGGCGTTGCTCAGGTCGGCGCCCTGCATCGGCTGCGCGCCCGGCATGAAGGCCGCGCCGGCCCAGGGGTAGGCGAAACCGGGCTTGACCTTGGCGTCGACGGCGATCGCGGCGCCGCCTTCCTCGGCGGCCTTCGCATCGAGGTTCACGCTGGAGACACCGCCGGCGAACTTGTCGGAGGACGGCAGCCAGCCGGTGCCGAAGGGGCTGGCCAGGCGGCCGTCCTTCAGCAGGCTGATCCTGCCGTTGGCGGGCAGCGCCAGCGCGCGCTTGCCGGCGGCTTCCTGGGCCACGTGCTCACGCTGGCGGTCGCGCTGCGCGGCCATGCTTTCGCCATCCTTCCACACCTCGACGATACGGCGGGTGGCGCCGATGTCCTGCAGCGGATTGCCCTCGACCAGCACCAGGTCCGCCTTGTAGCCGGTCGCGATCGCGCCGCGCTTGCCCAGGCGGAAAGCCTTCGCCGGTGCGCTGGTGGCCGCCACCAGGGCTTCGCGCGGGCTCAGCCCGGCCTCGACCAGTGCGGCCAGTTCGTGGTGCAGGCTGGCGCCGTACTGGGTGCCGGGGTTGCCGGCGTCGGTGCCGGCCAGCACCGGCACGCCGGCCTTGCGCAGCGCGGCGGTCACCATCTTCGGCGCGTTCAGGGCGGCCGGCCGCGGCACGGGACCGTAGCCGGTTTCCAGGAAAGCGCGTTCCTCGCGGTCGAGCAGGCCGGCCACGGCCGGATCGTCGAGGATGTCGCGCGGCTTCACGCCCGCCATGCTCTCCAGCACCGAGAAGGTCGGCACGATGAAGGCGCCCTTCGACATCGCCAGCCGGGCCAGGCCGTCGGCCTCTTCCGGCGTCATCTTCGCGCCCAGGAACAGGTGGGCCAGGCCGTCCGCGCCCGCTTCCAGCGCGGCGCGCGCATTCGCCAGGGTGCTGATGTGGACCACGGCCAGCTTGCCGCGCTTGTGGGCGGCGTCGATCACCGCTTTCACGGTGGCGGGGTCGAGGCTGTTGAAGTGATGGTCGCCGAAGCCGTCTTCCATCACGATCTTGATGAAGTACGAACCCTCGGCGATGCGCTCGTCGACGAAGGCCTGGACGTCGGCGCCCTTTTCCAGGGTCGGGATCTTGATCGGGAATTCGGTGCCGTGTCCGCCCGGCGCCGTCACCAGGGTGCCGGCCGAGAACAGGTCGGCGCGGTCGCGGTTGCGGCCTTCCGCCATCGCCTTGCTGAAGTCCTGCATGATCGTTACCGGCGCCATCATGTCGACCTGGGTGGTAACGCCGAACACCAGCGGCAGCTCGAAATGCCGGTAGGTGTGGACGTGGGCGTCGATCAGGCCCGGCAGCAGGGTGCGGCCTTTGCCATCCACCACGCGCGCCCCGGCCGGCACCTTGCCGCGGTAATCGCCGTCGGCGATCACGCCGTCGCGCACCAGCACGGAACGGTGTTCGTGGGCGGTCTTGCCGTCGAACACGCGCACGTCCTGCACCAGGGTAGTGCCGGCAAGGGCGGAAGAAGCGCAGGCCAGGCCGGCGGCCAGCAGCAGCGAAGTCAGGATCGTCGGTTTCATGTGTTTCCCCTTGATTGTTGTATCGGTTTTCGTCGATGGCGATTGCCACTGGCGCCAGTATCGGGAAACGGCGCCGGCCGCGACAGAAGCGAGCGCCATCACTTTCAGGTGACAAATGTCATCCGCGAATTTCCATGCGGACGTTTACCGAACGACCGTACAGTTTGCTACACTCAATCACCCCTAAAACACCGGAGACACCATGCGCACCCTCATCAAGGCCACATTGATCGCGTCCATCCTCGCCGCCCCGCTCGCGTGGGCACAGGACGGTTCGCCGGTCGGCCTGTGGAAGACCATCGACGACAGCTCGGGCAAGCCGACCGCGCTGATCCGCATCACCGACAACCAGGGTGTGCTGACGGGCAAGATCGAGAAGCTGTTCCGCGCGCCGGACGAAGACCAGAATCCGAAATGCGTGGCCTGCACCGACGCGCGCAAGGACCAGCCCATCGTCGGCATGACCATCGTCTCCGGCCTGAAGAAGGACGGCGACGAATACAAGGGCGGCGAGATCCTGGACCCGAAGAACGGCAAGGTCTACAAGAGCAAATTGACGGTGCGCGAAGGCGGCAAGAAGGTCGAAGTGCGCGGCTATGTCGGCATGCCGATGTTCGGCCGCTCGCAGGTCTGGCTTCGTCAGGAGTGAACACCGGGTCATGGTGCGTTACACTGCGCGTCATGACACCGCCCGTTGACCCTCCTTCGGACCCGGCATCCAGCCAGGTCGCACGGTACCTGGCCGCGCCCGATGCGCCGCCGGTTCCCCTGCCCTATCTGACTTACCTGTTCGAACACGTCGCCGACGTCATCTTCTTCCTGGAGGTGCTGGATGGCGACCGTTACCGCTTTTCCGCGGTCAACGAGCGCTTCACGAAAACCACCGGCCTGCCGGTCGCCGCGGTGGTCGGCAAGGAAGTCGACGAGGTCATCCCGCCTGAATCCCTGGACCTGGTGAAGTCGAGATACCGGGAAGCCATTGCCACCGGCAAGGTCATGCGCTGGCAGGAAGTGTCGGCCTACCCGACCGGCACCAAGACCGGCGAGGTTACCGTGTCGCCGGTGATCGATGCGGACGGCGCCT
This sequence comes from Massilia sp. 01N417, assembly GCF_056399645.1. Taxonomy (NCBI): domain Bacteria; kingdom Pseudomonadati; phylum Pseudomonadota; class Betaproteobacteria; order Burkholderiales; family Oxalobacteraceae; genus Massilia; species Massilia sp. 01N417. The sequence continues at coordinate 35,528 of NZ_JBFTRS010000001.1, read as the reverse complement.
GCCGCCTGCTGATGGGCGTGGTGCACGACATCACCGAGCATGTGCATAACCGGCACCAGCTCGAACTCGCTTCGCTGATGTTCGAGAACAGCCACGATGCGATCGCCGTGCTCGACCCCGAGGGCCGCATCGAGGCGGTCAATCCGGCCTTTACCGAGGTGCACGGCTTTTCGCTGGACGAGATTGCCGGCAAGGCGCCGCGCGTGTACGCCGCCGGCCTGGAAGAGCCTGGTTTCAACGAAGCAATGTGGGCGCAGCTGCGCGCCACCGGAAACTGGCAGGGCGAAGTATGGAGCCGCCACAAGGACGGCCACGTGCTGGCCGAGTACCGCACCATCACCGCCGCCCGCGGTCCGGACGGACAGGTCCGCAACTACATCGAGATCGGCACCGACATCACCGAGAGCAAGCGCGCGGAAGAGCTGGCCTGGCGCCAGGGGAACTACGATGTCCTGACGGGCCTGCCGAACCGCCAGATGTTCATGGAGCGCGTGGACCAGGCCATCCACGATGCCGACCAGGAGGCCGGCAGCTTCACCCTGCTGGTGATCGACCTCGACCGCTTCAAGGACGTCAACGAAACCCTGGGCCACTCCGCCGGCGACGAGATCCTGAAGGATGCCGCGCAGCGGCTGCTCGAGTGCACGCGCGACGGCGACACCGTGGCCCGCCTCGGCGGCGACGAGTTCATGGTGCTGCTGGCCTCGGCAGGCACGGCCGACCGGACGGCGCAAACCATCATCCAGGCGATGGCCCGCCCCTTCGCCATCGCCGACGAAACCCTGCACCTGTCGGCCAGCATCGGCATCACGCATTACCCGCGCGACGCCACCGACATGGAAAGCCTGATCAAGCACGCCGACCAGGCCATGTACGTGGCCAAGCAGCAGGGACGCAACCGCTATGCGTATTTCTCGCATGTGATGCAGGAGCGCGCTCAGGCGCGCCGGCAGCTGATCAAGGACTTGCGCAACGCGCTGGGCGAACGCCAGCTCGAAGTCCACTACCAGCCCATCGTCGACCTGGCGACCGGCGCCCTGCAGAAGGCCGAATCGCTGGTGCGTTGGACCCATCCGCAACGCGGCATGATCGGCCCGGCCGAATTCATTCCCCTGTGCGAAGAGACCGGGATGATCGTCGACCTCGGCGAACAGATCTTCGAGACGGTGGTGCGCGACGTCGCCGACTGGGAACGGGAGCATGGCGCCATCCTTCAGGTCGGCGTCAACATGTCGCCGGTCCAGCTGCTGTCCGGCCGCGAATCCTGTGAGCGCTGCTTCCAGCTGGCCAGGAATGCCGCGCTGCCGGAACATACCCTGACCGTCGAAGTGACCGAGGGCATGCTGCTCGACAATAACCCCATCGTCATCCAGCAATTGCGCCAGATCGCCGAGCATGGCATCGACCTGGCACTGGACGATTTCGGCACCGGTTATTCGTCCCTGTCCTACCTGAAGAAATTCGAGTTCCAGTACCTGAAGATCGACCGCTCCTTCGTCATGCACCTGGAAGCCGGCACCACCGACTTCGCCTTGTGCGAAACGATCGTCACGATGGCCCACAAGCTCGGCATGCAGGTCATCGCCGAAGGCATCGAAACGCCCGAACAGCTCGAACTGCTCCAGCAGGCCGGCTGCGATTTCGGCCAGGGCTACCTGTTTTCGAAGGCCGTTCCGCGGCGGGTCATCGGCCAATGGCTCGCCAGCCAGACCATGCCATGGATGCGCAGCGGCTTTGCCGCACAGGCCTTCAAACGTGCGCATCAGCAATTATCTCGATGATAAGATTGCCTGGCACATCGTTGTGCCTGATCCGAGGAAATCCAGTGAACCGTCTACATCCAGTGCGGCCATGCGCCAGGGGAACCGCGTCATGATCTTTCTGCGTCTGCTTGCCCTGCTCGCGGGCGGCCTGGTCCTCATCCTGCCGCCGGCCCTGCTGTCGAATGCCGGCCAGACCGGCATGCCGGCCTGGATCGTCGCCGGCGGCCTGGCCGGGCTCGCACTGGTTGCGCTCAGCTTCCTCTACATCGCCGTGCTGGGCAAGCGCATGCGCCGTTCCACGCATGCCCGCACGCTCGGTGGCCTGTTGCTGCTGATCCCGGCCACCGCCGGCATCGTCGTGCTGGCGACGCGCACCAATGCCGAGCTGCTGTGGGCCAGCGGCATCCTGGTGTCGTTCACGGTGCTGCTGTTCATCAGCTTCGTCTACCCGGCAGCGCCGGACCGCCGCCAGCGCCCGATGCGCGAGCGCGAGCGCGAACGCAGCGAACCCTCGCTGGTGCTGGTCCAGCGCCATCCGTCGGCGGAACGGCGCGGTTCTAGGTTCTAGGTTCTTGGGCGGCGCGCCAGATATTTGTCGAGGGAATTGGCAAATTGCTGGCGGTCGGCCTGGCTGAAGGCGGCGGGACCGCCGGTGTCGATGCCGCCGCTGCGCAACTCTTCCATGAAGGCGCGCATCGTCAGCTGCTGGGCGATGTTGTCTTTCGTATAGAAGTCACCGCGCGGATTCAGCGCATCCCCACCCTTTTCCAGTACCCGCGCCGCCAGCGGAATGTCGCCGGTGATCACCAGGTCGCCCGGCGCCAGGCGCTCGACGATCTCGGTATCGGCGACGTCGGGCCCGCTCGGCACCTGGAGCGCGCGGATGTAGCGCGAACCCGGCACCCGGATCAGCTGGTTGGCGACCAGGGTCACCTGCAGCTGCAGGCGCTCGGCCACGCGGAACAGGATGTCCTTGATCACGCCCGGGCAGGCATCGGCATCGACCCAGATTTCCATGGCCGGCGGCGCCTTATGCCGGCGGCAGGTTGTCCCACAGGTCGCCGGTCGGGCTGATGCGGGGTGCGGCGACGCCGAAATGCTTGTAGGCCAGCGGCGTGGCGATGCGCCCGCGCGGGGTGCGCTGCAGATAGCCTTGCTGGATCAGGTAGGGTTCGAGCACGTCCTCGATGGTGTCGGCGGCCTCGCCGATCGCCGCCGCCAGGTTGCCGATGCCGACCGGGCCGCCGGCAAACTTGAACAGCACCGCTTCCAGGAGCTTACGGTCCATCACGTCGAAGCCGACGGTGTCGACGTCCAGCATCTTCAGCGCGCGGTCGGCCATGTCCTTGGTGATTTCGCCGGTGCCCTTCACTTCCGCATAGTCGCGCACGCGGCGCAGCAGGCGGTTGGCGATACGCGGGGTGCCGCGGGCACGCTTGGCGACTTCGCGCGCGCCCTCCTCGTTGATCGGCGCCTCCAGCAGCGCCGCGCTGCGGGTCACGATCTTGGTCAGCTCGTCGACGTTGTAGAACTCGAGGCGGGCGACGATGCCGAAGCGGTCGCGCAGCGGATTGGTCAGCATGCCGGCGCGCGTGGTCGCGCCGACCAGGGTGAAGGGCTGCAGGTCGAGCTTCACGGAACGCGCGGCCGGGCCCTCGCCGATCATGATGTCGATCTGGTAGTCCTCGAGCGCGGGATACAAAATCTCCTCGACCACCGGCGATAAACGGTGGATTTCGTCGATGAACAGCACGTCGTTCGCTTCGAGGTTGGTCAGCAGCGCCGCCAGGTCGCCCGGACGCTCCAGCACCGGGCCGGACGTCTGGCGCAGGTTCACGCCCATCTCGCGCGCGATGATGTGGGCCAGCGTGGTTTTACCCAGGCCCGGCGGACCGAACAGCAGGGTGTGGTCGAGCGCCTCGCGGCGCTTGCGGGCGGCCGAGATGAAGATCTCGAGCTGGTCGCGGATTTTCGACTGGCCGACGTATTCGTCGAGGTGCTTGGGCCGCAAGGCGCGCTCGATCGCCTCCTCGTTCGGCGAGGCCGGCGCGGCGTCGATGATGCGCTGCTCGGTGAAGTTGTCGGTTTGGATGCTCATGGTTTCAATTTACGTTTGCGCGCGCGGGCACGGGGTGCCCGCCCTACGGTAGGGTGGGCACCCCGTGCCCACGCATCACGCCTTGGACAACGATTTCAGCGCCAGCTTGATGCCCTCGGAAACACTGGTCCCCGCCGGCATGTTCTTGATCGCCGCCAGCGCTTCCTTGTCAGAATACCCCAAGGCCAGCAGCGCATTGAGCACGTCTGCCTGGGCGTCGTCCTGCACGGCGCCGCCGACCGCGCCGATGTCGGCGCCCAGCTTGCCCTTCAGTTCCAGCAGCAGGCGCTCGGCGGTCTTCTTGCCGATGCCCGGGATCTTGACCAGGCGTCCGGCTTCCTGCAGGGTCACGGCCTGGGACAGGTCGGCCACCGACATGCCGGACAGGATCGCCAGCGCGGTGCGGGCGCCGACGCCGGTGATCTTGATCAGCTGGCGGAACACGGCGCGCTCGCTGGCGGAGCCGAAGCCGAACAGCAGGTGCGCGTCTTCCCGCACCACGTAGTGGGTGAACAGGACCACCTTCTCGCCAGTGTGCGGCAGGTTGTAGAAGGTGCCCATCGGCACGTCGACCTCGTAGCCGACGCCCTGGCAATCCACGAGCACTTGCGGGGGATTCTTTTCCAGCAGCACGCCGGAGAGACGACCGATCATGGTTGACCTTTCAATGTAATCAGGAGGAGACCAGGCGGCCGCGCCGCATGTGCAGGGCCGGCTTTTCCGGGGACAGCGAACCGATCAGCGCCAGCGCATCCATGCCGTGGGCGTGGCAGATCGCGATGCCGAGGGCGTCGGCGGCGTCGCTGCCGGGCAGGCCGGGGAGCTTCAGGAGGCGCGCCACCATTTCCTGGACCTGGGCCTTGACGGCCTTGCCGCTACCGACGACGGCCTGCTTGACCTCGGCCGGCGTGTATTCCGCCACCTCGAGGTCGGCCCCGACCAGCGCCGTGATGGCGGCGCCGCGCGCGGCGCCGAGCAGCAGGGTCGACTGCGGATTCACGTTGACGAAGACTTTTTCGATGGCCGCGCAGGCCGGCTTGTAGGTGGCGACGACTTCGCTGACGCCGGCCAGGATGATCTTGAGGCGCGGCGGCAAGGCGCCCTCCGTGCCGGTCTTGATGGTACCGGATGCGATATAGCGCAGCCGCTGCCCGTGTTTTTCAATGACCCCGAACCCCGTCGTGCGCAGGCCCGGGTCGATGCCGAGAATAATCATTATCGAATGTTATACCGGCTGGCTTGTTTCGTGGGAAAAATACTGTGCAAAAACACAGGTGCATGGTGAACATGCCACGCAATCCGCGTGGGCTCGGGGAGCCCACCCTACGATTCGCCATGTCATCTCGTAGGGTGGGCACACCGTGCCCACGCATAACGTCAAATCAATGGCGGAAGTGACGGGTGCCCGTATAGAGCATGACCACGCCACGCTCGTCCGCCGCATCGATCACTTCCTGGTCGCGCATCGAGCCGCCCGGGTGGATGACGCAGGTCGCGCCGGCATCGACCACCACGTCCAGGCCGTCGCGGAACGGGAAGAAGGCGTCCGACGCCACCGCCGAGCCGACCAGCGACAGGCCGGCGTTCTGGGCCTTGATCGAAGCGATGCGGGCCGAGTCGATGCGGCTCATCTGGCCGGCGCCGACGCCCAGGGTCATGCCGTTGGCGCAGAACACGATCGCGTTCGACTTGACGAACTTGGCCACGCGCCAGGCGAACATCAGGTCCGCCAGTTGCTGCGGGGTCGGCTGTTTCTTGGTGACCACGCGCAGGTCGGCCGGCAGCACGTTCTTCGCATCCGGCGATTGCACCAGCAGGCCGCCGCCGACGCGCTTGACGTCGAACAGGTTCTGGCCCTCACCCAGCGCGATCTCGAGCAGGCGCACGTTCTGCTTGGCCGCCATGATCTGGCGCGCTTCCGCCGTGAAGGCCGGGGCGATCACCACTTCCACGAACAGCTTGGCGATCGCTTCCGCGGCCTGGCCGTCGACCGGCACGTTGAAGGCGATGATGCCGCCGAAGGCCGAGGTCGGATCGGTCTTCAGGGCGCGCTGGTAGGCGTCCAGGGCGTCGGCGCCGATCGCCACGCCGCAGGGATTCGCGTGCTTGATGATCACGCAGCCAGCCGGCTGCTCGAGCCCGCCCAGCGTCTTGACACATTCCCAGGCGGCATCGGCGTCGGCGATATTGTTGTACGACAGTTCCTTGCCCTGCAGCTGGCGGTAGTTGGCCAGGCTGCCGGCGGCCGGAATCAGGTCGCGATAGAAGGCGGCGCTCTGGTGCGGGTTCTCGCCGTAGCGCATGTCCTGGACCTTCTCGAAGTGCAGGTTCAGGGTCTGCGGGTAGGCGGCGCGGGTGGCGTGCTGCTTGTCGTCGCCCAGGCTGGTCAGGTAGTTGGTGATCGCGCTGTCGTACTGCGCGGTGTGGGCGAAGACTTTCTTTGCCAGGCGGAACTTGGTGTCGTAGGAGACGCTGCCGGCAGCCTCGCCAATGCCTTTCATTTCCGCCAGCACCGGACCGTAGTCGGCCGGGTCGACGATCACGACCACGTCGCGGTGGTTCTTGGCCGCCGAACGCAGCATGGTCGGGCCGCCGATGTCGATGTTCTCGATCGCGTCTTCCAGCGAGCACTGCTCCTTGGCGACGGTCGCCTGGAAGGGGTAGAGGTTGACCACGACCATGTCGATCTGCGGGATGCCATGCTCTTCCAGCTTGGCAACGTGCTCAGGCAGGTCGCGGCGCGCCAGGATGCCGCCGTGCACTTTCGGGTGCAGGGTCTTGACGCGGCCATCGAGCATTTCCGGGAAACCCGTGTAGTCGGCGACTTCGGTGACGGAGACGCCATTGTCCTGCAGCAGCTTGGCGGTACCGCCGGTCGACAGGATGTTCACGCCGAGTGCGGACAGCGCGCGCGCGAAATCGAGCACGCCGGTTTTATCGGAAACGGAAATGAGGGCTTGTTTGATCATGGGAGAGGCCTGTTGATAAAAATCGGTGCGAGCATGGAGTGTCTACTACGCCGGACAGGGTCGGCGCACGCTCGCACGCCGGCCCTCCCGCCGGCGTTTACAGCAGCCCGTGCTCCTGCAATTTCTTGCGCAGGGTATTGCGATTAATGCCCAGCATCTGCGCGGCATGCGACTGGTTGCCCTCGGCACGGGTCATCACCACTTGCAGGATCGGCTTTTCGACGGTCAGCAGCATCATGTCGTAGATATTCGTCGGTTTCTGCTCGCCCAGGTCGTTGAAATAATCTTCGAGGCTTTTCTGAACGACTTCCTGGATACTTTCTTTGCTCATGTGCTACTTCACCTTGGTTGATGTGCCGCTTTTGGCAGCCCTGTCTCCGATTATTTCTTATTTTTTTGCTATTACTTGATTATTCGTTCATGCCGCAATCGCGACATCATCGGAATGCGCGGGCCGGTATTGTAACCGCTCGCCATACCGCCGTTGCGATTTGAAAAATTCATCCACGGCTGCCAGCTGCTCGGCGGTCGATTCCAGCAGGTTCATGCGCTGGCGGAATTCCTCGCCGCCGGCCAGGTCCTGCACATACCAGCCGATGTGCTTGCGCGCGGTGCGCACGCCCAGGTATTCACCATAGAAGGCGTAATGGGCCGGCAGGTGTTCGTTCATCAGCTCGCGCACTTCCTCGACCAGCGGCGCCGGCAGGTGTTCGCCGGTACGCAGGTAGTGATCGATCTCGCGGCAGATCCAGGGACGGCCCTGGGCCGCGCGCCCGATCATGACGGCGTCGGCGCCCGTGTGGTCGAGCACGAATTTCGCCTTTTCCGGGGTGGTGATGTCGCCATTCGCCACCACCGGAATCGAGACCGCCGCCTTCACCGCGGCGATGGTGTCGTATTCGGCATCGCCCTTGTAGCCGTCGGCGCGGGTGCGGCCGTGCAGGGTCAGCATGGCGATGCCGGCCTGCTCGGCCATGCGCGCGATCGTCAGGGCATTCTTGTTCTGGCGGTCCCAGCCGGTGCGGAATTTCAGCGTGACCGGCACGTCGACGGCGCTCACCACGGCTTCGAGGATGCGCTGGACCAGGTCCTCGTGCTGCAGCAGGGCCGAGCCGCACCAATTGTTGCAGACCTTCTTGACCGGGCAGCCCATATTGATGTCGATGATCTGGGCGCCGCGGTCGACGTTGAACTTCGCGCATTCCGCCAGTTCTTCCGGCACCGCGCCGGCGATCTGCACCGCCTTCGGCTCCATCTCGCCGGCATGGTCGGTGCGCCGCGAAGACTTTTCGCTGGCCCACAGGCGCGGATTCGAGGCTGCCATCTCCGACACCGCATAGCCGGCGCCGAGCTTCTTGCACAGCTGGCGGAACGGGCGGTCGGTCACCCCGGCCATCGGAGCGACGAAGACATTGTTACGCAGCGCGTAGGGACCAATTTGCACGGGAGAAAAACCAGAAAATAATCGGGAACTCGCTATTTTACCCGAATCGCTGCTCAATTTATCAGCAGACTTTTTTCGTGTGTTGCAAATCTGACATAAGCCCCTGTCAGCTCAGCTCGTCGAGCAGGGCCGGACGCAGGTGGGCCACCTCGCCCCAGCTCTCGAGCAGGAGTTTGCCGTCGTCGACGCGGAAACGGTTGATGCTGGCGTTGTAGACCTTGAAGTCGCGCGGCGTTTCCAGCGGCAGCGCCCTGGCCATCCGGTAGGCGCACTCGAGCACGCCGCCGTGGGCCACCATGGCGATGCTGCGGCCCGGATGCGCCGCCGCGGTGGCCAGGATGGCGCTGGTGGCGCGGGTGTAGAACTGGCGGAAGGTTTCGCCACGATTTTTGCCAGTTGGCAAAATTGCGTCGACGTCGCGCGCCTGCCAGGCGGCAAATTCGGCCGGGAAGCGCTGTTCGATCTCGCTGTACAGCAAGCCTTCGAAGCCGCCGTAGCAGCGTTCGCGCAGGGCCGGGTCGACGTGCAGGGGCATGCCGCGCACGGTGGCCACGGCCTGGGCCGTCTGGCGGGCGCGGTGCAGGTCGCTGGAGACGACCACGTCGATGGACTCGGACTCCAGCGCTTCGGCCAGCAGCCGGGCCTGGCGTTCGCCTTCCTCGTTCAGCGGGATATCGAGGTGGCCCTGCAGGCGGCGTTCGGCGTTCCAGGCGGTTTCGCCATGGCGGATCAGGAGGATCTTGTTCAACTATTTATCGCGATTATTTGTCAATGAGAGTGGCAGCGATTTGCGGGTTCAGCGAGTAGACGCCGAAGATCCGCGCTTCGTCCAGGATGTGGCCCGTGATCGCCAGGCGCGCCTCCCTGCCGGTGAAGCGCCCGGTCAATGGCAGGCGCGGGATGTCGAGGGCATACAGCGTGAACACATAGGTGTGGACGCGCTCGTCGTTCCAGGGTGGACAGGGACCGTCGTAGCCGTAGTACTCCCCGGCCATGTCGGGGTCGTTGGCGAACCAGCTCGTATAGTCGTTGATGCCGTGGCGCAGCTGGTGCTCGGTGCCGTTCTTGATCGTGAACGGGACCAGCGGACCGCTCTTGCCGCCCGGCGTGACCATGTCCGAGAACAAGCCTTCGGCAAAGGAATTCAGGCTGACCGGGATGTCGACCAGCGACCAGTGGTAGAAGTCGGTGCGCGGCAAGGCGTCCGGCACCGTCCTCCCCTCCTTGTTGACGTCGGCGCCGCTGGTCGGCACGTCGAGGTCGTGACACAGCAGCACCAGGGACTCGGCGCCGGCCGGGACGTCGTCCCAGGCGATGTGGGGGCTGCGGTTGCTCGACAGCTTGATGTGGCTGCCGGGGTCGATCTCGGCGAACGCGCAGCGGGGCGGGATGAGGCCGCCCTCGATAAAGGAATCACTCCAGATTTTCATCGCTCAGCCCTCCATTCCCCTCTGTTACATTGACCCGCGCCACCCGCCGCAGTTTCAGCTCGGGACCTTGGGTGGATCAACACGAAGCCAGAAAGTCACTGGACCGTCATTGGTCAGCGAGACTTGCATGTCGGCGCCGAAGCGGCCGGTCTCGACCTTACCGTGACGCTCGCGCGCCTGGCGCACGAAACGCTCGAACAGGCGGCGCCCGTCTTCCGGCGCGGCGGCCGGCGAAAACGAGGGCCGGGTGCCGGAGCGGGTGTCGGCCGCCAGCGTGAACTGCGGCACCAGCAGCAGGCCGCCCTCGACGTCGGCGACGCTGCGGTTCATCTTGCCGGCCTCGTCGGAAAAGACGCGGTAGCCGAGCAGCTTCGCGAGCAAGGCATCGGCCTCGCGCTCGGTATCGCCCTTCTCGGCGCAGACCAGCACCATCAGCCCGCGGCCGATGGCGCCGATGGTCTCACCGTCGACCACGACGCTGGCCTGGGTCACACGTTGTAGTAAGCCGATCATTACAGACCGATCATGCCGCAACCAGGGTCACGCGCGCGAACTTGCGTTTGCCGACCTGCAACACGAAGGTGCCGGCCTCGACCTGCAGCGACTTGTCGGACACGACCGTGCCGTCGATGCGCACGCCGCCCTGGTCGATCATGCGCATGGCTTCCGAGCTGGAAGCGCACAGGCCGGTCTGGCGCAGCAGCTGGGGCAGGCCCAGCGGCGCACCGCCGATGCCGACTTCCGGCACGTCGTCCGGGATCCCGCCCTTCGAGCGGTTGACGAAGTCGGCTAGCGCATCCTCGGCCGCCTGTTGCGAGTGGAAGCGCGCCACGATTTCCTGGGCCAGCGCAACCTTGGCGTCGCGCGGGTTGGCGCCGCCCTCGACGGCCTTCTTCAGCGCCGCCAGCTCGTCCAGGGATCGGAAGGACAGCAGTTCGTAATACTTCCACATCATCACGTCCGAGATGCTCATCAGCTTGCCGAACATGGTATTGGCCGGTTCGGTGATGCCGATGTAGTTGTTCTTGGACTTGGACATCTTCTCGACGCCGTCCAGGCCCTCGAGCAGCGGCATGGTCAGGATGCACTGCGGCTCCTGGCCGTAGTCTTTCTGCAACTCACGGCCCACGAGCAGGTTGAATTTTTGATCAGTTCCACCTAGCTCAAGGTCTGCTTTCAAAGCGACCGAATCGTAGCCTTGCATGAGCGGATACAGGAACTCATGGACCGAAATCGGAGTCCCATTCTTGAAGCGCTTGGTGAAGTCGTCGCGCTCCATCATGCGTGCCACCGTGTAACGCGAGGCCAGCTGGATCATGCCTCGCGCGCCCAGCGGATCGCACCACTCGGAGTTGTAGCGGATTTCCGTGCGGGCGGGATCGAGCACCAGCGAAGCCTGCTTGAAATAGGTCTGCGCATTGGTTTCGATCTGTTCGCGGGTCAGCGGCGGACGGGTCACGTTGCGGCCCGAAGGGTCGCCGATCATCGACGTGAAGTCGCCGATCAGGAAGATCACCTGGTGGCCCAGGTCCTGCAGCTGGCGCAGCTTGTTCAGCACCACGGTGTGGCCCAGGTGCAGGTCGGGCGCGGTCGGATCCAGGCCCAGCTTGATGCGCAGCGGCTGGCCGCTCTTCTCGGAGCGCGCCAGCTTCTGGGCGAATTCGCTCTCGATCAGCAGTTCGTCGACACCGCGTTTGGTGATCGCAAGGGCTTCCTGGACGGCATCGCTCAAGGGAAGAGCCGTCGCCCCGGCCGAAGTTGCAGTTTTGGCATTACCAGAAAGCTCAGCAGAAGTCATAAAAATCTTGTAGGAATAAGGCTAAAACGGTTGTAGGACCCCGTATTTTGATATAATTCGCGATCCCGTCAATCTTGCCGCATGAAAAGTTTCACAGACAACAAGTAAGAAAACAAAAAGAAAAAGCGTTGGTCTTGGGACGATGAAGCGGTAAATTTTAACTGATTGCATGAACCCAATACAGAAAATCACCGGCAAGCGCTGGTTCGGTCTCGCAGAGACCAGCCGTAAAACCCGCATCATTGCGGGCGGCGCCGCTGCGCTGGCCCTATGTGCCTTCGGCGCGACCGCAGTCGCCCCGATCGCGCCGGACGCCTCCGACATTCCTGTCAAGTCCATCGCACAAGACCTGCAACTGCCGAACCTGGCTGACCAGATCGCCGCGCTGCAGCAAGACCAGCAGGAATTCATCCACGAAGAACGCATCCGCCCGGGCGACTCGCTCGGCTCCGTCTTCACCCGCCTCGGCATCGACGACCAGCAGGCAGCAGCCTTCGTCCGCAACGACAAGCTGGCCCGCAGCATCCTCTCCCTCAAGACCGGCAAGCGCATCCAGGCCGAGACCGACGAGAACGGCCTGATGCTGACGCTGCGCGCCACCATCGCCGTCGACAAGGATCAATTTAATACCGTTACCGTGACGCGCAAGGGCGACAAGTTCGTCGTCACCAAGACGCCGGCCGAACTCGAGCGCCGCGTCGAGATGCGTTCGCGCGAAATCAGCACCTCGCTGTACGCCGCCACCGACGCCAACGTCGACGGCGGCCAGATCCCGGATTCGGTGGTCAACCAGATCATCGAGATGTTCTCGACCAACATCGACTTCCGCACGGACCTGAAGCGCGGCGACCGTTTCAACGTCGTCTATGAAAACTTCTACCAGGATGGCGAACTGGTCCGTACCGGCCGCGTGCTGGCCGGCGAGTTCATCAACCGCGGCACCGCCTACCAGTCGGTCTGGTACGAAGACCCGGTCAGCCACCAGGGCGGCTACTACAGCCTGGACGGCCAATCGCTGAAGAAAGCCTTCCTGAAGTCGCCGGTCGCCTTCAGCCGCATCTCCTCCGGCTTCTCGATGCGCATGCACCCGGTGTTCAATGTGTGGAAAGCGCACAAGGGTGTCGACATGGCCGCGCCGATGGGCACCCCGATCCGCGCCGCCGGCGACGGCACCGTCGATTTCGTCGGCGTGTCGAACGGCTACGGCAACATGGTCGTGCTCAAGCACTGGTCGAACTACAGCACCGCCTACGGCCACATGAGCCGTTTCGCCAGCGGCCTGCGCCGCGGCGAGAAGGTCCATCAGGGCGACGTGATCGGCTACGTCGGCGCGACCGGCTGGGCAACCGGCCCGCACCTGCACTACGAATTCCGTATCGGCGGCCAGGCTACCGACCCGATGAAGCTGAAGAACCTGCAGGCCCAGCCGCTGAACGCCGGCGAACTGTCGCGCTTCCGCATGGCCGCCACCGAGATGTCGCACCGCTTCTCGCTGCTGAATCCGGCCGGCAACGCGATGGCTGCGCGCTGAGCTGCAGCTGAACCGTAGATAGAATGAAGCGCCTTGCACTGTAGAGTGCAAGGCGCTTTTGTTTTGTTCAATCTTGTTCATGGGGTCAGGGCCCGGTTCTCACGGGCGGGCCCTGATCCCATCCGACTACATAGAATATGTCCGCTTCTTCCCTCTACATCGGCCTGATGTCAGGCACCAGCCTGGACGGCGTCGACGGCGTCCTGGCCGATTTTTCCGGCCGCGGCATCCGCACCCTGGACGCCGCCTTCACGCCCTTCCCTGCCGAACTGCGTACCGAACTGATGGCCCTGCAGGCGGCCAGCGAGAACGAACTGGAACGCGAAGCCCTGGCCGCGAACGCGCTGGCGCGCTGCTATGCCGATTGCGTACAGCAACTGCTGGCCCGGGCCCCGGGTCCGGTGCGCGCCGTGGCCGTGCATGGCCAGACCATCCGCCACCGCCCGGAACTGGGTTTTACGCGCCAGACCAATAATCCGGCCCTGCTGGCCGAGTTGACGGGGGTCGACGTGATCGCCGATTTCCGCACGCGCGACATCGCCGCCGGCGGCCAGGGCGCGCCGCTGGTGCCGGCTTTCCATGAAGCCCGCTTCGGCAAGCCGAAAATGCTGAGGGTGGTGGTGAATATCGGCGGCATCGGCAATATCAGCGTGCTGCACGGCGACGGCCGCGTGAGCGGCTTCGATACCGGTCCCGGCAATGTCCTGATGGATTTGTGGGTTGCGCGCCACACCGGCAAGCCCTATGACGAGGATGGCGCCTTCGCGGCGGCCGGCAAGGTCGATGAACAATTGCTGGAGATCCTGCTCGACGAACCCTATTTCCGCCAGCCGCCGCCCAAGAGCACGGGCCGCGACCTCTTCCATGCTGAATGGCTGGATGCGAAGCTGGCCCAGCGTCCCGGCCTGGCACCGGCCGACGTCCAGGCCACCCTGACGCGCCTGACGGCGGTGACGATCGCGCAGGCGATCCAGGAGGCGACCGCCGGCCGGCCGGCCCAGGCCGTCTACGTGTGCGGCGGAGGCGCCTATAACGGCGTGCTGCTGAAAGACATCGCCGAGGCGCTCGGCGGCGGGATTCCGGTGGCCTCCACCGAGGAACTCGGCGTGGCGCCGAACCGGGTCGAGGCGCTGGCCTTCGCCTGGCTGGGCTACCGCTTCACGCGGCGCCAGCCGGGCAACCTGCCGGCGGTGACCGGCGCGGCGGGCCTGCGCGTGCTCGGCGCCCTGTATCCAGCCTGAGAGGCGTTCGATGACACAATATATTACGCAGCTGTCCACACCCTCGATCGATACCTACCGCATGCTGCGCGTGGGCGCCGGCCTGAGCCCGAAGACGGTGGAGGCGGCCGCGAGAGGCTTGCCGAATACCTTGTTTGCCGTGCAGATCCTGCATGAAGGCGCACCGGTCGGCATGGGCCGCGTGATCGGCGACGGCGGCTGCTTCTTCCAGGTGGTCGACATTGCCGTCCTGCCGGCCCACCAGGGCCAGGGACTCGGCAAGGCCATCATGCGCGAGATCATGGCCTATATCGAGCGCGAGGTGCCGGACAGCGGCTACGTCAGCCTGATCGCCGACGGCAAGGCGCATGCCCTGTACGCGCAATTCGGTTTCGTGCCGACGGCGCCGGCATCGATCGGCATGGCTTACCGGCGCGCGCCGGCATGACAATAAAATGGCCGCCGCGGCAATGCCGGGGCGGCCATTCGATGAATGCGAAGAACGATTACGCCGAGAACGAGGAACCGCAGCCGCAGGTCGAGGTGGCGTTCGGGTTCTTGATGACGAACTGGGCGCCTTCGAGGTCGTCCTTGTAGTCGATCTCGGCGCCGACCAGGTACTGGTAGCTCATCGAGTCGATCAGCAGGGTGACGCCGTTCTTTTCCATGGCGGTGTCATCGTCGTTCATGATCTCGTCGAAGGTGAAGCCGTACTGGAAGCCCGAGCAACCGCCGCCCTGAACGAACACGCGCAGTTTCAGGTCGGGATTGCCCTCTTCCTCGATCAGCTGGGCGACCTTCTCGGCGGCGCTGTCGGTGAAGTTGATGGGCGACGGCATGGTGTCCTGCTCTTGCGAGCGATGCAATTCGGCGATTGCGGTCATGGATAAACTCCTGATTGAATTCGGATTTCGTCCATTATAGACGGTTGGCGCCAGTCATGCTGATGCCCCTTCCGCCGCGACGCCCAAATGAAACACCGGCTCGGTGGCCGGGATCGACGCGGCTTCGTGGGTCAGCTTGCCCGTCACCAGGGCGCCGCCATGCATTTCCAGCAGGCGGTAATGGACATCCCCATGTATGCGGCCTTTCGGCTGTAATTCAAGCAGTTCCGTCGAGCGTACCGTCCCGGCGATGTAGCCGTTGACGACCAGGTTGGCGCAGCGCACCTCGCCCTCGATGCGCGCGTGCTCGGAGACGATCAGGACGCTGTCGGCGGCGGCATCGCCGGCAATCACGTTGCCATGCACCTCGCCGTCGATGCGCAGGCCGCCGGTGAATACCAGGTCGCCCTCGATGCGTGCGGAAATGCCGATCAGGCTATCGATTTCGCTTTTTGCATTACGACCGAACATGGGACTCCCCTCGCGTTGTGATGCGTTGCCAAGCAAGCTAGTGCAAAGATCAATTTACCGTGCTCAACATCACCTGCCTTGATCTGCATCTTGTCGGCAACCCTTGCGAGGGGAGGCGCGCTTCCTTACGGCAGCAGCGCGATTTGCTGCAGGCCCATGTTTTCCGGCACGCCGAACATCAGGTTCATGCATTGCACGGCCTGGCCGGCGGCGCCCTTGACCAGGTTGTCCTGCACCACCAGGATCACCACGGTGTCGCCGCCATCCGGACGGTGCAGCGCGATGCGCAGCATGTTCGAGCCGCGGGTCGAGCGGGTTTCCGGGTGCGAGCCGAAGGGCATCACGTCGACGAATTCGGCGTCGCGGTAGGCATCCTCGAACAGGGCCTGCAGGGCGGCGTTGTCGATCTCCTTCGTCAGGCGCGCGTACAGGGTCGAGTGCATGCCGCGGATCATCGGCACCAGGTGGGGCGTGAAGATCAGGCCGACTTTCTGGTCGGTATAGCGCTGCAGCTGGGCCGAGGTCTCCGGGGTGTGGCGGTGGCCGGCCACGCCGTAGGCCTTGAAGTTGTCGCTGGCTTCCGAGAACAGGGTGCCGATCTCGGCCTTGCGGCCGGCGCCGGACACGCCCGACTTGCTGTCGGCGATCAGGTTGCCGGCGTCGACCAGGCCGGCCTTCAGCAGCGGGTAGAAGCCCAGCTGCATGGTGGTCGGGTAGCAGCCCGGGTTGGCGATCAGGCGGGCCTGCTTGATGTCTTCGCGGTTCAGTTCCGGCAGGCCGTACACGGCTTCTTCGATCAGTTCCGGCGCGGTGTGCTCCATCTTGTACCACTTCTCGAAGGCGGCGCGGTCCTTCAGGCGGAAGTCGGCGGCCAGGTCGATGACTTTCACGCCGGCGGCCAGCAGCGCCGGGGCCTGGGCCATGGCGACGCCGTGCGGGGTGGCGAAGAACACCACGTCGCACTGGGTCAGGTCGGCCTTGTCCGGGCTCGAGAAGGCCAGGTCGACGTGGCCGCGCAGCGACGGGAACATGTCCGCCACCGGCAGGCCGTCTTCCTTGCGCGAGGTGATGGCGGTCAGCTGCACCTCGGGATGGGCTGACAGCAGGCGCAGCAGCTCCACGCCCGTGTAACCAGTACCACCAACGATGCCAACTTTGATCATGTTCTTTCCTTCGTAAAGATAAATAAGGCCCAGCGAGGACGAGGCTGCAATTTTAGCAGCGTCACCGAAAATTCGGGGTCAGAGCGAAAATTCGGGGTCAGAGCACTTTTTCAGCATGCGAAAAAGTGCTCTGACCCCGAATTTTCTGACCCCGAATTTTGACCCGAATTCTGAGGTAACAAAAAAGCCGCCGGCTTTGCAGCGGGCGGCTTTCTGTCTGGCAGCAGCGCAGGGCGCTGCAGATCCAATTAACGCTTCGAGAATTGCTTTGCGCGACGTGCTTTGCGCAGACCAACTTTCTTACGCTCGACTTCACGGGCGTCACGGGTGACGAAACCGGCACGTGCCAGGTCGCCCTTCAGGCCTGCGTCGTAGTCGATCAGTGCACGGGTGATGCCGTGGCGCACTGCACCTGCCTGGCCGGACTCGCCGCCGCCATGCACGTTGACCTTGATGTCGAAACGCTCGACGTTGCCGGTCAGTTCCAGCGGCTGACGGATGACCATCAGGCCGGTTTCGCGCGAGAAGTACTCGGCGGCCGGTTTGCCGTTCACGATGATCTGGCCGGTGCCAGCTTTGATGAACACGCGGGCGACTGCACTCTTGCGACGGCCGGTGCCGTAATTGTAGTTACCGATCATGTCAGTTCCTTAGAAATCGAGTGCTTGCGGTTGCTGGGCTGCGTGCGGGTGGGTACCTTCCGCATAGACCTTCAGCTTCTTGATCATGGCGTAGCCCAGCGGGCCCTTCGGCAGCATGCCTTTGACAGCCTTTTCCAGGGCGCGGCCCGGGAAGCGCTGTTGCATTTTCAGGAAGTTGGTTTCGTAGATACCGCCCGGGTAGCCCGAGTGACGGTAGTAGGTCTTCTGGGTGGCCTTGGTGCCGGTCACGCGCAGCTTGCCTGCGTTGACGACGACGATAAAGTCACCGGTGTCGACGTGCGGAGTAAATTCCGGCTTGTGTTTGCCGCGCAGTCGGCGTGCCACTTCGCTGGCAACACGTCCGAGGACTTTGTCCGTCGCGTCAATCACGTACCAATCGCGCTGGACTTCATGGCCCTTAGCGGAAAAAGTTTTCATGTTGACTTCCTATATCTAGGTGTAAATGCTCAAATGGTGGTTCCGCTCGTCGATGCTGCCAACCGCGGACTCTGCCTTATTGTCTTTTCCTGAGCAAATGGAAAGCCCACGATCATAGCTGATCGGGGGCTCCCCAGTCAAGCCAGCCTTGACGCATACCCCACACTCCGCATGGTGATCCAGCGCAAAGAAGGTTAATGCATATATGCAACTATTTGTTGACCCACAAAAGAATAGCAATTTACTATGGGTAACGTCGTAGAGGAGACTCCGTGAAAATCCGTCCGATCCTGCCTGCCCTGTTCGCCCTGCTGTACTCGGCGTCGGCGCTTGCCGCACCACCCGCCGCCTCCGCAGCCTCCGCCGCTTCGGCTGCCTCCGCCGGCACCAGTGCGGCCGCCAAGCCGGCCGCCCGCAGCTGCCACCTGCCCGGCGCCGAGGAAACGCTGCGCTGCCTGTCCATTCCCGTCCCGCTCGACTATGCCGCGCCCGCGGCCGCCGGCCTGAAGCTGCACGTGACGGTGGCCCCGGCCTTCCGCGAGCCGGCGCGCCCCGATCCGCTGTTCGTGCTGGCCGGCGGTCCCGGCCAGGCCGGCAGCGACGTGCTGCCGCTGCTGTCGGCCGCCTTCAAGCGCGTGCGCGCCACCCGCGACATCGTCTTCATCGACCAGCGCGGCACCGGCCTGTCCGGCAAGCTCGATTGCGAGACCCCGCCCAACGAAGAAATGCTGAGCGACGCCGAGATCGAAGCCGGACTGCGCCGCTGCATCGGCAGCAAGCCGGCGCCCTTCGCCGCCTACACCACGGCGGCCGCCGCACGCGACATCGAGCAGGTCCGCCGCGCCCTCGGCTACGGCAAGATCAACGTCTGGGGCGGCTCCTACGGCACCCGCCTCGGCCAGGCCTATGCGCGCGCCTTCCCGGACAGCGTGCGTTCGCTGGTGCTGGACGGCGTCGCCGCGCCGGAACAGGTGATCCCGGCCGGCGGCCGCGACGGCCAGGCCGCGCTCGACAAGCTGTTCGCGCAATGCCGGGCCGATACCGCCTGCAACAAGGCCTACCCCAAGCTGCGCGCCGAATTCGACGCCCTGGCCGCGCGCGCCGAGGCCGGCCTCAAGCTGTCGATCGCCGATCCGCGCACGGCCCAGCAGGTGACGTTCACGATGACCGGTCCGCGCTTCCTCGGCACCGTGCACAACATCCTGTACTCGCCGGCCGACGCGCGCCGCCTGCCCTTCCTGCTGCACAGCGCCTACCAGGGCCGTTGGGAGCCCTTCATCGCGCGCCACAACATCGCCGGCGACTTCGCCAGCGATGCCTCCAGCGCGACCCTGCTGTACCTGTCGGTGGTCTGCGCCGAGGACGTACCGCGCATGACGCCGGCGCTACTGAAGGACGACGCGGCGCTGCTCACGCGCCCGCTGGCCGACCGCATTCCCGGCCTGTGCAAGCTGATGTCGGTGCCGGCCGCGCCGTATGCCGAGCCGTCGACGATCCAGGCGCCGGCCCTGCTGCTGTCCGGCGCCCTCGATCCGGTGACGCCGCCGCGCCGCGCCGAAAGCGCCGCGCGCCACATGCGCAATGCCCAGCAATTGGTGGTGGCGAATGCCGGCCACGGCGTCTCGCAGCTCGGCTGCGCGCCGCGCCTGCTGCGCGAATTCCTCGACCGCCCGGCCAGCCCGCTCGACGCCAAGTGCCTGTCCGAGATCCCGGCCCCGACCTTCCAGCTCGGCAGCGCCGGCCCGCAACCCTGATCCCCAGCCCGCCATGATAGAAGTCCAGGAAGTACGCAAACAGTTCGGCTCCGTGCACGCCCTCGGCGGCGTCAGCTTCACCGCACGCGACGGCCAGATCACCGCCCTGCTCGGTCCCAACGGCGCCGGCAAGACCACCCTCCTGCGCACCCTGGTCGGGCTGCTCAGGCGCGACCACGGCAGCATCGCGATCGACGGCGTCGATCCGGAAAAGGATCCGCTGGCGGTACGCCGCAACATCGGTTTCCTGACCGACCAGTTCGGGCTCTACGAGCGCCT
Organism: Massilia sp. 01N417; assembly: GCF_056399645.1. NCBI lineage: Bacteria > Pseudomonadati > Pseudomonadota > Betaproteobacteria > Burkholderiales > Oxalobacteraceae > Massilia > Massilia sp. 01N417. The sequence goes on along the minus strand of NZ_JBFTRS010000001.1, from coordinate 15,645 downwards.
CAGCACCCGCGAATACCTGCAGTACTTCGGTGAGCTGAACGGCATGGCCGGCCCCGCGCTGAAACAGCGCATCGACGAAGTATCGGGGCTGCTGCAGATGGACGACATCCTCGAGCGCCGCGCCAAGGGCTTCTCGCAGGGCCAGCGCATCAAGGTCGCGCTGGCGCGCACGCTGCTGCACCGCCCGCACCACCTGCTGCTGGACGAACCGAGCCGCGGCCTGGACGTGATGAGCACGCGCGCCCTGCGCACCGCCTTGTCGAGCCTGCGCGCCGAGGGCTGCTGCGTGATCATGGCCACCCACGTGATGCAGGAAGTGACCCATCTGTGCGACGACGTGATCGTCATCGCCAAGGGCCATACGGTGGCCCAGGGCTCGCCCGAAGAACTGTGCCGGCGCACCGGCATCGCCAACCTGGAAGACGCCTTCGTCAGCCTGGTCGGCACCGAAGAAGGGATCGCCGCATGAAACCGAGCTTCCTGATCGTCTTCCTGAAAGAGCTGCGCGAAGCCCTGCGCGACCGCCGCACGCTCGGCCTGCTGGCGCTGTTCACCCTGATGTACCCGATCATGATCGGCTACGTGGTCAACCAGACCATCAAGCGCGCCACCAAGCCGGAGCGCGACGGCGTCGAGATCGCGGTCATCGGCGGCGCCCAGGCGCCCACGCTGATGGCCCAGCTCAAGCAGCGCAACATCACCGCCAGGGAGCTCGGCCCACTCGACGAGCCGGCGATCACCGAGGCGCTGCAGGCGCGCAAATACGCCGTGGTGCTGCGTCTGTCCGATAAATTCACCGAGAACTATGCGGCGATGCGCCCGGCGCGCGTCGAGCTGTGGTACGACTCGGCCGACGAGAACGGTCCGCGCCGCCGCGAGGTCGAGAGCGTGCTGGAAGCCTACAACGCCAACGTCGCCGGCGCGCGCCTGCTGGCCCATGGCGTGTCGCCGGCGACCCTGGCGCCGGTCCAGGTCCAGCGCTTCGATACCGCCACCAATGCCTCGCGTTCGGCGGGCCTGATCGGCGGCATCCTCGGCATCCTGTTCGTGCCGGCTTTCATCTGCGGCATGTCGACCGCCGTCGACAGCACCGCCGGCGAGCGCGAGCGCCGTTCGATGGAAGTGCTGATGGCGCAGCCGGCCAAGGCCTGGGAGCTGGTGGTCGGCAAGTGGCTGACCTCCGGCAGCCTGGCCATCATCGGCGTCACCCTCGAACTGGTGCTGGCGCATGCCATCCTGTCCTGGCTGCCGCTGGAAGAGATCGGCATGTCGTGGAGCATGGGCTGGGCCGAGGTGCTACTGATCTGCATCGTCAGCGTGCCGCTGTGCCTGTTCGCCGCCGGGCTGCAGGTGGCGCTGGCCATGAACGCCAGATCCTTCAAGGAAGCGCAGAGCGTGCTGAGTTTCGTGATGATCCTGCCGATGCTGCCGGCCTTCATCGTGCCGATGATGGAGCTGAAGACCGCGGACTGGATGTATATGGTGCCGGTGCTGTCGAACCAGACCCTGCTGCGCGAAATGAGCAAGGGCGGCGACATCGGCGCCCTGCCCGTCCTGATGACCTTTGCCTGTTCGGCGCTGGCGGCGGCCATCGCCGTCGGCTTCGCCAGCTGGCGCATGAAGAGCGAACGCTACGTGCTCTCCGTGTAAGCCTTAGAATAGACGGCCTGAATCACGCAAGGGAGAATGCAATGGAAGTCAAAGTCAGCTGGAACGGCCCGTCGGGGATGAGCTTCCGGGCCGAAACCGGCTCGGGCCACATGGTCAGCATGGACGGCGCGCCGGAAGGCGGCGGCCACAACCTGGCGCCGCGCCCGATGGAGATGGTGCTGCTCGGTACCGGCGGCTGCACCGCCTATGACGTGGTGCTGATCCTGAAGCGCGGCCGCGAGGACGTGCGCGGCTGCGACGTCACGCTGAAGGCCGAACGCGCGGACGCCGATCCGAAGGTGTTCACGAAGATCCACTTCCATTTCATCGTCAGCGGCCGCAACCTGAAGCCGGCGGCGGTGGAGCGGGCCGTCAACCTGTCGCACGACAAGTACTGCTCGGCCTCGATCATGCTGGCCAAGACGGCCGAGATCACGCACTCGTTCGAGATCGTCGAGGCGTAAATGCGTGGGCTCGGGGAGCCCACCCTACATGCGACGCAAACGCTTCAAATGTAATACGCGGTGGTGGTCATGACCTTGGCCATCGCCCGCATCGCCATGCGCACCGGCAGCGGCATCTCGGCCGCGCCCATCGCCTGGGCCTTGGCGCCGTGCTCGATCTCGTCGACGCGCATCTGGTCGACGATGGCGCGCGACTTGCCGTCCTGCGGCGGCAGTTTGTCCAGGTGGCTGTTCAGGTGGGCTTCGACCTGGCGCTCGGTCTCGACCACGAAGCCCAGGCTGTGGGCGTCGCCCATGCGCGCCGCCACCGTCCCCAGCGCATAGGCGCCGGCATACCACACCGGATTCAGGAGGCTCGGCTGGGAACCCAGTTCGGCCAGGCGTTCGGCGGTCCAGGCCAGGTGGTCTTCTTCCTCGCGGCCGGCCTGCTGGAACTGGGCGCGCATCGCCGCGCTGCCGGCATGGCGCGACTGCGAATCGTACAGCGCCTGGGCGCAGACTTCGCCGACGTGGTTCACACGCATCAGGCCGGCGCTGTGGCGCGCTTCCTGGGCATTCAGTTCGCAGTCCTGGGCCAGGGTGCCGGGATTCGGACGCGAAGCCTTGGCCACGCCGCCGACCACGCGCAGCGCGCGGTCGAAGCCCGAAATCAGGTTGTCGAGAGGATTGATGGAGCGGGACAGGTTATCCATGGCTTGCATGTTCAATACGCTGAAAGCGCCATTATATGCCTCCGCCGTATATTCCCCCCACCCGGCAGGGAAAGGAAGTTGTCAAACTGGACAGAAATTTTTCACTGCCGTATGCTGGGACGTTGTTTCCACTGCACCTGGTCGCGCGTTTTTGCATTCCGGGACGGTGAAACTGCCGTGTGTCGCATGGACGCTGCCCCTGGCGCTCATTTTTAATACAATGCAATAGTCATCAAAATACGCAGATTCTCACTATGGAATTAGAAATCCGCAACTTGTCCAAGACCTACGCCAACGGCGTGGTGGCGCTGGACGGGGTCACGCTGAGCATCCCGCCCGGGATGTTCGGCCTGCTCGGGCCGAACGGCGCCGGCAAATCGACCCTGATGCGGATCCTGGCCACCCTGCAGGAATGCGATTCCGGCTCGGTGTTCCTGGACGATATCGACCTGCTCGACGAAAAGGACGAGGTGCGCCGCCTGCTCGGCTACCTGCCGCAGGATTTCGGCGTCTATCCGAAAGTGACCGCTTACGAACTGCTCGACCATTTCGCCCAGCTGAAAGGGCTGGCGAACCGCGCCCGCCGGCGCGAAGTGGTCGACGGCCTGCTGCAGCAGACCAACCTGTTCGAGGTGCGCGACCAGCGCCTCGGCACCTTCTCGGGCGGCATGAAGCAGCGCTTCGGCATCGCCCAGGCCCTGCTGGGCGATCCGCAGCTGATCATCGTCGACGAGCCGACCGCCGGCCTCGACCCGCAGGAGCGGGTGCGCTTCCATAACCTGCTGTCCGACATCGGCCAGGACAAGACCGTGATCCTGTCCACCCATATCGTGTCCGACGTCGCCGACCTGTGCGCCAACATGGCGATCATCAACAAGGGCAATGTGCTGCTGTGCGGCGAGCCCGCCAGGCTGATCGAGGGCATCGAGGGGAAGATCTGGGCGCGCTTCGTCAACAAGCCCGAGCTGCTCGCCTTCCAGAAGCGCCACACGGTGATCTCGACCCGCCTGCTGAGCGGACGCCCGATGATCCACGTGTATGCCGAGCGCTATCCGGGCGACGATTTCGAACCCGTCCACCCCACCCTCGAAGACGTCTACTTCGCCACCATCGCCGGCCGCCACAACGCGGCGGCGGGAAACTGCTGAGTTCATGCGCGCGCTCTACGCCATTGCGCTGTTCGAGGCCCGGCAGCGCCTGAAGCTCCTCTCGACCTGGGTCTATTTCGCCTCCTTCCTGGCGCTGGCGATGCTGTGGGTGGCCGCGTCCGGCGGCGCCTTCAAGGATTTCACGGTCTCCTTCGGCGGCCGGGTGCTGGTCAACGGTCCGCGCCAGGTGGCGCTGTCGGTGGCCCTGCTGGGCTGCTTCGGCATCGTGGTGGCGGCCGCCATGCTGGGCCGCTCGGTGCAGCAGGACTTCGAATACGAGACCCATCACTTCTTCTTCAGCGCGCCGATTCCGAAGTCGGCCTACGTGTTCGGGCGCTTCCTCGGCGCCCTGGCCACGATGGCCGTGGTGTATTCCTCGATCGTGCTGGGCAACCTGCTGGGGACCCTGCTGCCGGGCGTCGACCCGTCGCGGGTCGGCCCGTTCTCGGCGCTGGCCTACCTGGCGCCCTACTTCCTGACCCTGCTGCCCAACCTATTCATCTTCGGCGCCATCTTCTTCGTGCTGGCGGCGCTGACGCGGCGCATGCTGCCGGTGTACGTGGCCGGCGTGGTGATGATGATCGGCTACCTGGTGGCGCCCTCGCTGGCGCGCGACCTCGACTACAAGACCCTGGCGGCCCTGATCGACCCCTTCGGCACCACCGCCCTGATCCGCCTGACCGAATACTGGACCATCGCCGAGCGCAACACGCGCATGGTCCCCTTCGAAGGCGTGTACCTGGCGAACCGCCTGATCTGGTCGGCTTTCTCGCTGGTCGTGCTGCTGCTCGGCTACTGGCGCTTCAGCTTCGTCGCCAGCCCGCCGGCCCGGCGCGCGGCCGCGCGCGGCGAAGGCGAGACCGCGGCGGCCACGCCCCAGCCGGCCGCCGACACGCGCGAGACGCCCGACTTCGCCGCCCGCAACCTGGGCCTGCTGCTGCTGAAATCGACCTGGCTCAACCTGCGCGAGTCGGTCAAGAACGTCTACTTTGCCGTGATCGCGCTGGCCGGCGTGCTGGTGCTGGTGGTCAGCTCGCTCGACCTGGGCACCATCTACGGCACCACCACCTATCCGGTCACCTACATGGTGCTGGACCTGATCCGCGACGTGTTCGCGGTGTTCCTGCTGATCGTCACCACCTTCTATGCCGGCGAGATGGTCTGGCGCGAACGCGAATCGCGCATGGCCCAGATGCTGGATGCGATGCCGATGCCGAGCTGGCTGCCGCTGGCGTCCAAGACCCTGGCCCTGGTCGGCCTGCAGGCGGTGCTGCTGCTGGTGGCGATGCTGTGCGGGATGCTGATCCAGCTGTTCCGCGGCTACGTGGCGCTGGAGCCCGGCCTCTACCTGTTCACCCTGTTCGCCGTGCTGCTGCCCAAGTATGCGCTGGTGGCGGTGCTGGCGGTCGCGGTCCAGGCCATCCTCAACCACAAATACCTCGGCTACTTCGTGCTGGTGCTGTACTACGTGGCCAGCATCACCTTGTCCACGCTGGGCCTGGACCACCCGATGCTGCTGTACGGCGCGCTGCCGGACGTGACCTATTCGGCGATGAACGGCTTCGGCCACCACCTGGCGCTGCAGCGCGCGCTGCTGGTGTACTGGGGCGGCGCCGCGCTGGTGCTGCTGGCGGCCGCGCTGGTGCTGTGGCCGCGCGGCGTGACCGACCGCTTCCACGACCGCCTGCAGCTGGCGCGCCAGCGCCTGAGCCCCGGCGTGCTGGGTGCCTTCGGCCTGGGCGCCCTGCTGTTCCTGGGATCCGGGCTGCTCCTCTGGTACAACCTGGAACACGTGGGCGCCTACCAGTCCGCCTGGACCAAGGACCGCCTGCGCGCCGAGTACGAACTGCGCTACCGCCGCTACGCGAAACTCCCGCAGCCGCGCATCACCGACGTCGACCTGCAGGTCGACATCATGCCGGCCACCCGCACCCTGAAGGTGAAGGGCGCCTACCAGCTGGAGAACCGCAGCGGCGCGCCGATCCCGGAACTGGTCCTGACCCAGCAGCCCGGCCCGGTGCTGCGTCTGCGCTTCTCGCAGGCGGCTCAGTTGGGGATCAAGCTGCTGTCCGCCGACGCCAAACGCGGCTTCTACCGCTACGCCCTGGCCACGCCGCTGGCGGCGGGCGCGCGCATCGCCCTCGAATTCGAACTGGAGGATGCGCCGGGCGGCGTGCTGGGCCTGGGCCGCGACACGGCGGTGGTGGGCAACGGCACCTTCTTCAGCAATGCGATCCTGCCCCGCGTCGGCTACCAGCACAATGTCGAACTGCAGGACGACCGCGACCGCAAGCGCCACGGCCTGGGGCCGAAGGAGCCCATGGCGGCGCGCGAGGACCAGGGCGCGCGCGCCAGCAACTACCTCGGCAGCGACGCCGACTGGATCCGCTTCGACGCCGTGGTCTCCACCTCGCTCGACCAGATCGCGGTGGCGCCGGGCACCCTGGACAGCGAGTGGATGGCCAAGGGCCGCCACTACTTCCACTACCGGATGGACAAGCCGATCCTGAACTTCTATACCTTCCAGTCGGCGCGCTACGAAGTGCGGCACGACCGCTGGCAGGACGTGACGATCGACGTCTACTACCAGCCCGGCCACGACTTCAACGTCGACCGCATGATCGGCGGCGCCAAGGCCGCCCTCGAATACGGCACCAGGCACTTCGGCCCCTACCAGTTCCGCGAGCTGCGCATCGCCGAATTCCCGCGCTATGCCTCGTATGCCCAGGCGGCGCCGGGCGCCATCGCGTTCTCGGAGAGCGCCGGCTTCATCGCCAAGGTCGATCCGGAATCGCGCAAGGACATCGACTACCCGTATTACGTGACCGCCCACGAAGTCGGCCACCAGTGGTGGGCGCACCAGCTGATCGGCGCCGACACCCGCGGCGCCACCGTGCTGTCGGAGAGCCTGGCCGAATACACGGCGCTGATGACGATGCGGCGCACCTTCGGCTCCAGCAAGATGCGGCGCTTCCTGCGCTACGACCTCGAGGAATACCTGATGGGCCGGGCGACGGAACGCAAGCGCGAGCTACCGCTGGCGCAGAACGAGGACCAGCCCTACATCCACTACCGCAAGGGCAGCCTGGCGATGTACCTGCTGCAGGACCTGGTGGGCGAAGATGCCGTCAACGGCGTGCTGCGCCAGCTGCTGGCCGAATACGCCTTCCACGGCGCGCCCTACCCGACCGTCACCACCCTGGTCGAGAAACTGCGCGCGGTGACGCCGGCCGACAAGGCCTACCTGATCGACGACCTGTTCGAGTCCATCGTGCTGTACGGGAACCGCGCCGACAGCGCCAGCGCGCACCGCCGCCAGGACGGCAAATACGAGGTGACGATCCGCGCCACCGCCGGCAAGGTACGCGCCGGTGAACTGGGCGAGGAACACGAGGTGCCGCTGAAGGACTGGATCGAATTCGGCGTCGACGACGAAAACGGCAACCCGCTGGCACGCGAGCGCCGCCTGGTCGAACGCCGCCAGCAGACCGTCGTGCTGGTGGTCGACGCACGCCCGGCAAGGGCCGGCATCGACCCCGATAACAAGCTGATTGACAGGAAACCAACGGATAATATGGTCCCTGTCGACACGCAATAAACTTCACGTTATTATCTGGTCACAATTTCCTGTTAGGAGTATGAGGATGTCTACCGTCGCAGAACTGGCCGCACAGATCCAGCTGCTTTCCAAAGCGGAAAAGCGCGAGCTGATGCAGTTGCTGCTGACCGACAGCGACGACCCGGAACAGGACGCCGACGAAGCCTGGCGCGCCGAGATCGTGCGCCGCGTGAAGGCGATCCGCAACGGCGAGGCGGCCATCCGCGCGCTGCAGGAAGACTTGCGGGAGTAATCTGCCGGTAACGCTGCCTGCGGCAGACCTTGAAGAACCGCGAAGCGATTCGCGGTTTTTTTATTCCTTCCCGACATGGAAGAAATGATGCTGGGAGCCGTGCGCATCGCGCCGGCGCCTGAGCGATCAATCGGTCCTGCGCGCGAACCAGGCCGCCAGCACCGAACCCGACAGGTTGTGCCAGACGCTGAACAGCGCACTCGGCACCGCCGCCAGGGGACTGAAATGCGCGGCCGCCAGGGCGGCGCCGAGTCCGGAATTCTGCATGCCCGTCTCCAGCATGACCGCCTTGCGCTTGGCGAGGTCCATGCCGAACAGCCTGGCGAACAGGTAGCCGAGCGCGAAACCCAGCAGATTGTGCAGGACCACGGCTACCAGGATCAGCAGGCTGCCGGTCGCCAGCTTGGGCTGGTTCAGGGCAACGACGATGGCGACGATCACCACGATGGCCGCCGTGGACACCAGCGGCAGGACCTTGACGCTGGCCGCCGCCTGCCGGCGGAACAGGGTCTTGGCAACAATCCCCAGCAGGATGGGCACGATGACCACCTGCACGATATCCAGGAACAGGGATTGCGTGTTAATCGTCATCCATTTGCCGGCCAGCAGGGACACCAGGGCCGGCGTGGCGAGCGGCGCGACCAGGGTCGACACCGAGGCGATCGACACCCCGAGCGCGACATCGCCCTTCGCCAGGAAAGTCATTACGTTGGAGGCGGTGCCGCTAGGGCAGCAGCCGACCAGGATCACGCCGACAGCGATGTCCGGCGGCAGCCGCAGCGCCACCGCCAATACGTAGGCGATGCCGGGCATGATGAGGTAGTGGCCGACGACGCCGATGGCGACGTCCTTCGGCCGGCGGAAGACTTCCCTGAAATCCGCCGCCGACAGGGTCAGCCCCATGCCGAACATGACGATGCCGAGCAGGGGCGTGATCCAGGCCTTGTGGCCCGTGAACAGCTGGGGCGCGAAAAAGCCGAAGCAGGCAAACAGGAGGACCCAGGCCGAAAATGTTCTGCCGACAAAACTGCTGACTTTTTCCAGTGCCTTCACGCGTGTTCACTTTCCGATGACGAAACCTGGAAGAGCGTAGCACGCCTCTATCGGCAATGCTTATAGGCACTGCCGATTTATCGGCTCAGCTTCTGAATCGGCTCAGAAGCTTTCCCAGCCATCGCCGGCCGTCACGGCTGGCGCCTTGCGCGGCGCGGCCAGCACCGGACGGGCCGGGCGGGACGCCGCCTGCCGGCCTTCGCTGCCGGTGCGGAAGGTGCCGACCAGGCCCGCCAGGCCGTCCGCCTGCTCCTGCATCGCCTCGGCGGCCGCCGCCGCCTGCTCGACCAGCGCCGCATTCTGCTGGGTCACCTGGTCCATCTGGGTGATGGCCTGGTTGACCTGCTCGATGCCGGCGCTCTGCTCGTCGCTGGCGGCGGCGATCTCGCCGATGATGTCGGACACCCGCTTGACGCTGCCGACCACCTCTTCCATCGTCCGCCCCGCCTGGTCGACCAGGCGCGAACCGGTGGCGACCTTCTCGACCGAGTCGCCGATCAGCTCCTTGATCTCCTTGGCGGCCGCGGCCGAGCGCTGGGCCAGGTTGCGCACCTCGCCGGCCACCACCGCGAAGCCGCGGCCCTGCTCGCCCGCACGGGCCGCTTCCACCGCCGCGTTCAACGCCAGGATATTGGTCTGGAAGGCGATGCCGTCGATGACGCCGATGATGTCCGAAATGCGGCGCGCCGACTCGTTGATCGAGCCCATGGTGCTGACCACCTGGGCCACCACCTCGCCGCCGCGCACGGCGTTCTCGGAGGCCGTGGCCGCCAGCTGGTTGGCCTGGCGGGCGTTATCGGCGTTCTGCTTCACGGTCGAGGTCAGCTCTTCCATCGACGAGGCCGTCTCTTCCAGCGAGCTGGCCTGCTGTTCGGTGCGCGAGGACAGGTCCTGGTTGCCGGCATTGATCTCGCTGGAAGCGGTGGCGATGGTGTCGGTGCCGGCGCGCACGCGGGTCACGATGTCGAGCAGCGCGCCGTTCATCTCCTTCAGGGCCGCCATCAGCTGGCCGGTCTCGTCCTTCGAGCGCACGTCCACGTGCGCCGTCAGATCGCCCTCGGCCACGCGCCGGGCGATGCTCACCGCATAGCCGAGCGGCGCCGTGATGTTGCGCGCCAGCCAGATCGCCACCGCCAGGCCCAGCACGACGGCAACGAGGCCGCCGCCAATCAGGGTCAGCGACATCGAGGCCGAGCGGGCGTCGGCGGCCTTGGCGCGCTCGGCCATCAAGCCGTTCTCCTCGGCCTTCATCTCGGCCAGCAGCTTGCGCATCGCATCCATGCTCTGCTTGCCCTTGCCAGCCTGCTCGGCGGCCACCACGGCGGCGATATCGGCATCCTGGCCGGCGCGGCGCAGCTTGATGGTCGGGTCGACGGCGCCGTCGAGCCACTTCTGCTGCTCGTCGGCGAGACGCTGCAGGCGTGCCTGCTGGTGCGGATTGTCCGCGGTCAGCTTGCGAGCGGCTTCCAGGTGCTGGCGGAAGTCGTCCTTGCCGGCGTTATAGGGCTCGAGCGACGCTTCCTTGCCGGTCAGGGCAAAGCCGCGCTCGCCGGTTTCGGTGTTGACCAGCGCCAGCAGGACCGCGTCGACCTCGGCGAGCACCTGGTGGGTATGCTCGTTCATCCGGTTGGCATCGCCCAGGCGCGCGAAATTGAAGTAGGACAGGCTCACCAGCGTGATCAGGAGAGCCAGGATCGCGCCAAAGCCGAGGTACAGGCGGGTTGCAATATTGAGGTCGAAGAGTCTCATGTCGGAATATCAATAATTGAGCGATTTGCGGATCCGAAACGTGAAATGTGTCGCAATTTCGGTTGCCGCACGGAAATATACATGATTTCTTGTCAGATTTGTATATTGCGTGCGCAATTCCGTTAATTTTTTGAGACAGTGACTGAGGAGCTGGTCGAAAAAAAAGGCGCTGTTCGCGCTAGGTGTTGAACCGGCCGAGCGCCGCTCTCAAAAAGGCATCCGCACTGGCGATCCGCCGCCCATCCAGCGCCCAGCGCCAGCCGAAGTAATGGGGCAGATAGCGGCTGGCGACGCCGCGGAATGGCAGCAGCCAGGCGCGCATCCGGCTGTGGTACGCGTTGACGTTCTGGATGTGCAGCGCACCGCGCCTTCGTTCGCCGGCGCTCGCGTTGATGGCTTCATGTGAGATCCCGAGCTCCTGCGCGAATGCCGGATAGGCCGCATGGCTGTCGGTCACCAGCAGCACGTCGCGCTCCAGCCTTGGCCCCAGGTGCTTTACTAACTGCCGCTTGCTGACGCTGCCCTTGCCGGTCATGGCATCGATGGTCCGGCCGCTGCGATCGCGCGCGACCAGGATGCACACCTGCTCGTTCGAGATCCCACGCTTTGTCGCCTTGCCACCACGCTTTCGTGGCGGACGGTCGAGGCTTCTGGAACCCTTGTGCGATTCGAGCACATACATCTCATCGGCTTCGGCGATACCGCTCAAGCGCTGCGGCCGGTCATCCTTGCTCAAGGCCAGGAAGCGGTGACGCCATCGAAAACTGGTCGCACTGGCCACGCCGATCTCGCGCGCCGCGCGGCGCACGCTGCGGGAGTCGAGCATGCCGCCGAGGTAGTCGAGCCAATGCCCTTTGTAGCGCAGCCGGGCCAGCGGCGTGCCGCTGAGCAGGTTGAAGGTGCGGCGGCAACTGCGGCAGCGGTAGCGCTGCAGTCCGTGCGCATGGCCGTGGCGATAGGGTTTGCTGGCCTGGCAGTGCGGGCAACAGGGTGGTGCGGCGGGCTGCTCGACGATCTCAAGTACGCGATCGAGGCCGGCTACCGATTGCAGCAGTTCGAGCACGCGGTCGCGTTGCCGCCGGGTCAAGCTGGACAGACGTTGCAGGAACTGTTCGAACTGCCGTGCTTGCATGGTGCCTCCGTCAACGCTTCAGGTCGACATTGGACCGCAGGCTTACGAAATAGATTCCACACTTGGCGCGAACAGCGCCAAAAAAAACCCGAGGCCGGCAAGCGGCTTCGGGTTTCTGTACAGCTCGATACGATACGCCGGCGACGCCGGCAGGAGGCGTTTATTCTCCGGCCGTTACCTTCTTCGCGGTGCTCGCCGCGCGCTTGGCCGGCGCTTTCTTTGCCGCTACCGTTTTGGTCGCGCTCTTGGCGGCCGTCTTGGTGGCGGTCTTGGCAGCGGTCTTGGCCGCCGCCTTACGCGCGGTGGGCTTGCTCGCTACCGCCGCGCCGCCCTCGTCTCCGCCCTCGTCGGCAGCCGCAGCCTTGCCCTTGGCGCCCGGCTTGGCCTTGCGCTCCTCGAACTCGAAGCTGATCTTGCCGTCCTTGCCGCGCACCAGGAAAGCCTTGAAGGCGCGGCGCGTACGCTGCGATACGAAGCCCGGCAGCAGATCCGTCTTGCCTTCGTTCAGCAGCTTGGCCATCTGCTCGGGCAGGATTTCCTGCTGCAGGATGATGCGGCTGCTGCGGAAGTCGCAGGTCTTGGGCTTGGCCACGCTGTTTTCGCAGACGTAGGCCAGGGGCATCTCATAGACGCCGGCGTGGCATTTCGGGCAGGGACCGACCGCGGTCTGGCCGCTGAAGTCGACGCCTTCGCCCTCCTCGCCCTCATCCTTGTCCTGGCCGAAGTCGAACTCCAGCTTGTAGTTGTGGATGTCCTCGTCGCGCACGATGCGCAGGACCGCTGCGAACGGACGGCCCATCTTCGAGCGGAAGCCCTGCAGCGGACCGATGGTGCGGTTCTTCAGCAGTTCCTCGACTTCCTCGATCTCGAACTGGCGGCCGCCCGGCACCTTGCTCATCGAGAAATCGCACTTGGTGCAGGCGAAGCGGCGGTAGTTTTCCTTGACCACGCCGGCGCAGTTCGGGCACGGCGTCTTGAGCGTCGCGTACTCGCCCGGGATGGTGTCGTTGTCGTATTCCTTGGCGCGCTTGACGATGATCTGGGTCATCTGCGCGATCTCGCGCATGAACTCTTCACGCGAGATCTGGCCCTTCTCCATCTGCGACAGCTTGTATTCCCATTCGCCGGTCAGTTCCGGCGCGGTCAGCTCGTTCACGCCCAGGCCGCGCAGCAGGGTCATCAGCTGGAACGCCTTGGCGGTCGGGATCAGGTCGCGGCCTTCGCGCAGCAGGTATTTCTCGGTCAGCAGACCTTCGATGATGGCGGCGCGGGTCGCCGGCGTGCCCAGGCCCTTGCCGGCCATGGCGTCGCGCAGTTCGTCGGAATCGACCAGCTTGCCCGCGCCTTCCATCGCCGACAGCAGGGTCGCTTCGTTGTAGCGTGCGGGCGGCTTGGTCACCAGGCCGTTCGGCGTGACCTTGTCGGCCAGCACCTTCTCGCCCTTGGCGACCGGCACCAGGCTGGCGCCGTCCTTGTCGTCGCCGGCGGCTTCCTTGCCGTACACGGCCAGCCAGCCGGGGTTGGTCATGACCTTGCCCTCGGTCTTGAACTGGTGGCCCGAGACTTCGGTATAGCGGGTCGTGACCAGGAACTCGGCGGCCGGGAAGAACAAGGCCATGAAGCGGCGCGTGACCAGGTCGTAGAGCTTCTGTTCCGGCTCGGACAGGTTCTTCGGCACCACGCCGGTCGGGATGATCGCGAAGTGGTCCGAGATCTTGCTGTTGTCGAAGATGCGCTTGTTCGGCTTGACCCAGCCTTTATCCAGGATCTGCTTGGCGAACTGGTGGTAGTTCGAGTTCCCCTTCAGCACTTCCAGGGTCTGCTTGACCGTGTTCAGATAGTCTTCCGGCAGCGCGCGCGAATCGGTACGCGGGTAGGTCAGCACCTTGTGCTTCTCGTACAGGGCCTGGGCCAGGCCCAGGGTGTTCTTGGCCGAGAAGCCGAAGCGGCCGTTGGCTTCGCGCTGCAGCGAGGTCAGGTCGAACAGGGCCGGGGCCATCGAGGTGGTCGGCTTCGATTCCTCGGTGACGATACCCTGCTTGCCATGGCAGGCCACGACGATGGATTCGGCGGCGGCCTTGCTCCACAGGCGTTCCGGACGCTTTTCCGGATCGTTCTCGTCCTTCTTGAACTTGGTGTCGAGCCAGCGCCCTTCGTAGACGCCGGCGGCGCAGACGAACTCGGCGCGCACTTCCCAGTAGTCGCGCGCCACGAACTTGCGGATTTTTTCCTCGCGCTCGACCACGATCGACAGGGTCGGGGTCTGGACCCGGCCGACGGTGGTCAGGAAGAAGCCGCCCTCCTTGGAGTTGAAGGCGGTCATGGCGCGGGTGCCGTTGATGCCGATCAGCCAGTCCGCTTCCGAGCGGCAGCGCGCGGCGTCGGCCAGCGGCAGCATCTCTTCGTCGCTGCGCAGGTGGGCGAAGCCGTCGCGGATCGCGTTCGGCGTCATCGACTGCAGCCACAGGCGCTTGACCGACTGCTTGGCCTTGGCGTTCTGGGCGATCAGGCGGAAGATCAGTTCACCTTCGCGGCCCGCGTCGCATGCGTTGATGAGGGTCGTGACATCCTTGCGCTTGATCAGCTTGTTCAGCACCTTGAGGCGCGATTCGGTCTTGGCGATCGGGTTCAGGGCGAAGTACGGCGGGATCATCGGCAGGTGAGTGAAACTCCACTTGCCGCGCTTGACGTCGTATTCCTCCGGCACCGCGATCTCGAGCAGGTGGCCCACCGCGGACGACAGGACGTATTCGTCGGATTCGAAATACTCATCGTGCTTGGTGAAGCCGCCGAGCGCCTTGGCGATGTCGTTCGCCACGGAGGGCTTCTCGGCAATGATGAGGGCTTTGGTCATATGGTTTCTCTATGTATTCGGTGGTCGCGGCACGCGCATCATACATGACGGCGGCCGCACGGATCAGGATCACATCCCCTGGATTCCCGTCCGTTGATAGCTTATTGGTAACAATTAACAAGTAGCCGCAAATGATAAGCGGGTTGACGCGCACTCCGCAAGTAGACTCTGCCTCCCGTATGCTGAGGGAAAATACGCCTCATCTTGCTTTGTTGCAAGAAAAAACGGGGCCGCAGCCCCGTTTTCATCATGACGATTGTGAAATATCAGTGTAGCAAGCGCGGTTCGGCGTCTTCGTCTTCGTCGGCCCCGAACAGGTCGTCGAACATGAGCGCGTCCGGCTCCTTGCCCTGGCTCCACAGCAGCATCAGGACGATGATCTTCAGTTTGCCCAGCGTGACCGGTGATTCGTCCAGCGCCAGCGCGCGTTCGATGACGATCTCGCGCTGCGAGGCGGTGAGCAGACCGGCCAGCTCGAGGAACTGGATGAAGCCGACGGCAGCGCTGCCGAGGGCATCGACTTCTTGCGAAATATAGAAACGGGTACCGCTGGATTCAAGGGCCGGATTGGTGGTACCGGCCATTTCGGTGAGACCGTTCAGCCAGTCCAGCGCTTCGGAAATCTCGACATCGTCGAAACCGACGGCGGACAGCTTGCGCGCCAGGGCGGCCGGCTCGGGACAGGCATCGGGACGGTAATACGTCTCGTAAAGGTAGACTAGGATGTCGAACATGGTGACGCTACTGTAGCAGCTAAGTTCGCCCCGGCACAAGTGCGTCACAAGGTCCACTGCCGTCCAGAAACATCACCGTTGTTTATCGGCCTTATCCGCTTCTCTACTTACTTCACTACTCTTTGCACCCTGCCACCAGGCTGGCGTTCGACCATTCCGGCGAGCTCGAGCGCAAGCAATTGGCTGCTCAATAATGCGGGGCCGATGCCCAGCGATGCCAGCAGAATATCGGGCTCGACCGGGTCGTGGCCGAGCGCGGCCAGCAGGGCGTCGCTGCCGGCCGGCGCACCGTCCGGACCGGCGGCCGGCGCATCGCCG